>JAEUOY010000113.1 GCA_016790515.1 Burkholderiaceae bacterium | reverse complement strand
CTCATCGAAGCTGAATCGGCGTGAGGACGAGGCCGAGGCCACCGGGTGACCGGCCGACTCCGTGTCCCCCGCCGGCCTGCGGCCGGCTCCTCCTTTACCTACGTCGTCCGGTCACCCGGCGCCCTCGTCCCGGCACCGCCGGGCGCGCACGACGGTCTTGGCGGCCGTGGCATGCCCCGGTGGTGCCGGAGCGTCAGGACGGGCTGCCGTGTTCTGCGCCGGTAAAGGAGGAGCCGGCGTCCGGCAGGGCGACGGCGGGGGAGACGGAGCAGAGCACGGCAGCCCGGCCTGACGCTCATGTCCCGTCGTCCGGGTGTCCGCTGCGAAGCAGCAGGGCGATTTCCGCTCCGAGCCGCAAGCCGTCGCTGCTCGTCCCCATCCTGAACGCAGCGCGGCACCTGAGTGTCGCCGATCACGCGTCGGCGAGCTTCAGCACCAGCTTGCCGAAGTTCTCGCCGGCGAACAGCTTGTTCAGCGTCGCCGGGAAGTCGGCGACGCTGCCGTCGACCACGTCTTCCTTGCTCTTCATGCGGCCGTCCTTCAGCCATTGCGCCAGTTCGGCGATGGCCTGCGGGTAGCGGTCGGCGTAGTCGAACACCACCATGCCCTCCATGCGGGCGCGGTGCACCAGCAGCGACAGGTAGTTCTTCGGCCCGGCCACCGCGGCGGTGGCGTTGTACTGGCTGATCGCGCCGCAGATCACGATGCGCGCCTTCAGGTTGATGCGGGTCAGCACGGTGTCGAGGATCTCGCCGCCGACGTTGTCGAAGTAGACGTCCACGCCCTTCGGGCAATGCTGCTTCAGGCCTTCGCGCACCGCGTCCCAGCGCTTGACGCCCTCGGGCGCCGCGGCCTTGTAGTCGATGCAGGCGTCGAAGCCCAGCTCGCGCAGCACCCAGTCGCACTTGGCCGGGCCGCCGGCGATGCCGACGACGCGGCAGCCCCTGATCTTCGCGACCTGGCCCACGGTCTGCCCGACCGCGCCGGCGGCGCCCGAGACCACCACCGTCTCGCCCGCCCCGGGCTGGCCGATGTCGAGCAGCCCGAAGTAGCCGGTCATGCCGGGCATGCCCAGCACATTGAGCCATTGCGTGACGCTTCCCAGCCCGAGGTCGATGCGCGCCAGCCCCGCGGCACGCACCCCGTCGGCCGACAGCGCCAGGTAGTCCTGCACGCCGGTGAGCCCGCTGACCGCATCACCGATCGCGAAGCCGGGGTGGCGCGAGGCGATCACCCGGCCGATGCCGCCGGCGCGCATCACCTCGCCGAGGGCCACCGGTGCGATGTAGCTGCGGCCCTCGTTCATCCAGCCGCGCATCGCCGGGTCGAGCGACAGCGCCAGCACCTCGACCAGCACGCCGCCTTCGGGCGGCTCGCCGACCGGCTCGCTGGTCAGCTGCCAGTCGCTGGCCTTGGGCAGGCCCACCGGCCGGGCCGCCAGGCGCACCTGGTGGTTGACGAGGGTCTCGATCGCGGGTGCGGGGCTGTTCATCGCGAAATCTCCGTGCAGGGGCGGTCGCTCATGCTAGCCCGGCAGGCTCGAGCTTGTTCCTACAATCGCGCCGATTGCTGCAACGCACCAAAGGACCGGCCATGACCTCGCCCGCCAAGCCTGCACCCGCCGCCGACCACGACCTGACGCACATCACGCCGCGCGACCAGGCCGAGATCCTGGCCCAGGCGCTGCCCTACATCCGCAGATTCCACGGCAAGACGCTGGTCATCAAGTACGGCGGCAACGCGATGACCGACCCGGCGCTGCAGCAGGACTTCGCCGAGGACGTGGTGCTGCTGAAGCTGGTCGGCATGAACCCGATCGTCGTCCACGGCGGCGGCCCGCAGATCGACGAGGCGCTGGCCAAGATCGGCAAGAAGGGCACCTTCATCCAGGGCATGCGGGTGACCGACGAGGAGACGATGGAAGTCGTCGAGTGGGTGCTCGGCGGCGCGGTGCAGCAGGACATCGTCGGCCTGATCAACGCCGCCGGCGGCAAGGCGGTGGGCCTGACCGGCCGCGACGGCGGGCTGATCCGCGCCCGCAAGCTGAAGATGCTGGACCGCGACGACCCGAGCAAGGAGCACGACGTCGGCCAGGTCGGCGAGATCGTCGCGATCGACCCCAGCGTGGTCAAGGCACTGCAGGACGACCAGTTCATCCCGGTGATCAGCCCGATCGGCTTCGGCGAGAACAACGAGAGCTACAACATCAACGCCGACGTCGTGGCGGCCAAGCTGGCCACCGTGCTGAAGGCCGAGAAGCTGCTGATGCTGACCAACATCGCCGGCGTGCTCGACAAGGACGGCAAGCTGCTGACCGACCTGACCGCGCGCCGCATCGACGAGCTGTTCGCCGACGGCACCATCAGCGGCGGCATGCTGCCGAAGATCGCCGGTGCGCTCGACGCCGCGAAGAGCGGCGTCAACGCGGTGCACATCATCGACGGCCGCGTGCCGCATGCGATGCTGCTCGAGATCCTGACCGACCAGGCCTACGGCACGATGATCCGGTCGCACTGAGGCGGCGATGGCGCTGCGTGTCGGCCCCGACACCGTCTGGCTGTTCGACCTCGACAACACGCTGCACGATGCCGGCGCCTGGGTCTTCGGCGCGCTGCGCGAGGCGATGGGCGCCTACGTGGCCAGCGCGCTGCAGATCCCGCCCGACGAGGCCCATGCGCTGAACCTGCGCTACTGGCACCGCCACGGCGCCACGCTGCTGGGGCTGATGCGCCACCATGGCGTGAGGCCGGCGCATTTCCTGCACGACACCCACCGGCTGCCCGGGCTGGAGCAGCAGCTCAGCGGCCACCGCCACGACTTCGCGGCGCTCGAGCGCCTGCGCGGCCGCAAGTTCATCCTGACCAATGCGCCGCGCGGCTATGCGCTGCGGGTGCTGGATGCGCTGCGCATCGGCCACCTGTTCGATGGCGTCATCGCGATCGACGACATGTTCATGTTCGGCCAGCTGCGACCCAAGCCGGATGCGCGGATGCTGCGCCGCCTGGCGGCGCAGCTGCGCGTGGCGCCGCGGCGCTGCGTGCTGGTCGAGGACACGCTGGCGCACCAGAAGGCCGCCCGCCGCATCGGCATGCGCACGGTGTGGATGCAGCGCTTCCTGCGCCGTCGCCTGCCGCTGGGGCCGGCCACCACCCGGCTGTCGATGCGGCCGGCCTACGTCGACCGCCGCGTGCGCGGCTTGCGGCCGTTGCTGCGCTGACCCGCGCCGCCGGCCGGGGCCGGCGGCGGACACCCTTCTTCGGGGGGGAGGGTGGGCCGGTCGGCGTCGAACAGCAGGAGGGCGTCCGGGTCGCTGTGCAAGAATGAATCGAGACCCCGCCGAAGCCCAGAGCGCCGCTGCGATGCCTGACCTGCCCGAGCCCTCCGGCGCCGATGCTTCACCGGCCTACGGCGCCGCCGCGCCGCTGGCTGCGCTGGCGGCAGTGCCCGCCGTCGCAGCCGTGCGCAAGCGGCCGCGACCCGGCGAGCGCCGGGTGCAGATCCTGCAGACCCTGGCGACGATGCTCGAGCAGCCCGGCGCCGATCGCATCACCACCGCGGCGCTGGCCGCGCAGCTGCAGGTCAGCGAAGCGGCGCTGTACCGCCACTTCGCCAGCAAGGCGCAGATGTTCGAGGGGCTGATCGAGTTCATCGAGTCGAGCGTTTTCACGCTGGTCAACCAGATCGCCGAGCGCGAGGCCAGCGGTGCGCTGCAGGCCCGCCGCGTCGTCGCCGTGGTGCTGCAGTTCGGCGAGAAGAACCCCGGCATGGTGCGGGTGATGGTCGGCGACGCCCTGGTGTTCGAACACGAGCGGCTGACGGTGCGGATGAACCAGTTCTTCGACCGCCTCGAAGCCCAGCTGCGCCAGTGCCTGCGCGCCGCCGCCGACGCCGACGGTTCGGTCACGCCCACCGTGGACGGCAACGCGCTGGCATCGGGCCTGACCGCGCTGGTGGTCGGCCGGCTGCAGCGCTATGCCCGATCGGGCTTCCGCCGCTCACCCACCGAGCACCTGGACGCGCTGCTGCTGCGGCTGACCTGATGCCGGCCTCGCGGGCCGAGCACGCGCCGGCGGACGGCACGGCCTGGTTCAGCCTGCCCGACGGCGGCGGCCGGCTGCAGCTGTGGCCGCAGAAGGCCGCCTTCGACCCCGACGCCGGTCTGCTGCTGGTGGCCGATGCCCACCTGGGCAAGGCGGTATCGTTCCGCCGCCTCGGCGTGCCGGTGCCCGAGGCCACCACCGACGAGGCGCTGGCACGGCTGGACCTGCTGGCGGCAGCCACCGGCGCACGCGGCATCGTCTTCCTCGGCGACCTGCTGCATTCGGCGCGCGCCCATGCCGCGGGCACCATCGCCGCCCTGCAGACCTGGCGCCGGCGCCACGCCGCGCTCGACGTCACGCTGGTGCGTGGCAACCACGACCGGCATGCCGGCGACCCGCCGGCGGCGCTGGGCGTCAAGGTGGTCGACGGCCCGCTGCGCGTCGGCCCCTGGGCCCTGCTGCACCAGCCCGGGCCGGTCGACGGCGCTTTCGCGCTGGCCGGCCATGTGCACCCCTGCGTGGTGCTGGGCGGGCGCGGCGGCGACCGCCTGCGGCTGCCGTGCTTCCACTTCGGCCGGTCGGGCGGGGTGCTGCCGGCGTTCGGGCCGTTCACCGGCATGCATGCGCTGCCGCGTGCGCCCGCTGACCGGCTGTACGCGGTGGCCGACGGCTCGGCGCCGCGGGTGATCGCCGTGCCGGCCGCCGCGGCAGGCGCCACGAACAGCGCATGAAGAAATCTGAAAGTTCGCGTTAAGCTTTGGCCATGCGACTGCTGCTGGCCGAAGACGATGCGATGCTGGCCGATGCCTTGATCACCCAGCTGGGCGGGGCCGGGTTCGAGGTCGAGCATGCGCCCAACGGCGCGGTGGCCGAGTACCTGCTGTTGCGCCACGACTTCGATGCGGCGGTGCTCGACATCGGCCTGCCGATGGTCGACGGCCTGGCGGTGCTCAGGCATGTGCACGCGGCCAAGCCGGCGCTGCCGGTGCTGGTGCTGACCGCGCTGGACGGACTCGAGGACCGGGTCGCCGGGCTCAACGCCGGCGCCGACGACTACCTCACCAAGCCGTTCGACTTTCCCGAACTCGAGGCCCGGCTGCATGCGCTGCTGCGCCGGTCGCGCGCCATGCCGGCCAGCCCGGCAGCACGCGCGGTGGCCGACATGGGCCGGCTGGTGTTCGACCGCGACGCCCGGCGCGCCAGCATCGACGGCGTGGCGGTCGAGCTGTCGCCGCGCGAGTGGACGCTGCTCGACCTGCTGCTGGCCCAGCGCGACAAGGTGGTGCAGAAGGACCGCATCACCCAGACCTGGAACGCCGACCGCCAGGACGGGCCGCTCGCCGAGGCGCCGGCATCGCCCGGCATGGTCGAGGTCTACATCCACCGCCTGCGGCGCAAGCTCGAGGGCTCGGGCCTGTCGATCCGCACCGTGCGCGGCCTGGGCTACCTGCTCGAACTCGAGGCCGGCGCTGCCGGCGGCCTGCAGGCCCACCCGCGCTAGCCCGTGCGGCCGATCTCGCGCTCCTGGGGCAGCGGCGGCTGGCTGCAGCGGCAGCTCGCGCGCCTGCTGGGCCACGGCTCGCTGCACCGCCAGCTGCTGCTTTGGCTGCTGCTGCCGCAGCTGGTGCTGTGGCTGGCAGCGGCCTTCGTGACCTACAACGTCGCTTCGCGCTACGCCAACCGCGGCATCGACGCCAGCCTGCTGCAGGCCTCGCGTTCGCTGGCGCGGCAGATCAAGCCGATCGGCAGCGGCCTGCTGATCGACTTCCCGCGCGCGGCGCAGGACATCCTCGAAGCCGACCCGGAGGACCGGATCTTCTACATGGTCAGCACGCCGCCGGGCCAGTTCATCCTCGGCAGCCGCAAGCTGCCGCTGCCGCCGCAGGCGCTGGGCGCGCCGCGGCTGCGCGAGCCCTATTTCTACGACGACCGGCTGGAGTCGCTGCGCATCCGGGTGGCCGCGCTGTACCTGCCGATCGGCGAGGAGGGCGCGCCGCAGGTGATGCTGGTGCAGATCGCGCGCAGCCAGGCCAGCCGCGACGAGCTGGCGCGGGCGATCCTGGTCGACACCGTGCTGCCGCTGTCGGGGCTGATCGCGCTGATGACGATGATCGTCTGGGCCGGCATCCGCGCCGGCCTGGCGCCGCTGGGGCGCCTGCGCGTGCTGGTCGAGGACCGCGCACCGACCGACCTGGCGCCGCTCGAGCTGGAGGCCGCACCGCCCGAGGTGCGCGGCCTGGTGCGCGCGCTGAACCAGCTGCTGGCGGCGATGCACGAGAGCGCGGCGGTGCAGCGCCGCTTCGTCAGCCATGCGGCGCACCAGCTGCGCACCCCGCTGGCCGGACTGAAGGGCCAGACCGAGGTGGCGCTGGCCAGCAACACCGACCCGGCGCTCGGCGCCCGGCTGGCGCGGGTGCACGAGAGCGCGGTGCGCAGCGCGCACCTGGTCAACCAGCTGATGGCGCTGGCCCGGGCCGACCCCGAGGCCGTCGCGGCCCTGCCGCGGACCGTGTTCGACCTGCGCGAGCTGGTGGTCGAGCTGGTGGCCGAGAACGTGCCGCGTGCGCTGCAGGCGGGCATCGACCTGGGGCTGGCCGACGAGGCGGCGACCGACGGCCCGCCGCCCGCGCCGCTGCTGCTGCGCGGCGCCCCGTTGCTGCTGCGCGAGGCGGCGCTGAACCTGGTCGACAACGCGATCCGCTATGCCGGAAGCGGCGCCGAGGTCACGGTGTCGGTGCGCGCCGAGGCCGGCTGGGCGGTGGTCGAGGTCAGCGACACCGGCCCCGGCCTGCCGCCGGACCAGCTCGAGGCGGTGTTCGGCCGCTTCGTGCGCGCCACCCACGAAGGCACCGGCTGCGGCCTGGGTCTGGCGATCGTGCGCGAGATCGCCGAGCGCCACGGCGGCTCGGTCCACCTGGAGCCGGTGTCGCCGCATGGCCTGAGGGCGCGGCTGCGCCTGCCGCTGTCGAACTGAACGCGGCGCGTCGGCCGCATGCCAGGTATTAATCTAGTGTTAATACTTAGAGACGCCGACCAATGCTTTATGAAACATTAACGTCAGCTTGCGGCGGGCCGACAACCCCGCGTCGCGGGCCCCGCTGCCCCAACCCCTGACGGAGACGAGCCTCATGAACACCCCGAACATCCGAATCTCAGCCCGTGCGATCGGCCTGGCCTGCCTGCTGGCCTGCGCCGGCGCCCAGGCCGGCGAGGTCGAAGTGCTGCACTGGTGGACCAGCGGCGGCGAAGCCAAGGCCGCCAACGCGCTGAAGGCGACGATGCAGGCCAAGGGCCACACCTGGAAGGACTTCGCGGTGGCCGGCGGCGGCGGCGATTCGGCGATGACGGTGCTGAAGAGCCGCGTGGTCTCGGGCAACGCACCGGCGGCGGCGCAGATCAAGGGCCCGTCGATCCAGGAATGGGCGCGCGAGGGCGTGCTGGCCAACATCGACGGCGTCGCCAAGGCCGAAAAGTGGGACGAACTGCTGCCCAAGGCGGTCAGCGACGTGATGAAGTACAAGGGCAACTACGTCGCGGTGCCGGTCAACGTGCACCGGGTCAACTGGCTGTGGGCCAACCCCGAGGCCTTCAAGAAGGCCGGCGCGAAGCTGCCGGCCAGCTGGGACGAGTTCTTCACCGCCGCCGAGGCGCTGAAGAAGGCCGGCATCATTCCCGTGGCCCATGGCGGCCAGAACTGGCAGGACTTCACCACCTTCGAATCGGTCGCGCTGGGCGTCGGCGGCGCCGACTTCTACAAGAAGGCGCTGGTGCAACTCGACCCGGCGACGCTGTCGGGCCCGACGATGGAGAAGGTGCTCGCGACCTTCAAGCGCGTCAAGGACTACACCGACAAGAACGCCAACGGCCGCGACTGGAACCTGGCCACCGCGATGGTCATCAAGGGCGAGGCCGGCATGCAGCTGATGGGCGACTGGGCCAAGGGCGAGTTCGTCGCCGCCGGCAAGGTGCCGGGCAAGGACTTCGTCTGCGTCGCCGCGCCGGGCACCGCCCAGGCCTTCACCTTCAACATCGATTCGTTCGCGATGTTCAAGATCAAGAACGATGCCAACGTCAAGGCCCAGAACGACCTCGCCGCGGCGATCATGGCGCCCGAGTTCCAGGAGGTGTTCAACCTCAACAAGGGCTCGATCCCGGTGCGCCTGGGCATGAAGATGGACAAGTTCGACGACTGCGCCAAGCTGTCGGCCAAGGACTTCGTCGACGACGCCAAGAGCGGCACGCTGGTGCCCAGCATCGCCCACGGCATGGCCGTGCCCTCGGCCACCGAGGGCGCGATCAAGGACGTGGTCAGCCAGTTCTGGAACACCGACAAGATGAGCGCCAAGGACGCGCAGGCCAAGCTGGTGGCCGCGGCCAAGGCCAAGTAGGCCCCGAGCAGGCCCGCCGGCCTCGACTGAGGCCACCACCGCGCGCCGGGCCGGCGCGCGGTGCCCGACCCTCGCCCGTCGTCGCCGGCTCCGGCCGCGGCGGGCGGCTGCATGCCCCCTCGAGACAAGGCGCCGCACCATGTCCGCTCCCAGTGCATTGCGCACCCCCTGGCTGCCCAAGCTGGTGGTCGCGCCCAGCTTCGTCGTCAGCTTCTTCTTCATCTACGGCCTGATCGCCTGGAACGGCTACCTGTCGCTGTCGGCGTCGCGCTTGCTGCCGAACTACGAGTTCGTCGGCTTCGAGCAGTACGCGCTGCTGTGGGAGAGCGAGCGCTTCCGCGTCGCGCTGAAGAACATGGCGATCTTCGGCAGCCTGTTCATCGGCGGCGCGATGGCCCTCGGCCTGCTCCTGGCGATCCTGCTCGACCAGAAGATCCGCGCCGAAGGCCTGTTGCGGACGATCTACCTGTACCCGATGGCGATCAGCTTCATCGTCACCGGCACGGCCTGGAAGTGGATGCTCAACCCCGGCCTGGGGCTGGAGCACCTGATGCGCCAGTGGGGCTTCGAGAGCTTCGTCTTCGACTGGCTGATCAACCCCGACAAGGCGATCTTCTGCGTCGCGATCGCCGGCGTCTGGCAGAGCGCGGGCTTCGTGATGGCGCTGTTCCTGGCCGCGCTGCGAGGCATCGACGACTCGATCATCAAGGCCGCCCAGGTCGACGGCGCCAGCCTGCCGCGCATCTACTGGCGCATCATCATCCCGAGCCTGCGGCCGGTGTTCTTCTCGACGCTGATGGTCGTCAGCCACCTGGCGATCAAGAGCTTCGACCTGGTGATGGCGCTGACCGCCGGCGGCCCCGGCTTCGCCACCGACCTGCCGGCCACCTTCATGTACGCGATGGCCTTCTCGCGCGGCCAGATCGGCCTCGGCGCGGCCAGCGCCACGGTGATGCTGGCGATGGTCGCGGCCATCGTCGTGCCCTACCTCTACTCCGAACTGAGGGTCAAGAAATGAACCGGCTGACGATCCACCGGGTGATGCTCTGGGCCGCGCTGCTGGTCTTCGCGGCCTGGTTCCTGACGCCGATGTACGTGATGGTGGTCACCTCGCTGAAGGACATGGCCCAGGTGCGCGAGGGCAGCCTGCTGTCGCTGCCCACCGCGCCGGGCTTCGCGTCCTGGGCCAAGGCCTGGTCGGGCGCCTGCACCGGCACCGACTGCCGCGGCCTGCAGCCGTACTTCATCAACTCGCTGGCGATGGCGATTCCGGCGGTGGCGATCTCGACGCTGATCGGCTCGGTCAATGGCTACGTGCTCAGCAAGTGGAAGTTCCGCGGCAGCGAGTTCATGTTCGCGCTGCTGCTGTTCGGCGTGTTCATGCCGATGCAGGTGGTGCTGCTGCCGATGAGCCAGATCCTCGGCTGGCTGGGCATCGCCAGTTCGCTGTACGGGCTGATCCTGGTCCACGTGGTCGCCGGCATCCCCAGCACCACGCTGTTCTTCCGCAACTACTACATCGGCCTGCCCGACGAGCTGATCAAGGCGGCGATGCTCGACGGCGCATCGTTCTGGCAGATCTTCCGCCGCATCGTGCTGCCGCTGTCGACGCCGATCATGGTCGTCACGCTGATCTGGCAGTTCACCAACATCTGGAACGACTTCCTCTACGGCGTGGTGTTCTCGGGCGCCGACTCGAAGCCGATCACGGTCGGGCTGAACAACCTGGCCAACACCAGCAGCTCGGTCAAGGAATACAACGTCGACATGGCCGCGGCGCTGATCGCCGCGCTGCCGACCCTGCTGGTCTACGTGGTCGCGGGCAAGTACTTCGTGCGCGGTCTGACCGCCGGCGCGGTCAAAGGTTAAGGAGATTCTCATGGGTGCACTCACCATTCGCGGCGTTCGCAAGAGCTTCGGCCCCGTCGACATCCTCAAGGGCATCGACATCGAGATCGAGGCCGGCGAGTTCCTGATCCTGGTCGGGCCCTCGGGCTGCGGCAAGAGCACGCTGCTGAACATGATCGCCGGGCTCGACACGCCCACCAGCGGCAGCATCCACATCGGTGACCGCGACGTGACCTGGCTGCCCAGCAAGGACCGCGACATCGCGATGGTGTTCCAGAGCTACGCGCTCTATCCCAACATGAACGTCGCCGAGAACATCGCCTTCGGGCTGGAGATGCGCAAGGTGCCCAAGCCCGAGCGCGACGCGGCGGTGCAGCGGGTGGCCGCGATGCTGCAGATCGGCCACCTGCTCGACCGCAAGCCCGGCGCGCTGTCGGGCGGCCAGCGCCAGCGCGTCGCGATGGGCCGCGCGCTGGCGCGCGACCCCAAGCTGTTCCTGTTCGACGAGCCGCTGTCCAACCTCGACGCCAAGCTGCGCGTCGAGATGCGCGCCGAGATCAAGCTGCTGCACCAGCGCACCCGCACGACCACCGTCTACGTCACCCACGACCAGGTCGAGGCGATGACGCTGGGCGACCGCATCGCGGTGATGAAGGACGGCCTGGTGCAGCAGTTCGGCACCCCCGACGACATCTACAGCCGCCCGGCGACGCGCTTCGTCGCCGAGTTCATCGGTTCGCCGGCGATGAACATGATCGCCGCGCAGCGCGGCGCGCATGGCGTGCTGGCCCACGGTGTCGAGCTGGCGACCAGCGACGCGCAGCGCCAGGCGCTGCAGGGCGGCGGGGCCGAGCTGGTCTACGGGCTGCGGCCCGAGGACCTGGCCTTCGCCGACGAGGGCCTGCCCGGCACGCTGACGATGATCGAGCCGACCGGCCCGGAGACCTATGTCACCGCCGACACCGCGGTCGGCAAGCTCACCGCCCGGGTGGCCGGGCATGCCCGGCGCCACATCGGCGACCGGGTGCACCTGCGCTGGGCCGCCGAGCAGGCGCACCTGTTCGACGCCGCCGGGGGGCAGCGGCTGGCGTGAGCCGGCACGACGCCGGCGGCGACGCTCACCGCGACCGGTGGTCGGTCGCCTGGTGCAGGCCGCTCGATACACTGCCGCGATGGATTCCTCGTCCCTCGAAGCCCTGCTCGTCCGCGCCGACCATCTGCTCAGGCGGCTCGAGCGCATCCTGCCGCAGGCGCTCGCCGCACCCGACTGGGACGCGTCGATCGCCTTCCGCTACCGCAAGCGCGGTGCCTCGGGCTGGCTGCAGCCGGTGCGCCAGGTCGCGGGCATCGCGTTGACCGACCTGCAGGAGGTCGACGGCCAGCGCGACCGGCTGGTGCGCAACACCGCGCAGTTCGTCGCCGGCCTGCCGGCCAACAACGTGCTGCTGACCGGCGCCCGCGGCACGGGAAAGAGCTCGCTGATCAAGGCCTGCCTGAACGCCTTCGCAGCCCGCGGGCTGCGCCTGATCGAGGTCGACAAGGCCGACCTGGTCGACCTGCCCGACCTGGTCGACCTGGTCGCCGAGCGGCCCGAGCGCTTCATCGTCTTCTGCGACGACCTGAGCTTCGACGAGGGCGAGCCCGGCTACAAGGCGCTGAAGAGCATCCTCGACGGCAGCGTCGCCGCGGCCAGCGACAACGTGCTGATCTACGCCACCAGCAACCGCCGCCACCTGCTGCCCGAGTACATGAAGGAGAACCTCTCCTACACCCACACCGACGACGGCGAGGTCCACCCCGGCGAGGTGATCGAGGAGAAGATCTCGCTGTCCGAGCGCTTCGGCCTGTGGATCAGCTTCTACCCGTTCAGCCAGCCCGAGTACCTGGTGATCGTCGCGCAGTGGCTGCGCCACTTCGGCGTCACCGAGGACGCGATCGCCGGCGCACGCCAGCCCTCGCTGGTCTGGGCGCTGGAGCGCGGCTCGCGCTCGGGTCGGGTCGCCTACCAGTTCGCGCGCGACTGGGCCGGCCGCGACCATGGCGCCGACGAGGCGCCGACCCCGGTGGCCGACGACACCGCGCCCGACGGGCTCGACCGTGTCTGAGGCCGCGGCCGCGATCACCTCGGTCGACGGCGTCGAGCGCGGCGACCGGCCGGTGACCGACGTCGCCGTCGGCGTGCTGGTCGAGCGCGACGCCGAAGGCCGCGAGGGCCGCTTCCTGCTGACCAGCCGGCCCGACGGCAAGGTCTACGCCGGCTACTGGGAGTTCCCCGGCGGCAAGTTCGAGCCGGGCGAGACCGTCGTCCAGGCGCTGCGGCGCGAACTGCACGAGGAGCTGGGCATCACGGTCGGCGCGGTCCACCCCTGGCAGCAGGAGGTCTTCGACTACCCCCATGCGCGGGTGCGCCTGCATTTCTGCAAGGTGTTCGACTGGTCCGGCGCGTTCGAGATGCGCGAAGGCCAGCAGATGGCCTGGTGCGACCTGCCGGTGGCGGTGGCGCCGGTGCTGCCCGGAACACTGCCGGTGCTGCGCTGGTTCGCCGCCGAACGCCGGCACGCCGGGCCGCTGGCCGCCGGCTGACCGGGCGGGCCGGCGCTTCGATCCGATACGACGACGGCGGATCGCTACACTCCCCTGGATGAGCTGGCTCGACGACATCCGCTGGGACCGCGACGGCCTGGTGCCCGCCATCGCCCAGGAGGCGGCCAGCGGCGACGTGCTGATGTTCGCGTTCATGAACCGCGAATCGCTGGCGCTGACCGCCGAGCGCGGCCAGGCGGTGTACTGGAGCCGGTCGCGCCAGCGCCTGTGGCACAAGGGCGAGGAGAGCGGCCACTTCCAGCAGGTGCACGAGATCCGCGTCGACTGCGACGCCGACGTGGTGCTGCTGAAGGTCACCCAGCTGGGCCACGACCCCGGCATCGCCTGCCACACCGGCCGCCACAGCTGCTTCTTCCGCAGGCTCGATGGCGGCCGGTGGACGACCGTCGACCCGGTGCTCGAGGATCCCGAGGCGATCTATCGCAAATGAGCCAAGCTGCCCCCCGACGGACCTCGCAGGACTTCCTGGCCCACCTGGCCGCGGTGATCGAGTCGCGCAAGCCGGCCAACGGCGGCGACCCCGACAGGAGCTACATCGCCCGGCTGTTCAGCAAGGGCACCGACGCGATCCTGAAGAAGGTCGGCGAGGAAGCCACCGAGACCGTGATGGCCGCCAAGGACGGCGTGCCCGGCAAGATCGTCTACGAGGTCGCCGACCTGTGGTTCCACTCGATGATCGCGCTGGCGCAGTTCGGCCTCGGCCCGGCCGACGTGCTCGATGAACTGGCGCGGCGCGAAGGACTGTCCGGGCTCGAGGAGTTCGCGCTGCGCAAGGCGAAGCAGCGCGAAGGCGAGGGCGGCTGATGGCCGACGATGTCGTGGTGCTCGACGGCCAGACCGAATCGTCGCTGCGCACGATCGGCCATGTCAGCTATGCGCTGCACGCGATCGTCGCGGTCGGCGCGGTGCTGCCCGGCGCGCAGGCCAGCATCGCGCTGCTGCTGGTGGCCTTCGTGCTCGACCTGGTCAAGCGCGGCGACGCCCGCGGCTCGTGGCAGGAAAGCCACTTCCGCTGGCGCATCCGCAGCGTGGTGTTCGCCGCGATCGCCTATGCCGTCACCGCGCCGCTGTGGCTGCTGCTGGTCGCCCCGGGCTGGATCGCCTGGGGCATCATTTCGCTGTGGTTCCTCTACCGCGTGCTGCGCGGCTGGCTGGCGCTGAACGACCGCCGGCCGATGCCGGTCTGACCCCTCCACAACACCGCCCGAGCCCGATGTCATCCGATCCGAACTGCATCTTCTGCAAGATCGTCGCCGGCCAGATTCCGGCCAAGAAGGTCCACGAGGACGACGAGATCCTCGTCTTCCACGACATCCACCCCTGGGCGCCGGTGCACATCCTGGTGATCCCGAAGATCCACATCGCGACGATGGCCGACGTCGGGCCCGAACATGCGCCCCTGCTCGGCCGGATGATGGCGATCACGCCGCGGCTGATGAAGGAACTCGGTGTTACCAACGGCTTCCGCCACGTGGTGAACACCGGCCGTGACGGCATGCAGGAGGTGATGCACCTGCACCTGCACGTGATGGGCGGCCCGCGGCCCTGGCTGAAGGGTTGAATGAGGCATTGAACCCTGCCGACCGGCCGGGCTCCAACGCGGCGGAGCCGCGGCGCCTCACCTAGAATCCGCGATTCCGGCTTTTTCGGTCATCAGGAGTTCGTCATGGGATCCTTCAGCATCTGGCACTGGCTGATCGTGCTGGTCGTGGTGGTGCTGATCTTCGGCACCAAGAAGCTCAAGAACGTCGGCAGCGACCTCGGCGCGGCCGTCAAGGGCTTCAAGGACGGCGTCAGGGACGGCACCGGTTCGGCCGATGCGGCCGCTTCGGCGCCGCCGCAGCAGGTCACCAGCCAGAAGACGGCAGACGCCAACACCGTCGACGTCGAAGCCAAGACCAAGTCATGACTGACGGCGCCGGGCGCCTGCAGGCCCTGGCCTGCCTCGCATGATCGATTTCGGCTTCGACAAGATCGCGCTGATCGGCGCCGTGGCACTGATCGTCATCGGCCCCGAGAAGCTGCCCCGCGTGGCGCGCACCGTCGGCACGCTGATGGGCAAGGCCAGGCGCTACGTGGCCGACGTCAAGGCCGAGGTCAACCGCTCGATCGAACTGGAAGAACTGCAGAAGATGAAGGCGCAGTTCGAGAACGCCGCCCGCGATGTCGAGCAGACCGTCCAGCGCGAGGTCAGCGATGCGCAGCAGGCCTTCGGCAACGAGTTCGGCGCGGTGCAGTCGGCGCTGGACGGCACATCGACGCCCGAGCGCGATCCGCTGGCCTTCGGCGACCTGCCGACCCCGGTGCCCCAGTACAAGCGGCCGAACAAGCGCTGGCGCCTGAAGCGCAGTGCCGTGCCGCGCTGGTACAAGCAGCGCGCCGGCGTGCGCGGCCATGTGCAGTCGGGCGCGGCGCGGGTGGCGCGCTTTCGCCCGCCCGGCCTGAAGTAGCGCCCCGACGATGGCCGAACCCAGAGACGAGCTCGAAGGCACCGAGCAACCCTTCGTGTCGCACCTGATCGAGCTGCGCGACCGGCTGGTGCGCGCGCTGCTCGCGGTGGGCGTGGTCTTCGGCGTGCTGTGCCTGTGGCCGGGCCCGGCCGGCCTGTACGACCTGCTCGCCGCGCCGCTGGTGGCCAACCTGCCCAAGGGGGCGACGCTGATCGCCACCAACGTGATCTCGCCCTTCATCGTGCCGCTGAAGATCACGCTGATGGCCGCCTTCCTGATCGCGCTGCCCTACGTGCTGTACCAGGTGTGGGCCTTCGTCGCGCCGGGCCTCTACAGCCACGAGAAGAAGCTGGTGCTGCCGCTGGTGGTGTCGAGCACGCTGCTGTTCATCGCCGGGGTGGCGTTCTGCTACTTCTTCGTCTTCGGCCAGGTGTTCAAGTTCATCCAGAGCTTCGCGCCGAAGAGCATCACCGCGGCGCCCGACATCGAGGCCTACCTGAGCTTCGTGCTGACGATGTTCATCGCCTTCGGCGCCGCCTTCGAGGTGCCGGTGGCGGTGGTGGTGCTGGCGCGAATGGGCATCGTCAGCGTCGAGAAGCTCAAGGAGTGGCGCGGCTACTTCATCGTCGTCGCCTTCATCGTCGCGGCGGTCATCACGCCGCCCGACGTGGTCTCGCAGCTGTCGCTGGCGATCCCGATGTGCCTGCTCTACGAGCTGGGGATCGTCGCGGCCAAGGTCTTCATCAAGCACACCCAGGCGCCCGAGGCGTCCGCCGGAGCCGACACCGCGAAGTCCTGAAGCCCGCCCGCAGCGGCGCTCAGCGCTGGCGGCGCATGTTCGGGCGCTGGCGCTGCACGACGTCGACGGTCAGCGTCAGGCGCTTCTGGCCGCGCATCACGGCCACCGCTGCGGGCTGGCCGGGCGGCAGCGCCGCCACTGCGTCGAGCAGCTGAGCGACGCTGGTCACCGGCCGGTCGGCCACCGACACCACCACGTCGCCCGGCCGCAGGCCGCTCTTGCCGGCCGGTCCGTCCTGCAGCACCCCGGTGATCAGCACGCCGGTGCGGGTGGCCAGATTCAGGCTCTCGGCGATCTCGGGCGTCAGTTCGCGCGGCACGACGCCGATCCAGCCGCGGCGCACGACGCCGTCCTTCAGCAGGCTCTCCATCACCTGGCGCGCCATGTCGATCGGGATCGCGAAGCCGATGCCCAGGCTGCCGCCGCTGCGCGAGTAGATCGCGGTGTTGATGCCGACCAGGTGGCCCTGGGCATCGACCAGCGCGCCGCCCGAGTTGCCCGGGTTGATCGCCGCATCGGTCTGGATGAAGCCCTCGAAGGTCGACAGACCCAGCCCGTTGCGGCCGAGCGCGCTGACGATGCCGGCGGTCACCGTCTGGCCGACGTTGAACGGGTTGCCGATGGCCAGCAGCGGATCGCCCACCCGCAGGTCCTGCGAACGGCCCAGCGTGATCGTCGGCAGCCTGTCCAGCACGACGCGCAGCACCGCCAGGTCGGTCTCGGGGTCGGTGCCCACCACCTGGGCCCGCGCCTCGCGGCCGTCGGCCAGCCGCACGTCGATCTCGCCGGCGTCCTCGACCACGTGGTTGTTGGTCAGCAGGATGCCCTCGGGCGAGACGATGACGCCCGAGCCCACGCCCTGCTGCACCGGGTCGCGGTCGCCGAAGAAGAAGCCGAAGGCCGGGTCGTCGGCATGCGGGTTCTGCTGCCGCGCCTTGCTGGTGATCACGCTGACCACCGCCGGCGCGGCCGCCTGCGCGGCCGCGGCCAGGCCGTGCAAGGGCGGGGTGGCGGCGGACGCGCCCGACGCCGCCGGCGCCGCAGTGCGCAGCGAAACCACCTCCGAGACGATCGCGCCCATCGGCTGGCCGTCGCGGGTCAGCCATTCGGGCTTGAGGGTGGCGACGACGAACAACAGGGCCAGGGCCACCGTCGCCGCCTGGGAGAAAATCAGCCAGAGTCTTCGCATCGAGGACTTCTTGTCTTGAAAGGGCGGGCGCGATGGCCCAGCGCAGCGAGATCGAAACCCACCTGGCGGCCATGCTGGCAGTCGATCGCTTCAAGGATTATGGGCCGAACGGACTGCAGGTCGAGGGCCGCGCCGAGGTGCGGCGGCTGGTCTCGGGGGTCACCGCGAGCCTGGCGCTGATCGACGCCGCGGTGGCGGCGCAGGCCGATGCGCTGCTGGTCCACCATGGACTGTTCTGGCGCGGCCAGGACGGGCGCATCAGCGGCTGGCTGCGCCAGCGCCTGGCGCCGCTGCTGGGCCACGGCATCAACCTGTTCGCCTACCACCTGCCGCTCGATGCCCATGCCGAGCTGGGCAACAACGCCCAGCTCGGCCGCCGGCTCGGGCTCGAGGCCGATGCCCGCTTCGGCGACCAGGACCTGGGCTTCATCGGCCCGTCGGCGGCAGCCGGCGACGCGGTGGCGCTGGCCGCGCAGGTTCAGCAGGCGCTGGGCCGCGCGCCGGTGCTGCTGCCCGGCGACAGTCGTGCGCTGCGGCGCGTGGCCTGGTGCAGCGGCGGCGCGCAGGGCTACTTCGAGGCGGCGATCGCGGCCGGTGCCGACGCGTTCATCACCGGCGAACTGTCCGAGCCGCAGGCCCATATCGCGCGCGAGACCGGCGTCGCCTTCCTCGCCTGCGGCCACCACGCCACCGAGCGCTACGGCGCGCCGGCGCTGGGCGAGCACCTGGCGGCACGCTTCGGGCTCGAACACCGCTTCATCGACATCCCCAACCCGGCCTGATGGCGACCGCGATGACCGCGCACCACGACCGGCCGCTGCTGGCCCTGACGATGGGCGACCCCTGCGGCATCGGGCCCGAGATCCTGGCCCGCGCGGCGGCCGCCGGCGCCACCGGCGCGGCGGTGGTGGTCGGCGACGTCGCGGTGATGCGCCGCGCCGTGGCGCAATGCGCTCTGCTGCTGCCGGTGGCCCGGCTCGATGCGCCGGCCGATGCGCGGCTGGCGCCACCCGGCTGTCTGGCGGTGTGGCAGCCGCCCGGTCTGCCCGCGGGTCTGGCCGGCCTGACGATGGGCCGGGTGCATGCCGAGGCGGGCCGCGCCGCGGCGCTGTGCATCACCGCGGCGGCCACGCTGGCGCTGCGCGGCGAGGTGGCGGCGATCGTCACCGCGCCGATCCACAAGGAGGCGCTGGCCGCCGCCGGCGTGCCGTTTCCCGGCCACACCGAGATGCTGCAGGCCGCCGCCGGCGGCATGCCGGTGCGCATGATGCTGGCCAACGACGAGTTGCGGGTGGTGCTGGTGACCATCCACGTGGCGCTGCGCCGGGCGCTCGAGCTGCTCGATTTCGACGCCGTGCTGCAGACGCTGCGCATCGCCCACCGCAGCGCCGCCGCCTGGGGCCAGGCCGCGCCGCGCATCGCGGTGGCCGGGCTCAACCCGCATGCCGGCGAAGGCGGGCTGTTCGGCGACGAGGAGATCCGCTTCATCGCCCCCGCGGTGGCCGCCGCGCGCGCCGAAGGCATCGATGCACGGGGCCCGTTCGCCCCCGACACGGTGTTCATGCGCGCCCGCAACGCGAGCGGCCATCCCGGTGAATTCGACCTGGTCGTCGCGATGACCCACGACCACGGGCTGATCCCGGTCAAGTACCTGGGGGTCGAGCAGGGCGTGAACGTCACGCTGGGCCTGCCGTTCGTGCGCACCAGCCCCGACCACGGCACCGCGTTCGACATCGCCGGCAGCGGCCGCGCCGATGCCGGCAGCCTGATCGCCGCGCTGCGCATGGCGCGGCGGCTGGCGGCCCGGTGAGGGTGTCGGTCCGAAGCGCGGCGGGGCCGGCGCTGCAGGGCTAGCGCTTCTTCGGCGACAGCTCGGCCAGCTGGCGGCGCGCGCGCGCCGTGGCACGCTCGAGCAGGTAGGCGCTCTCCATCGCCCGCAGCCGGCCGGCCTCGCACAGCCGGACCAGCATGCGATGGGTCATCGACACCGTCTCGCGCTGCTTGGCGCCGTGGGTGAAGACGAAGAAGCTGCGGCCGGCACTGACATGCGCCAGCCGCACCTTCTGCCACTCGCCCTGCAGCTGCATCAGGTAGGCGAAGCCGATCTGCACATGGTCGGCCAGCGACTTGCCGCGGGTCGGCTCCACCGGCTCGGGGCTGGGCAGGCCCGGAATCTCGACGTCGCCCGCGGTGACCTCGGGCTCGGCGCCCAGGTCGATGTCGACCGCGCGCTTCCAGTCCACCGCGGCCTCGTCGACCAGGCCCACGGCCTCGGCTTCGGCCGCGCTGAACACCGCCGGCGAGGCGATCGCCTGCAGCGCCGCCACGGTCTGCGCCGATGCATGGCCGGTCACCGGCGGCAGGTCGGCCGCGCGCGGCAGCGGCGTGGCCATCGCGCCGTCGACCTGCCTGGCCAGCAGGTTGTGCTCGAGCGTGCTGAGCGCCTGGCCCTTCAGCGATTCGGCATGCGCCGGCAGCAGCTGGGCGAAGAACTCGCGCCGCTCCTCGTCGGGGCACTGGATGCGGTCGAGGCCGGCGTTGAGGTCCTTCATCAGCTGCGGCAGCTGGCGCAGGAACTGCTGGCGCTGCGCCGGCGTGCCCTTGGGCTGGACGCTCATCACCAGTTCGCGGCCGGCGCCGCGCAGCCGTTGTGCCAGCGCGCCGTCGGCACCCTCGTCGGCCGCCGCGCTGGCGATCGCGCGGCTCCAGGTGCCCGCGAGGAAGTCGCGCAGGTAGTCGGGCACCGGCAGGCCGCGCAGCGCGGTCTCGAGCTCGCTCGCGAAGCGCTGCTGCAACTGCAGCTGCGCCTCCTTGCGGGCCAGCACGGCATCGGCGGCGCCGGCCGCCCTCACCGCGGCCTGGGCCTGGGCAGTGATGAATTCCTCCAGCGCCTGCAGCTGCTGCTCGTAGAGCTCGATCTGGTCGAAGTCGCCGTCGACCACCGCCTGCACCAGGCTGGCCACCCGTGCCAGCAGCGACCGGCCCTCGTCGCCGTCGAAGTCGTCCACCGCGGTGCCCAGCGAGGCGATGCGGTTGATGAAGCGGCGCACCGGGTGGCGGCGCGACGAGAAGAAGCTGTTGTCGCCCAGCGCGGCGCGCAGCACCGGCAACTGCAGGCGGGCGATCTGCCGCGCCATCTGCGGCGGCACCTTGGCGTCGGACAGGATCTGGTCGAACAGGCTGGCGATCACGTCGATCACCATGTGGTCGAGCGCGCCGCTGGCATGCTGGCGCAGCTCGTCGCGGTAGGCGAGGATCAGGTTGGGCGCGACCTGCTGGCGGAGGCCGGCGCCGCCGGATTCGGCGCCGGTGCTCGTCGCGAAGCCCGGGCCGCCGCTGCCGCTCTGGCGGAAGTCCGATCGCGCCGGACGATCCCAGGCAGCGTCGTCGTGCCAGTCGTGGCCTTCCTCGGCCGCTGGCGCGTGCTGCGCCAGGCGGCGCATCAGCGCCATCATCGGTGCATCGACCCGACCCATGGCCGGGTCGGGCGCCGCGCCTGCCGGCCTGGGGCCGGCTGACGACGCGGCGCCGTGCCCGGGCGGACGCACCGCCAGGCGGCCGCCGGCCGACAGCTCGTGCCGGTAGTGTGAATCCTGCTGGTGCGACGGCAGCTGGGCCATCGCGTGGCGCAGCAGCGCCGCGGCGGAATGCTCGGCCGCCTGCTCGAGGCCGCCGTGGCCGCTGGGCGCCGGGGCGGCCTCGCGCGGGTCGGCGCCCAGCGCGCCATGCACCGAGTGGCCCCGGCCGGCCGCGCCGCGAACGGCCAGCCCCGCCGGGCGCACGCCGGCATGGCGCAGGTCGGCGACGATGTCGGCGTAGGTCTGCCGCATCGCGTTGGCCAGCGAGCGGCCGATCTCGGTGCTCAGCACCTTGCGCACTTCGGGCCGGTCGGAGACCGCCTCGACCGCGCGGATCACGGCCTGGCCGATGACCTCGGCGCGCAGCGGGTTGCGGCCGTGATCGACGGCGGCCAGGCCCATCAGCGTGCCCATGTAGGCATCGAGCTCGCGGATCTCCCATTCGCAGGCGTGCGAGATCTCGAGCGCGAAGCGGTCGGCGCTGATGTGCAGTTCGAGCTCGTGGTCGTCGATCAGCGACAGCGATTCCCAGCTGGCCACCAGCGAATCCGGCGTGATCGCGGCGCCGCCGGGCTGCGCCGTGGGCACCAGCGTGCCCGCCTGGCGGGCGACATCGATGTCCAGCGCCTCGTTGAAGGTCATCGCGAAGATCGCCAGCTTGCGGTTGAGCTCGAACTGGGCACCGAGCAGCGCATCGCGCTGCATCACCCCGGTGGTGGCCAGTGCGGCCAGTCCCAGGCTGTCGACGGTGTGTTCGGCGGCCGAGCGAGCGGCCATCCGCACACGTTGGACGGCGCTTTCCAGCTTCGCAGGCAGTCGGGGTGGCAGGGTCTGGTCCATGGGGCTCGTCTCGCCAGCAGCCCGGGATGGGCATGTCCTCGGTCGTGGTCGACCTCTTCACCCCTGGCTTATCGGCACGATCCGCCGCAACTTGACCCGGCGCCGGCCCCGGCCCCGGCCCTGCGGTGCTCCTAGCGCTTGTTCAGCGCATCGCGGATCTCGCGCAGCAGCACCACGTCCTCGGGCGTCGGCGGCGGCGCGGCGGGCGCGGGCGCCGGCTCGGCGCGCTTGAGCCGGTTGATCTGCTTGATCATCACGAAGATCACGAAGGCCAGGATCGCGAAGTTGATCGCGATCGTCAGGAAGCTGCCGTAGGCGAAGACGTTGCCCACCTTCTGCGCCTCGGCCAGCGAGGCCCCGGCGGGCACGCTGCCCGAGAGCACCAGGTACTTGTTGGAGAAGTCGATCTGCCCGCCGCTGACCAGGTTGACCACCGGCATGATCAGGTCCTTGACCACCGAGTCGACGATCTTGCCGAACGCGCCGCCGATGATCACGCCGACCGCCAGGTCGACAACGTTGCCCTTCAGCGCAAACTCCTTGAACTCACTGGCGAAACTCATGGGGGGACTCCTGGTCGTGGGTTGAGCGCACCGCGCTCCGGCGGCGCCCCGGCAGTATCGATGACCCGCATCCGGCGACGTCGAGCCGACACTCGATCCGGTGCTCGAAGGCAGCTCCGCTAGAATGCCGGGTTGACCCTGAGGCTCTTTTGCTGCCCGTGCCGGGCGCACCACGGACTACGAGAGGACAAGAGGATTGCCATGAGTGACATCCCGAGCGACATGCCGAGCGACATGCCGGGTGGCAGCCCCGTCGACACCAGCCGACGCACCTGGGTGGCGATCACCGCCGGGGCCGGTGCGCTGGGCGGCATCGCGGCAGCGGTGCCCTTCGTCAGCACCTTCGCCCCGTCCGAGCGCGCCAAGGCCGCCGGCGCCGCCGTCGAGGCCGACATCAGCGGCCTGAAGCCCGGCGAGAAGATGACGGTCGAATGGCGCGGCAAGCCGGTGTGGATCGTGCGCCGCACGAAGGAGCAGCTCGATGCGCTGCCGAAGATCGATCCGCAGCTCGCCGACCCGAAGTCCGAGCGCAATCCGGGCGAGCTGACGCCCGAGTACGCCCGCAACGGGTACCGTTCGATCAAGCCCGAGTACCTGGTGGCGGTGGGCATCTGCTCGCACCTGGGCTGCTCGCCCAGCGACAAGTTCACCCCGGGCGCCCAGCCCTCGTTGCCCGATGACTGGCAAGGCGGCTTCCTCTGCCCCTGCCACGGTTCCACCTTCGACATGGCCGGCCGGGTCTTCAAGAACAAGCCCGCGCCCGACAACCTCGAGGTGCCGCCCCACATGTACCTGGCCGATACGCGCTTGCTGATCGGCGAGGACAAGAAGGCCTGACGACACACACCGCATCGAGGTCAAGACGACATGGCAGATTTCAAGACCGTCCCGGCCGATGCGCCGATGGGCGTGAAGTTGACGACCTGGCTCGAGAACCGGTTCCCGACCGCGTTCGACGCCTACAAGGTCCACATGTCGGAGTACTACGCTCCGAAGAACTTCAACACCTGGTACTTCTACGGTTCGCTGGCGCTGCTGGTGCTGGTGATCCAGATCGTCACCGGCATCTTCCTGGTGATGCACTACAAGCCCGATGCCGCCCAGGCCTTCGCGTCGGTCGAGTACATCATGCGCGACGTGCCCTGGGGCTGGCTGATCCGCTACATGCATTCCACCGGTGCGTCGGCGTTCTTCGTCGTCGTCTACCTGCACATGTGGCGCGGCCTGATCTACGGCAGCTACCGCAAGCCACGCGAACTGGTGTGGCTGTTCGGCTGTGCGATCTTCCTGTGCCTGATGGCCGAGGCCTTCATGGGCTACCTGCTGCCCTGGGGCCAGATGTCGTACTGGGGCGCGCAGGTGATCGTCAACCTGTTCGCCGCGGTGCCGTTCATCGGCCCCGACCTGGCGCTGCTGATCCGCGGCGACTACGTCGTCGGCGACGCCACGCTGAACCGCTTCTTCAGCTTTCACGTGATCGCCGTGCCGCTGGTGCTGCTGGGCCTGGTCGTGGCCCACCTGCTGGCGCTGCACGACGTCGGCTCGAACAACCCCGACGGCGTCGAGATCAAGGCCAGGAAGAACCCGAAGACCGGCATCCCGCTCGACGGCATCCCGTTCCACCCGTACTACACGGTGCACGACATCTTCGGCGTCGGCATGTTCCTGATCGTCTTCAGCGCGATCATCTTCTTCGGCCCCGAACTCGGCGGCTACTTCCTCGAGTACAACAACTTCATCCCGGCCGACCCGCTGAAGACGCCGCCGCACATCGCGCCGGTGTGGTACTTCACGCCCTTCTACTCGATGCTGCGCGCCACCACCGACCCGATGGTCAACGTGCTGTGCGTGATCATCGGTCTGGCCGGTCTGGTCTCGCTGCTGGCCCTGAAGGGCAAGGGCAAGGTCGCCGCGGTGGTCGGCGCGCTGGTCGCCATCGCGCTGCTGAAGACCTTCGACGCCAAGTTCTGGGGCGTGGTGGTGATGGGCGGTGCGGTCGTGATCCTGTTCTTCCTGCCCTGGCTGGACAACAGCCCGGCCAAGTCGATCCGCTACCGGCCGACCTGGCACAAGGCGCTGTACGCGATCTTCGTCGTCTTCTTCATCGTGCTGGGCTACCTGGGCATCCAGCCGCCGTCGGAGGCCGGCACCCTGATCGCCCAGGTCGGCACGCTGTTCTACTTCGGCTTCTTCCTGCTGATGCCCTGGTGGAGCACGATCGGCACCTTCAAGATGGTGCCGGACCGTGTCACCTTCAGCGCCCACTGACGCAGGAGCTCCAAGAAAATGAAAAGACTCATTGCCAGCCTGCTTGCCGCGCTGAGCCTGTGCACCTCCTCGCTGGCCAGTTCCGAAGGCCCGGCCTGGGACAAGTTCCCGAAGGAGCGCGTCACCGACCTGGCCGCGCTGCAACATGGCGCCAAGCTGTTCGTCAACTACTGCCTGAACTGCCATGCGGCATCGTTCATGCGCTACAACCGGCTGAAGGACATCGGCCTGACCGACGACCAGATCAAGAAGAACCTGCTGTTTGCCACCGACAAGGTCGGCGACCTGATGACCGTCTCGCTGGCGGCCAAGGACGCCAAGGAATGGTTCGGCGCGCAGCCGCCCGATCTGACCGTGATCGCGCGCTCGCGCGCCGGCGCCAACGGCTCGGGCGCCGATTACCTCTACACCTACATGCGCACGTTCTACCGCGACGAGACCCGGCCCACCGGCTGGAACAACCTCGTCTTCCCCTCGGTGGGCATGCCGCACGTGCTGTGGGAGTTGCAGGGCGAGCAGCGCGCGATCCACGCCGAGGAGAAGGACCCGCACGACCCGGCCAAGACGGTGCATGTCTTCAAGGGCTTCGAGCAGACCAAGCCGGGCACGCTGAGCAAGGCCGATTACGACCTGGCGGTGGCCGACCTGGTGGCCTACCTGCAGTGGATGGGCGAGCCGGCACAGAACCAGCGCGTGCGCATGGGCGTCTGGGTGCTGCTGTTCCTGTCGGTCTTCACGCTGATCGCCTGGCGCCTGAACGCCGCCTACTGGAAGGACGTCAAGTAATTCCCGCTGGTCCGGCAGCCGTGCCGGGCCCGGCGCGCAGCGGCAGCCCCCGAGGGCCCGTTGCGCGCATTGCTTTTTCTGCGCAACCGCTTCACTAGGGAGCCCACCGCCATGATGGTGCTTTACTCCGGAACCACCTGCCCCTATTCGCACCGCTGCCGCTTCGTGCTGTTCGAGAAGGGCATGGACTTCGAGATCCGCGACGTCGACCTGTTCGCCAAGCCCGAGGACATCGCGCTGATGAACCCGTACAACGAGGTGCCGATCCTCGTCGAGCGCGACCTGATCCTGTACGAGTCGCACATCATCAACGAGTACATCGACGAGCGCTTTCCGCACCCGCAGCTGATGCCCGGCGACCCGGTGGCGCGCGCGCGCGTGCGCCTGTTCCTGCTCAACTTCGAGAAGGAGCTGTTCGCCCACGTCAACATCCTCGAGTCGCGCGGCGTCAAGCCGACCGAGAAGCAGATGGAGAAGGCGCGCGCGCAGATCCGCGACCGGCTGACGCAGCTCGCGCCGATCTTCCTGAAGAACAAGTACATGCTCGGCGACGACTTCTCGATGCTCGACGTGGCCATTGCGCCGCTGCTCTGGCGGCTGGACTATTACGGCATCGACATGTCCAAGAACGCCGTGCCGCTGCTCAAGTACGCCGAGCGCATCTTCTCGCGCCCGGCCTACATCGAGGCGCTGACGCCATCCGAGAAGGTGATGCGCAAGTAACGGGCCACGCGCCATGAGCGTTCCCACCGCGCCGACGACGGCCGGCACCTCGACCCGGCCCTACCTGATCCGGGCGCTGCACGAGTGGTGCACCGAAAACGGCTTCACGCCCTATATCGCGGTGCACGTCGATGCAACCGTGCGCGTGCCCGCGGAGTACGTGAAGAACGGGGAGATCGTGCTCAACGTCGGCTTCGAGGCGACCAGCAGCCTGAAGCTCGGCAACGAATTCATCGAGTTCAAGGCACGCTTCGGCGGCGTGTCGCGCGAGATCGCGGTACCGGTGACGCATGTGATCGCGATCTACGCGCGCGAGAACGGCCAGGGCATGGCCTTTCCGGCGCCGACCGCCGATGTGGCTGCGGGTGGCCCACACTTGGCGCTGGCCGAGGAGGCGCCGCAGCAAGGTTCTGACCGCGATCCGACGCCCGAACCGCCGACACCGGGGCGCCCGACGCTCAAGCGCGTCAAGTAGCGCCGCGCCTATACTGCGGCCCCCGAGTGCGCCGGCTTAGCTCAGTTGGTAGAGCACCCGCCTTGTAAGCGGAAGGTCTTCGGTTCGATTCCGAAA
>JAEUOY010000085.1 GCA_016790515.1 Burkholderiaceae bacterium | reverse complement strand
ACACGCCAGGTATGTGCCAACACATAGAAGGTACAAACGTGCCACTACAAAAGAATCGCCGTGGCGCGGCTAAGTGCTTGATTCCTTTAGGGACGGCGGTCGGAAAACGCTCAGAATGGCCGTTTGGTGTCGAACTTTGGCGCGCTGGGCGTAGTACTCGGCGTTCAGCGCCGTCGGCACGTTGCCGTCGGGGCTGGCGCGCATGCGGGTCAGCGGCGCCATCACGACGCGGTGGCGCAGCGTGATCGGGCCGAGGACGAGCGGGGTGAAGAGCTTGTCGGTCATCGCGCGGGATCGGGATCGGGCAGGGCGCCCGAGCGTATCAGGCGGGCCGAGGGCCGCCGCCGCGCTGGCGGTCGAGGAACTGCCGCATGTAGCGCTGCGGCTCGCCGGTGGTGAAGGCCTGGGCGAACTCGGCGACGCTGCGCTCGATCGCCTCCTCGACCGGCAGCCGGGCCCAGTCGCGCAGCAGCGCCTTCTGCTGGCGCAGCACCTGCGGCCCGAGCGCGGCGAGCTGGCGCGCCGTCTGCTGCACCGCGTCGTCCAGTTCGGCCAGCGGGCAGACGCGGTGAACCAGGCCGTGGCCGAGCGCGGTGGCGGCATCGATGGTGTCGCCGGTCAGCAGCAGCCAGGCGGCTGCCGACGGCCCGGCCAGCCGCGGCATCAGCGCGGCGTGGATCACCGACGGGATGCCGACCTTGACCTCGGGCATGCCGTATTTCGAGTCGCTGCTGCCCAGGCGCAGGTCGCAGGCCATCGCCACTTCGAGCCCGCCGCCCAGGCACCAGCCGGCGATGCGGGCGATCACCGGGGCCGGGAACAGCCGCACCGCTTCGCACAAGTCCTTCAACCCGGTGATGAAGGTTGCGGCGGTGGCCGGCGTCAGCGTAGCCATCTCGGCGATGTCGGCGCCGCCGACGAAGGCCCGGTCGCCGTGGCCGCGCAGCACCAGCGCGCGCAGGCCCGGTTCGTCGCGCAGGCGGGCGAGTTCGGCGCTGACCGCGACGATCTCCGCCGAGCCGACGATGTTGATGCCCTTGGCACCGCGGATCGTCAGCGTGGCGATGCCGTCGGCATCGAGGGTGGTGTGCACAGGCGTTCGGGGTTCGGTCATCGGGCTCTCGTCGATCGGGTGGGACCGGCCACTGTGCCCGAGCTTCGGCCACGGTGCAGCGTCGCTGCCAAAGGGCTTGCGGTGCGCGCGTAACTTCGTCTTTCTGCACGCCAACGGCGCCCGTGCCCTGCACCCGCTTTGGCCGCGCCACAAGTTGGGTCGACGGATTTCATCGAACCAGCCAATATACAGCTGCGTTCCTTTCATGCCGGCTGCGAACTTCGTAATTTCAAGGTGTTCTCGGGCGAGCCACATCTCGTCTATTTCGCACAGCCAGGTCCTCTGCCTGTCGTGTCCGCATTTCGGCAGAGATAAAATATACGCTACACGAATCACCGCCGCAAACATACTTAACGGAAACGTCCGGGCGTTCCCAAGTCACCCATCTTGCCGAGTAATCCGATAGTGACACTTCAATCGGTTTGCCGAAACGTTCAGATATCGAAGATACAATTTTCATTTGGTCCTGCGCATGAACTGTCAACTTGACCCGCTGAAGCGCCTCACCTTGGAACCACAGTTCGAAGCTGGAGAATTCGGCCCATGCAGGCAGATCTTCCTTGGGAACCAGGATCGTTCCTGCGCGCTGGCCGCTGTAGTTTCTTGGAAGCTCCCCCAGCCAGCACACATCCTTCACGCTCGTTTCTGCTGAACTCCGCGGGCAGACCTTGCTGAACCAGGCTTTGCCGCCCAAATGGAACTTTCCAAACAAAAGTACTTCTTGCGCGCGTACGGATTGTACGGTTGCCGCAAGTAGAGCTGTTGCCAGTATAAATCGACAAGTCATATCTGCCATACGCCCTTTCACGGGTATAGAGTCAGCAGTGGCCTTTCGGGGGTAAGTTGTAAATCCTCTCGTTTGAGCCTAGCTGCGTACACAAACGTTCGGGACGGGATGGCAGTCATTCATAGGCACGTGTTGCCACCTATTGCTGAGACTGCTTTCTTTCATGGTGGACAGCGGAAGCGTCCCGTGCGGTCAACGTTAGACAAAATCTGCCGCTGGAGGCCGAAGGCAGTCCGGTTGTTGGAGGGGTTGGCCTCACCGTTGCGCCCATTGAAGGTGGAGTATTTGTCATAGCGCGCTAAGGAGACCGCTAATATCAATTGCTAACAGCATATCCAGCACCCTTCAGTTCCTTCGTTACTTCTATTCGCCACGCACCACGAGCATCCAAGTCGACATAAACGACTCCGCTCGTATCGTTTGGGATTTCAATGTCGCCCTTGACAAGTGCGCATACGTTCTCTCTACCAAACTTGGCCATAAGATAGCCATGTTCGAAAACCACATTCTGCCGGGCGCGATTTCTTGCCGGCACTTTGGTTTCCAGGGCGCCGCGACCACGGTCGCAAGGTGTGTAGAGCACGAGAGCGAAATCTGCGTCATTGGAATAGTGCTCAATCTTCTCAATGATTGTCATGCCGGCACTTGCCTGTTCATGCAAAATTATCGGCTCAATGTTTAGTTGCTCCAAGAATCGCGCAACTTCTTGTTTGACCTCATTGTCGTGCCCATGCACAATGAAGACTTTCCTCTTGTTTCGAGCAATGGAGGATTTATTTTCCAGTTTGAACTTGCCTGGCACCTTTTGGTTTGAGGCTACACCTTCAAACTCCAGTGCGTCCAGCAATGGAGTGAATTGTTCAGATAGATAGGTTCTTCTTTCTGCGTACTTACTAAACTTAGGCTGAATGAATCCCCAAAATGAACCTAGATCTCTGTGCGTTCTAACCCAAGACGGAAGTTCATCCGCCAATCGCGGGTTGGTGAGCAGATCACGGCGAAGCGCTTCGTATTCAGCCGAATCTGCTGGTTGACCTGTCGCATGCGCAACCAACAGATTGAGTAGATAGCTGACCTTCTCAAAGTCAGTCTTCAGAAATTCAATTGTCATTGCGTAATCGCGATCTAGTGATCAATGTCCGATATATTTCTCGGCATAGGCACGCCACGGTGCTGGGTGTGAGGCCTCCAGACTTTCGGATGCTCTGCTAAATGTGCAGATGCTACGATATTGGAAGATCTTGGACACATTCGTCATCCAAGTAAAGATCAGGAAAATCGAAGTGAGTCCCATCGGACCAATCTTCCGCGTTTCTTTTCGCGCGAGGATTATTCTTCTCATTATAGATGGATGATTTCTTATTGGTCTTGTTATTCACAAGTCCACCTCCAACGTGAAACTTTCCTTCCTCAGCCTTGTAATCTGTATCGATGCCGCCACTCTGATCGCGTCTGCCGGAAAGCAATGAAATAGTCATGTGGGGTACTCCGCCTCGAAACCTTCCTCCCGATCCGCGTGTCTTGATCCGGACCAAGACATTGCTGCTTATATAGAAGAGCATGAATCCGGCCTCTGGTCCAATTTTTTCGCGCTTTGTGAGCTTGAATCCCATAGATATCAGCTTGAGGTGCAGTCGTGCTAGTACGTTGTACTCTAGCCTCATCAGCGGTGGATTCGCCCTCAAATTTACTAGCTGCTGGATAACTTGGCGTCCAAGAAATAGGTCCAAATCGTCGTATGACATATCATGTCTCCTTGTGGGCCTAACGAATGAAAGGGATCTCCCATCCCCGAGCCCTGTTTGCGGACAGGGTGAAAATCGCAGGCTGAAGATGGGAGGTGCGAACGCTCATCTTCAACTGCCCAGGAAGGAAAACTCCACTGACCATTGTTGCGATCGGTGTTGATCTTGCCAAGAACGTCTTCGCGGTGCACGGGATCAACGGCGGCGGCGCAGTCGAGCTGCCACAGCCGCGGGTGGTGCGCGCCAGGCGCGATGCGCTGATGGCGTCGCTGCTGCCGCGCCTGATCGGCATGGAGGTCTGCAGTGGCGCGCACCACTGGGCGCGCCAGTGTCAGGCCAAGGGCCGCCGCGTCAAGCAGCTCACGGGGCGCAACCGGGGCGCATCGATGAACTACCGGCTGCACAAGCTGGGGCAGACGGTGTGGGGCCCGGGAGCTGGAAACTCCCGGCTGCCCGATCAGGTCTCGGTGCAAGGTTGACGGTGCTAGCCTGTGCACCGGATTGGCGAGGTACGCAAGATGCGCACGAACATCGAGATCGACGACAAGCTCATGAAGGCCGCGCTCGAGGCGACAGGCGCCAAGACGAAACGTGAAGCCGTCGAGCTTGGCTTGAAGACCCTGATCCAGCTGCGGGCCCAGGAGATGGCACGCAAGCTGCGCGGCAAGATCACTTGGCAGGGTGACTTGGATGCGATGAGGATCGACAGGGGATCTTGGTCGACTCCAGCGTCTGGATCGACTACTTCCGCGGCGCTGACACCCCGCAAGTGGCACTGTTGGACTCGATGTTGGGTCGAAGCCCATTGGCTGTTGGGGACCTGATCGCCGCAGAGGTCTTGCACGGAGTTCGTGACGGCAGAGAGTACAGACTGGTGAAGAGGACGTTCGAGGCGTTCACCCACATTGACCTCTGCGGCTACGACTTGGCTCTCGAGGCCTCTGACCACCATCGGGTGCTTCGCGCGAAGGGCATCACGATACGCAAGACGATTGACACGCTGATCGCGACGCGCTGCATCGAAGACGGGTTGACGCTCTTGCATGCTGACCGCGACTTTGGACCGTTCGTGGAGCATTTGGGTCTCAGCGTGGCGTATTCCGAGACCTGACGCGCATTGATAGGGCGCCGGGCCCCTGCCGGCCTTGCTGGCGACCATCCGCCAGGTCAGCAGCGTGATGTGGGCGCTGACCGTGCAGCCGGTGCCCTTGGCACCGCCACCACCCAACGCGCCGATGTCGGCCAGGGCGCGGCCTTCGCCGGGCGCTCCCGCGCTCAGCGCGGCTCGCTGCCCAACGGCGTGACGATTTCGAACATTCCCGGAAAGGTGTCGAGCATCGCCATCAGCTGGCCCAGGGCCTGGGCGTTGCCGACGATCGTCGCCTCGCCGGCGGCCACCGCCTGCGCGAAGGTCTTGCGCTGCAGGCTGATCTCGTCGAGCGTGGCCTTGGCCAGCGTGATGTGGGCGTCGGCCTGCGGCGCGTGCTCGCCCATCACGTGGCCGAGCACCGAGTTCTCCAGCCGCAGCAGCACCTTCTGGTTCAGGTCGCTGAAGGTCCAGTTCACCGTCAGGGTCCTGCCGGCGGCCTTCTCGGGGTTCAGCCGCACGCCCAGGTAGTCGAAGAACAGGTCGAGCGGGATCGCCCGCACCACGTCGGGGCTGGTGGTGCTGGTGCCGGTGGCCTTGGGCAGGCCCTGGCGCAGCTCGCCGGCGCCCGACAGGTAGGCGTTGCGCCAGACGCCCGATTCGGCCTGGTAGCCCAGCTGCTCCAGCGCGTCGGCGGCCAGCTGGCGCGCGGCGGTGTTGTTCGGCTCGGCCCAGACCACCTGCATCATCACCTCGGCCACCCAGCGGTAGTCGCCGCGGCCGAAGTCCTCGCGGGCGCGCGACAGCACCGCCGCGGCGCCGCCCATGTAGCGCACGGTTCGCTGGGCCGATTCGGCCTGCGGCAGCGGGTTCAGGTTCGCCGGGTTGGCGTCGTACCAGCCCAGGTACTTCTGGTAGACGGCCTTGGCGTTGTGGCTCACGGTGCCGTAGTAGCCGCGGGCGAACCACTCGTTGGCCAGGCTGTCGGGCAGCTTCAGCCGCTCGGCGATCTCGCGCGGCTTCAGGCCCTGGTTCATCAGCCGCACCGTCTGGTCGTGGATGTACTGGTACAGGTCGCGCTGCTTGCGCAGCAGATTGTCGATGCGCGCCGCGCCGAAGGTCGGCCAGTGGTGCTGGGCGACCAGGATCTCGCTGCGCGGCGCGTACAGCCGGCGCATCTGCTCGATGTACTTGGCCCAGCCCAGCCCGTCGCGGATCTCGGCGCCGCGCAGCGTGTACAGGTTGTGCAGCGTGTGGGTGACGTTCTCGGCCGCGTTCAGCACCTTCAGCTGCGGAAAGTACAGGTTCATTTCCGATGGCGCCTCGGTGCCCGGCGTCAGCTGGATCTCGATGCGGATGCCGTCGATCGTTCGCGTGTCGATCGCCTTTTCGACCACGTCGGTCGGCGCGATCAGCGTCACGTTGCCGCGCGACAGCATGCGGCCCAGCCCGGTGTCGACCTGGCCGCGCTCGCCGGGCGGCACGAAGACGCCGAACTGGTAATGCGCGCGGCGCGACATCGCGGCGCCGGCGATCACGTTCTCGCTGACCGCGTGCTCCATGAAGCCGCGCGGCGCCAGCACCGCGACGCGGCCGGCCTTCACATCGGCCTCGTCGATCACCCCGCGCACGCCGCCGAAGTGGTCGGCATGGCTGTGGCTGTAGATCACCGCGCGCACCGGCTGGCGCGGCCGGTGCTGGAAGTACAGCTCCAGGGCCGCCTTCGCGGTCTCGGCGGTCAGCAGCGGGTCGATCAGGATCAGGCCCGAATCGCCCTCGATGATCGTCATGTTCGAGATGTCCAGCGAGCGCACCTGGTACATCCGCTCGGTCACCTTGAACAGGCCGTGGATCTGGTTCAGCTGGGCCTGCCGCCACAGGCTGGGGTTGACGCTGTCGGGCGCCAGCGGGTCGGCGTCGACGAAGGCGTGGCCGGCCAGGCTGTAGGCGATGCGGCCGTCGGCACTGCGCACCTCGGCGTTGGGCAGCGTGCCGACGAAGCCGCGCCGGGCGTCGGCGAAATCGGTCTGGTCGGCAAACGGCAGCGACTGCTGCAGCTGGCGGTTGGCCGCCACGGTGGCGGGCTCGGCCGGGCGCGGGTCGACGCGCTGGGCCAGCGCGGGTTCGGCCGCGGTGGCCAGCGCGGCCAGCAAAGCCAGGGTCGCCAGCGTGCCGGCAGGGGGCGGGTGGTGGGGCATCGCTCTTCCTCCTCGGGGGCCGCATCATCGCCGGGTCGCGGCGTCGTGCCTACTGCGCCGTCACAACATCTTGTCAGCCACTCGCCGGCGCGGCATGGCACAGTCGGGTTCCCCAACAAACCCGAGGAGACGAGCATGAGCAAGTCCGGCATCGACCAGCAAGCCCTGATCGACCTGTTCGCCAACGCCAGCGCACAGCAGACGGCGCAGTTGCGCGAAGGCGTCTACAAGGCCACCCTAGGCGCGCTGCAGGGACGCGAGTTGAGCCTGAAGAACATCCGCAGCGTGCTCGGCACGGTGGCCCAGGCGGCCAGCGCCGGCGCTGCGCAGAACCCGCTGGCCGGCGTCGACGCCGCCCAACTGCTCGACAACGCGGTGGCCGGCATGGACGACGCGCTGCTGAAGGCGGTCGAGGCCAACCGCGTCGCGCTGCAGCAGTTCGTCGACAAGGGCGTCGACCTGCGCGAGACCCAGCTGAAGAAGGCGCTGGCCGACCTCGACAAGTTTGAGGACACGCTGCTCGGCGCGCTGAAGAAGAGCGCCTCCGCCGCCGGCGACCCGATGGCCGGGCCCTGGGCCCAGGTGCTGGAGAAGTTCAACGTCGGTGGCACCCAGACCGGCCAGATGGCCAGCGGCGCCGCCCAGCAGCTCGAGGCGCAGATGGCGCAGATGCAGGCCGCGATGCGCGAGACCCGTGCCGCCAGCCTGCGCGCCGCGCAGACGCTGGCCGAGAGCTACACCGCGCTGGTCTCGGGCGTGCTGATCGGCATGTCCGACGCGCTGCGCCAGGCCGCGCCGGCCAAGACGGCGCGCAAGAAGTAGACGCCGGGCAGGTCCCGGCCCCCTCCGATGGGGGCCCCCGCCGCCCCGCCGTCGGTGGGGTCGTGCGGCAGCGGCATCGTGGCTAGGCTGGGCTCACTGCCGCTGCCGGAGCCCACGATGCCCACGCCACCGCTCAGCCTGTCCCGCCGCGCACTGTGCGCGGCCGCGCTCGGCGCCCTCGTTGCCCGTCCTGCCGCTGCCGCGCCGGCGCTGCTGCTGGCGCGTGAATGGCCGACCGAGGCCGACCCCGCGGGCTTCCTGGTCAGCGAGAAGCTCGACGGGGTGCGTGCGCTGTGGGATGGCCGCGTGCTGCGCTTTCGCAGCGGCGCGGTGATCGCCGCGCCGGGCTGGTTCACCGCGCAGCTGCCGGCCTTGCCGCTGGACGGCGAGCTGTGGCTGGGCCGCGGCCGCTTCGAGGCGCTGTCGGGCGCGGTGCGCCGGTCGCAGCCCGATGCGGCGCTGTGGTCGGAACTGCAATACCAGGTGTTCGAGCTGCCGGCCGCCGGCGGCGTGTTTGCCGAGCGGGCAGCGGCGCTGCACGGGCTGTGCCGGCGCAGCGGTTTCAGCGCGCTGCAGGCGGTGGCGCAGATGCCGGTGGCCGACCGCGCCGAACTTCAGCGCCGACTGGACGCGGTGGTCGCCGCCGGCGGCGAGGGCCTGATGCTGCACCGCGCCGATGCGCCTCAGGCCAGCGGCCGCGGCCCCTGGCTGTTCAAGCACAAGCCGCTGCACGATGCCGAGGCCGTCGTGGTGGGCCATCTTCCGGGGCAGGGCCGGCTGGCCGGCCAGCTCGGCGCGCTGCAGGTGCGCGGCGACGATGGTGTGGTGTTCCAGATCGGCACGGGCTTCAGCGACGCCGAGCGGGCCCATCCTCCGGCGATCGGCGAGCGCATCACCTACACCCACCGCGGCTTCACCGCCGGCGGCCTGCCGCGCTTTGCCAGCTACCTGCGGCCGGCCGCGCCGGCGTAGGCGCCGTTCTCGCGTATCGTGCCGACCCTGAACGGACGGCCCCATGAGCGACGACTTCAGCTTCTTCTGGCACGACTACGAGACCTTCGGCCGGGTGCCGCGGCGCGACCGGCCGGCGCAGTTCGCCGGCCTGCGCACCAATGCCCAACTCGAAGAAATCGGCGAGCCGCTGATGCTGTACTGCAAGCCGGCGCCCGACAGCCTGCCCGACCCCGAGAGCTGCCTGCTCACCGGCATCACGCCGCAGCTGTGCCTGCAGCGCGGCGTGCCCGAGGCCGAATTCGCCGCGCAGATCCTGGCCGCGCTGGGCGCAGCGGGCACTGTGGGCGTCGGCTACAACACGATCCGCTTCGACGACGAGGTCACCCGCCACCTGTTCTGGCGCAACCTGATCGACCCCTACGGCCGCGAATGGCAGAACCACTGCGGCCGCTGGGACCTGATGGACGCGGTGCGCTGCGCCTGGGCGCTGCGGCCCGAGGGGATGGCCTGGCCGCGCCACGACGACGGCCGGCCGTCGTTCAAGCTCGAGCACCTGACCGCGGCCAACGGCCTGGCCCACGAGGCCGCCCACGATGCGCTGAGCGACGTGCGCGCCACCGTCGCGCTGGCGCGGCTGCTGCGCCAGGCGCAGCCGCGGCTGTTCGACTTCTGCCTGAAGCTGCGCCGGAAAGAGGCGGTGTGGCAGGAGATCGGCAGCGGTCGTCCTTTCCTGCACCTGAGCGGCCGGTTCCCGGTCGAACGCGGCTGCCTGGGCCTGGTCTGGCCGCTGGCGCCGCACCCGACCAACAGGAACGAGCTGATCGTCTGGGACCTGGCCTTCGACCCCGATGAACTGCTGGCGCTGGACGTCGAGACGCTGCGCCGGCGCCTGTTCACCAAGGCCGGCGAGCTGCCCGAGGGCGAGACGCGGCTGCCGGTCAAGACGATCCACGTCAACAAGAGCCCGGTGGTGATCGGCAACCTGAAGACCCTGCCGCCGGCCACCGCCGAGCGCTGGGGGCTGGACATCGCCGGCGGCCTGCGCCGCGCCGAATGGGCCGCCGCCCGTGCCGCCGAGCTGGCCGCCCGGCCCTGGGCGCAGGTGTTCCAGCGCCCCGATCCGGCGCAGCCTCCCGATGTCGACGAGGACCTGTACGGCGGCTTCGTCGGCCCGGCCGACCGCCGCACGCTCGACCGGCTGCGCGGCTTGGCCGCGTCGGCGGGCGGGCCGGCGCTGGTGGGCAAGCGGCCGGCCTTCGAGGACGGCCGGCTCGACGAGCTGTTCTTCCGCTGGCGCGCCCGCAACTGGCCCGACACGCTGGACGCCGACGAACAGGCGCGCTGGCAGCAGCATTGCCACGACCGGCTGCACGACGGCGCCGGCGGCGGCCCGACGCTGGCGCAGTTCTTCGAGCGCATCGATGCGTTGAGCGAGAGCGCCGACGAGCGCGGCCAGGCGATCCTCGGCGAGCTGTACGAATACGCCGAGACGATCGCGCCGGAACGCGATTGAACGCGACTGAACGCGAGTGGACGAGACCGAAGCGGCCGGTCAGGCCGGCGGCTCGATGTGCCGGTACTGCGTGGCCGCGTTCCGGCACACCGGGCAGGTGGTGGCCGGCAGCTGGTTGAGCGTGCAGCCGCACAGCTGGCACACGTAGTACTGCCCGGTCTTCTGGTCGATCACCTTGGCCACCTGCTCGAAAAAGCTGGGCGACCAGCGCTGCACCTGGCGGATCTTGTCGCGGTGGCGCTTCTCGGTCTCCCAGGCGTAGTTGACCGCCGCCATCGCGTCGGCATGGCCTTCGGGCCGGATCCTCTCCAGCATCCTCGGGTAGAACTCGTCGACCGAGCGGATCTCGCCGTCGGCCGCAGCCATCAGGTTGTCGCGGGTGCTGCCGACGCCGATGTCGGGCTTGGCGACCGGCGGCACCTCGATGCCGAGGCGCGCCTGGATGCGGCCGAAGTTGCCGGCGTGCACGAACTCGGCCGCGGCGAACGCGGCGAACAGGTAGGCGATGCCGGCATAGCCGTCTTGGCGCGCCCTGCGGCCGAACTCGGTGTAGCGGTAGTAGACGCCCATCTCGTTGACCTGCGCCTCGCGCATCGCCTGGGCGGTGATCGGGTAGGCCGTCGCGCGGCCCCGCCGGGGCAGCAGCAGGGCGGGTGGCAGCAGCAGCAGGCTGCCCAATCGCAGGCAGGCGCGGCGCTCGCTGCACGCCGGCCGTCGGATCCTTGCCATCGCGACCTCCTTGCGCCGGGCGGGGTGTCCGGCGCCGGCCCCACTCTGGACCGCTGCGGCCGCGGGCGGTTTGATCTCGAACAGTTCCGGGCGCCTCGACGCAACACGGCCCGCCGGGTCGCCCCGGCGGGCCGTGTTAATCGGGCCGGGGCTCAGCCCGGCGTCACACCGTCACCGCCTTGGCGGTCTCGGCGTACTCCTCGATCTGGTCGAAGTTCATGTAGCGGTAGACGCTGGCGGCGTCCTTGTCGATGATGCCCATCTCGGCCTGGTACTCGGCCACCGTCGGCAGCCGGCCCAGCTTGCTGGCGATGGCCGCCAGCTCGGCCGAGGCCAGGTAGACGTTGGTGTTCTTGCCGAGCCGGTTCGGGAAGTTGCGGGTGCTGGTCGAGACCACCGTCGCGCCTTCGCGCACCTGGGCCTGGTTGCCCATGCACAGGCTGCAGCCGGGCATCTCGGTGCGCGCGCCGGCGGTGCCGAAGGCGGCGTAATGGCCTTCCTTGATCAGCTCGCTCTGGTCCATCTTGGTCGGCGGCGCGACCCACAGCTTGACCGGGATGTCGCGCTGGCCGCCCAGCAGCTTGGCCGCGGCGCGGAAATGGCCGATGTTGGTCATGCACGAGCCGATGAAGGCCTCGTCGATCTTCGCGCCGGCGACTTCGGACAGCAGCTTGGCGTCGTCGGGGTCGTTCGGGCAGCAGACCACCGGCTCCTTCAGCTCGCTCAGGTCGATCTCGATCACCGCGGCGTACTCGGCATCCTTGTCGGCCTCGAGCAACTGCGGGTTCGCAAGCCAGGCTTCGACCTTCTCGATGCGTCGCTTCAGCGTCTTCGCGTCCTGGTAGCCGTCGGCGATCATGTTCTTCATCAGCACGACGTTGCTGTTCAGGTACTCGATGATCGGTTCCTTGTTCAGCTTGATCGTGCAGCCGGCGGCCGAGCGCTCGGCGCTGGCGTCGCTGAGCTCGAAGGCCTGTTCGACCTTCAGGTCGGGCAGGCCCTCGATCTCGAGGATGCGGCCCGAGAACACGTTCTTCTTGCCGGCCTTGGCGACCGTCAGCAGGCCGGCCTTGATCGCGTACAGCGGGATCGCATGCACCAGGTCGCGCAGCGTGACGCCCGGCTGCATTTTGCCCTTGTAGCGCACCAGCACCGATTCGGGCATGTCCAGCGGCATCACGCCGGTGGCCGCGCCGAAGGCCACCAGCCCCGAGCCGGCGGGGAAGCTGATGCCGATCGGGAAACGGGTGTGGCTGTCGCCGCCGGTGCCCACGGTGTCGGGCAGCAGCAGGCGGTTGAGCCAGGAATGGATCACGCCGTCGCCCGGGCGCAGGCTGACGCCGCCGCGGTTGCTGATGAAGCTGGGCAGCTCGCGGTGGGTCTTGACGTCGACCGGCTTCGGGTAGGCCGCGGTGTGGCAGAAGCTCTGCATCACCAGGTCGGCGCTGAAGCCCAGGCAGGCCAGGTCCTTCAGCTCGTCGCGGGTCATCGGGCCGGTGGTGTCCTGGCTGCCGACGGTGGTCATCTTCGGCTCGCAGTAGGTGCCCGGGCGCACGCCCTGGCCCTCGGGCAGGCCGACCGCACGGCCCACCATCTTCTGCGCCAGCGTGAAGCCGGCCTTCGTC
>JAEUOY010000083.1 GCA_016790515.1 Burkholderiaceae bacterium | reverse complement strand
GGGTTGTCGGCCTTGCGGCTGATCTTGTCGATCTCGTCGATGTAGACGATGCCGCGCTGCGCCCGCTCGACGTCGTAGTTGCAGTTCTGCAACAGCTTCTGGATGATGTTCTCGACGTCCTCGCCGACATAGCCGGCCTCGGTCAGCGTGGTCGCGTCGGCGATCACGAAGGGCACGTTCAGCAGCCTGGCCAGCGTCTGCGCGAGCAGTGTCTTGCCCGAGCCGGTCGGTCCGATCAGGAGGATGTTGCTCTTGGTCAGCTCGACATCGTCCTTGCCGTCCCTGCCATCCTTGACATGGGCACCGATGTGCTTGAGCCGCTTGTAGTGGTTGTACACCGCCACCGACAGCGTGCGCTTGGCCGATTCCTGGCCGATCACGTACTGGTCGAGGGTGTTCTTGATCTCGACCGGCACCGGCAGGTCGGATTTCGCCGCCTTGGCCGCGCCGCCCTCGGCCGGCGCCTCGTCGCGGATGATGTCGTTGCAGAGTTCGATGCACTCGTCGCAGATGAACACCGACGGCCCGGCGATGAGCTTCTTGACCTCATGCTGGCTCTTGCCGCAGAAGCTGCAGTACAAAACCTTCTCGCCGGAGGCGCCCTTCTTGTCGGCCATGTGTTCGGGTGTGCTGTGGAGGGCGGAGGTGGGTGCGAATCAATGATAGTCCAAGGCGCCAGGCCGGCCCAGGGTCCTAGCCGCGCTTGGCGATCACCTGGTCGATCAGGCCGTAGGCCCTGGCCTCCTCGGGCGACATGTAGTAGTCGCGCTCCATGTCGGCGGCGATCTTCTCGAAGCTCTGGCCGGTGCGGTCGGCGTAGATCCGGTTGAGCTGCTCGCGGGTCTTCAGGATCTCGCGGGCGGTGATCTCGATGTCGGTGGCCTGGCCCTGCGCGCCGCCCGAGGGCTGGTGGATCATGATCTTGGCGTTGGGCAGCGCGATGCGCTTGCCCTTGGCGCCGGCCATCAGCAGGAAACTGCCCATCGACGCGGCCATGCCCATGCACAGCGTCGAGACGTCGGGCTTGATGAAGTTCATCGTGTCGTAGATCGACAGGCCGGCCGAGACGCTGCCGCCGGGCGAGTTGATGTACAGGAAGATGTCCTTGTCGGGGTTCTCGCTCTCCAGGAACAGCATCTGCGCGACGACCAGGTTGGCCGTGGCGTCGCTGACCGGGCCGACCAGGAAGATGATGCGCTCGCGCAGCAGGCGGCTGTAGATGTCGTAGGCCCGCTCGCCGCGGCCGGAGGTCTCGATGACGATGGGCACCATGCCCAGCGCTTGCGGTTCCATTGCACTCATGAACATCCTCGGATCTGTGGGTTTACGCCGATTATGACCCCCCGAACAGGGGCTTGCAGGCGACGAAAAAAGGGGCGCCGACCGGTCAGTCGTGCGCCCCGCGGGCTGGGGGACGGAAGGCGGATCAGGCCGTCATCAGCTCGTCGAACGGCAGCGCCTTGTCGCTGATCCTGACCTGGCCCAGCACATGCTGGGTCGCGTTGTTCTCGATCACCACCGCCTCGACCTCGGCCATGCGCTGGCGGTCCGACAGGTACCAGCGCATCACTTCGGCGGGTTTCTCGTAGCTCTGCGACAGCTCCTCGATGTGGGCCTGCAGCTGCTCGGGCCTGGCCTGCAGGTTGTGCGCGCGCACCAGCTCGGCCACCGCCAGGCCCAGTCGCACGCGGCGCTCGGCCTGCGGCTGGAACAGCTCGGTGGGGATCGGCGCCTTGTCGGCATCCTTGACGCCGCGCTGCTTCAGGTCCTCGCGGGCGTTGGCGACCAGGCGCTCGAGCTCGCTGTCGACCAGCGCCCTGGGCACGTCGAGCTCGGCCACCTTGACCAGCGCGTCCATCGCCGCGGCCTTGTTGCGCGCCAGCACGCGGAACCTGACCTCGCGCTCGAGGTTCTTCTTGACGTCGGCGCGCAGCGCCTCGACGGTGCCGTCGGCGATGCCCAGGCTCTTGATGAAGGCCTCGTCGAGTTCGGGCAGGTGCTGCTGCTCGATCTTCTTCATCGTGACCAGGAAGTCGGCCTCCTTGCCGGCCACGTCCTTGCCGTGGTAGTCGGCCGGAAACTGCAGCGGGAAGGTCTTGCTGTCGCCGACCACCATGCCGCGCACCGCCTTGTCGAACTGCTCGAGCATCTGGCCTTCGCCGATGATGAACTGGAAGGCCTCGGCCTTGCCGCCGGCGAAGGGCTCGCCGTCGATCTTGCCCTCGAAGTCGATCGTCACCCGGTCGCCTTCCTCGGCGTACTGGTGCGCCGGGCGCTGCGCGAAGCTGCGGCGCTGCTTGCGCAGGATGTCGACCGTGCGGTCGATCGCGGCCTCGGTCACCTCGCTGCTGACGCGCTCGACCTCCACCGCCGACAGGTCGCCGAGCTTGACCTCGGGGTAGACCTCGAAGGTCGCGTCGAAGGCCAGCTGGCCTTCGGGCGCCTCCTGCTTGGGCGTCACCTTGGGTACGCCGGCCACGCGCAGCTGGGCCTCGTTGGCGGCGCTGGCGAAGGCCTGGCCGATCTTGTCGTTCATCACCTCGTTCTGCACCGAGTAGCCGTAGCGCTGCGCCACCACCGACAGCGGCACCTTGCCGGGGCGGAAGCCGTCGGCCTTGACGGTGCGCGACAGCTTCTTCAGCCGGGCCTCGATCTCGGAGTTGAGGTCGTTCGCCGGGATCAGCAGGGTGATGCGGCGTTCGAGCTTCTCGAGGGTTTCTACAGTCACGGCCATGATGGAACTCACAGGAAGGGGTTTGCAACGATGCCTGGTGCGCGGGGCCGGACTCGAACCGGCACGCCCGTGAAGGCGTCAGGACCTAAACCTGGTGCGTCTACCGATTTCGCCACCCGCGCGGGAACGTCTCTGGTCTGCAGCGCCGGTGGCGCCAGGCTGCAGGGGAACCGGCAATTCTAGCCGGCAGCCGGCGCCGGATGGCCGATCGCGGGCCGCTGGACGCGGAACCAGGCCGCATACATCGCCGGCAGCGCCAGCAGCGTCAGCGCGGTGGCGACGATCAGGCCGCCCATGATCGCCACCGCCATCGGGCCCCAGAACAGGCTGCGCGACAGCGGGATCATCGCCAGCACCGCGGCGGCGGCGGTCAGCACGATCGGCCGGAAGCGCCGCACCGCGGCCTCGACGATCGCGTCCCAGGCCGGCAGGCCGCGCGCCCGATCCTGCTCGATCTGGTCGATCAGGATCACCGAGTTGCGCATGATCATGCCCACCAGCGCGATCACCCCCAGCAGCGCGACGAAGCCGAACGGCCGGTCGAAGATCAGCAGCGCGCCGGCGACGCCGGCGATGCCCAGCGGGCCGGTCAGGAACACCAGCATCGCGCGCGAGAAGCTGTGCAGCTGCAGCATCAGCAGCGTGAAGATGATGAACAGCATCACCGGCACGCCGGCGGCGATCGCGCCCTGGCCCTTGCTGCTCTCCTCGGCGGCGCCGGCGATCTGGATGTCGAAGTCGGGCGGCAGCCGCGCCGTCAGCGCCGCGACCCGCGGCCAGACCGCCGCCGTGACCGTGGCGCCCTGCAGGCCCTCGGCGATGTCGCTCTGCACCGTGATCGCGAACTTGCGGCTCTCGCGCCAAAGCACGCCGGGCTCCCAGCCGAACTCGATGCGGGCGATCTGGGTCAGCGGGATCGAGCGTGCGCCGCTCGTTGGCACGTAGGCATTGGCCAGGTCGGTCATCACGTTGCGCTCTTCCAGCGGCGCGCGCAGCACGATGTCGACCAGCTTGTCGCCCTCGCGGTACTGGCCGACCGTGACACCGCTGAGCCCCGAGCGCGAACTCTGCGCGATGGCCTGGCTGGTCACGCCCAAGGCGCGCGCCTTGTCCTGGTCGACCGCCAGCCGCAGCGACTTGACGGCTTCGTTCCAGTTGTCGTTGACGCCGCGGGCGCCGGGGTGGGCGCGCAGGATCTCCTTGACCTGGTCGGCGGTGCGGCGCACCACCTGGGCGTCGGGTCCCATCACGCGGAACTGCACCGGGTAGTCGACCGGCGGGCCGTTGGGCAGCACCTTGACCCGGCTGCGCGCCTCGCCGAACTCGCCGGCCAGCAGCGCCGGCAGCGCCTGGCGGATGCGTTCGCGCGCCGCCAGGTCCTTGGGCAGCAGGATCGCCTGGCTGACGTTGCTCTGCGGGAAGATCTGGTTCAGCGGCAGGTAGAAGCGCGGCACGCCGCTGCCGATCCAGGTGGTCACGCTCTCCAGCCCGGGCTCCTTCAGCATCCGCGCCTCGAAGCGGCGCGCCAGCGCCTCGCTCTCGCGCTGCGTGCTGCCCTCGGGCAGCCAGAGGTCGACCAGGATCTCGGGCCGGCTCGAATCGGGGAAGAACTGCTGCTGCACCTTGCCCAGCGCGAAGACGCCGCCGCCGAACAGCGCCAGCGTCAGCGCCAGCGTGATCCAGCGGTGGCGCACGCAGGCGTTCACCAGCGCGCGGAAGCGGTTGTAGAACGGGGTGTCGAACAGCTCGTGCGCCTCGCCTTCGACCCGCGGCCGGGTGTGCAGCAGCCAGGCGCCCAGGTACGGCACGAAATAGACCGAGACGAACCAGGAGATCACCAGCGCCGCCGAGGTGACCGCGAAGATCGCGAAGGTGTATTCGCCGGTGACCGACTTGGCCAGCCCGATCGGCAGGAAGCCGGCCGCGGTGATCAGCGTGCCGGTGAGCATCGGCATCGAGGTCACTTCGTAGGCGAAGGTGGCCGCGCGCAGCTTGTCGTAGCCCTCCTCGAGCTTGCGCACCATCATCTCGACCGCGATGATCGCGTCGTCGACCAGCAGCCCCAGCGCGATGATCAGCGAGCCGAGCGAGATCTTGTGCAGCCCGACGCCCCAGTAGTACATCGTCACGAAGGTGATCGCCAGCACCAGCGGGATCGTGATGCCGACGACCAGCCCGGGCCAGATGTCGATGCGCAGCGGTTTCGTGTGCAGCCCCAGGCTGATGAAGCTGACGCCCAGCACCACCACCACCGCCTCGATCAGCACGGTGACGAACTCGCTGACCGAGCGCGACACCGCCGCCGGCTGGTCCTGCACCCGCGACAGCGTGATGCCGGCCGGCAGGTCGGCCTGGATGGCCTGCACCCGGGCGCGCAGCGCGTGGCCCAGCGCGACGATGTCGCCGCCCCTGGCCATCGAGATGCCCAACGCGATCACTTCCCGGCCCTGGTGCCGCACCTTGACCGCCGGCGGGTCGACGACGCCGCGCCGGACCTCGGCGATGTCGGCCAGCTGCAGCGTGCCGGCCTGTCCGGTGGCCGGGTTGACGCCACGGATCGGGAAGCGCCGAAGGTCGTCGACCGAGCGGAACGCGCCGGCGACCCGCACCTGCAGGTTCTGCGTGCCGGCGTCGACGACGCCGGCGCCCTCGACCGCGTTCTGCGCCGCCAGCTGGCCCAGCACCTGGTTCATGTCCAGCCCCAGCTGGGCCAGCCGCTTCTGCGAGATCTCGACGAAGATCTTCTCGGCCTGGGCGCCGAAGACCTCGACCTTGGCGACATCGGGCACGCCCAGCAGCTGCGAGCGGATGTTCTCGGCGAAGACGCGCAGTTCCTCGTCGCTGAAGCCGTCGGCCGACAGCGCGAAGATCGAGCCGTAGACGTCGCCGAAGTCGTCGTTGAAGATCGGGCCGATCACCCCTTGCGGCAGCGTGCTGCGCATGTCGCCGACGCGTTTGCGCACCTGGTACCAGCTGTTGGCGACCTCCTTCGGCGGCGCACTGTCCTTCAGCTCGAGGATCGTGAACGACTCGCCCGGCTTGGTGTAGCTGCGGATCTTGTCGGCGTGCGGCACCTCCTGCAGCGTGCGCTCGATCTTGTCGGTGACCTGCTCGGCCATCTCCTGCGCGGTGGCGCCGGGCCAGAAGGCCTGCACGACCATCGCCCGGAAGGTGAACGGCGGGTCTTCGTCCTGGCCGAGCTGGAAGTAGGCGGCAACGCCCAGCACCATCAGCACCACCATCAGGTAGCGGGTCAGCGCCGGGTGCTCCAGGGCCCAGCGCGAGATGTTCAGGCGCGCGCCGGTGGCGACCGGGTTCGGCGAGGACGACATGGCAGGCGGTGCCGGGTGCCGCTCAGCGCGAGGCCGCCGAGCTGGCGGCCGTGGCCGGCGGAGTGCTGACCACGGTCGTCGGCCCGGGCGGCAGCGCCGCCGCAGGCTCGGCATACAGCCGCACCGTCTGGCCCGCGGTCAGCGTGTGGACGCCAGCGGTGACCACGCGCTGGCCCGCGGCCAGGCCGCCGGCGACCAGCACCAGGTTGCCCTCGGCGCCGGCCACCGCCACGGCCTGGGCGCGCACAGTCATCCTGGCGGGGTCGACCAGCCAGACCTGCGCTCGGCCGCCCTGCTCGAACACCGCGGTCAGCGGCAGCTTGAAGACGCCGGCCTGCGGTGGCGCGTCGACCAGCACGGTGGCGGTCTGGCCCAGCCGAAGCTCGGTCGCGCCGATGTCGGCCTTGACCTGGAACGTGCGGGTGACCGGGTCGGCCGCCGCCGCCAGTTCGCGCACCGTCGCAGGCCGAAGCTGGTCGCTGCCCCAGGGCTTCATCTTCAGTGCCCCGGACCGGCCGAGCAGCGCCCGCAGCGCCGGCAGCCGGTCCTCGGGCACGCTGAACACGGCGTCGCGCGGGCCGTCGTGCGCCAGCCGCAGCACCGGGGTGCCGGCGGCCAGCACGGCGCCGGGTTCGGCCTCGACCGCGGTCACGACGCCAGGGGCATCGGCCACCAGCACCGCGTAGCCGGCCTGGTTGACCTGCATGCCGGCCTGGGCGCGCATCTGCTCGGCCTGGGCGCGGCTGGTCTTCAGCGCGGCCTCGCGCCGCTCGAACTCCAGCCCGCTGATGAAACCCTGGTCGCGCAGCTCGCGATAGCGCTTCAGCTCGGCCTCGTTCAGGGAAAGCTGGGCCTCGGCGGCGGCCAGCGCGGCGCGGGCGGCATCCTGGCCCAGCGTCAGGTCGGCCGGGTCCAGCTGGGCCAGCGGCTGGCCGGCCTTCACGGTGCTGCCGACGTCGACCCCGCGCCGCACCAGCTTGCCGCCGACCCGGAAGGCCAGCCGCGACTCGGTCCGCGCCCGCACCTCGGCAGCGTATTCGTGCTGCAGCGTCGCGGCGTCGGACTGCAGCACCATCGTGCGGACCGCGCGCACCGGCTCCTGCTGCGGCGGCGCAGGGGTGCAGGCCTGCAGCGCAGGCAGCGTCAACAGCAACAGCAGGAAGTAACGCATGGTGGCGGACCGGCGCGAACAGCGATGCGGAGCGATGCGTTCGAGTCGATAATGACTGACTGGTCAGTAATATAGGAGCCTCCGGATACCCATGTCAACCGGCATCGCGTCCGCGTCGAGGGCCCGCGGACTGCGGGCGCGGCGCGGCTCCCGGACGCGCCCGACCCTACCAAGCGACACAACGACAATAGCCCCGGTGAGCGTCGACCACTACGAGAACTTCCCCGTCGCCAGCTGGCTGTGTCCGCCGGCGATGCGCAGCGCCGTGATCGCGATCTACCACTTCGCGCGAACCGCCGACGACCTGGCCGACGAAGGCACGGCCGGCGCCGAGCAGCGGCGCGACGCGCTGGGGTGCTACCGCCGGGCCTTGCGCGCCGCGGCCGCCGGGCGTCCGGATCCCGACGCATGGCCCCAGGTGTTCGTTCCGCTGGCCGCCGCAATCTCGGGCCACCGGCTGCCGATCGCGCCGCTCGACGACCTGCTCGACGCCTTCGTCCAGGACACCGCGAACCCGCACTACGCCGATCGGGCGCAACTGCTCGACTACTGCCGCCGTTCGGCCAACCCGATCGGCCGGCTGGTGCTGCACCTGGCCGGCGTCGGCGACGCCTTGTCGCTGGCCCAGTCGGATGCGGTCTGCAGCGCGCTGCAGCTGATCAACTTCTGGCAGGACACCAGCGTCGACCTGCCGCGCGGACGCCACTACGTGCCGCTGGCCGATGCCCGGCGGCACGGCCTGACGCTCGACGACCTCCAGGCGCGCCACGACAGCCCGGCGTCGCAGGCGTTGCTGCGCGAGCTGTGCCGCTGGGCCGCCGACCTGATGCGCGAGGGTGCACCTTTGGCCTGCCGCGTCCCGGGGCGGCTGGGCTGGGAGCTGCGGCTGGTGGTGCAGGGCGACCTGCGCATCCTGGAGAGAATCGACCGCCTGCAGTACCGCACGCTGAGCCGGCGGCCGGTACTTGGCGCCGGCGACGCACCGCCGATGCTGTGGCGGGCGCTGCGCATGCGGCCGGCCGCACCGGCGCCCGGCTTCGCGCTGTCCTGAACCGAAACCGATGAACGCCCAACAGTACGTGCAGGACAAGGCCGCCGGCAGCGGCTCGTCGTTCTACTACGCCTTCCTCTTCCTGCCGCCGCCGCGGCGTGCCGCGATCACCGCGTTCTATGCCTTCTGCCGCGAGGTCGACGACGTCGTCGACGAGATGCGCGACCCCGGCGTCGCCGCCACCAAGCTGGCCTGGTGGCGCCAGGAGGTCGAGCGCGCGTTTGCCGGCCGGCCCTCGCACCCGGTGATGCAGGCGCTGATGCCCTGCGCCGCCGAGTTCGGCATCGTCGCCGCGCAGCTGCAGGAGGTGATCGCGGGCTGCCAGATGGACCTGGACCAGACCCGCTACCTCGACTACCCCGGTCTGCAGCGCTACTGCGACCGCGTCGCAGGCATGGTCGGCGAGGTCGCGGCGCGGATCTTCGGCCACACCGAGGCGCGCACGCTCGAATATGCCCACCGGCTGGGTCTGGCGCTGCAGCTGACCAACATCATCCGCGACGTCGGCGACGACGCGCGGCGCGGCCGCATCTACCTGCCGGTGTCGGAACTGCAGCGCTTCGACGTCAAGGCCCACGAGTTGCTCGAGCGCAAGGCACCCTGGGGCTACAGCGAGCGCTTCGACGCGCTGATGCGCTTCCAGGCCACGCGCGCCCATGCCACCTACGACGAGGCGCTGGCGCTGCTGCCCGAGGCCGACCGAGCCGCGCAGAAGCCGGGCCTGATGATGGCCAACATCTACCGCTGCCTGCTGCGCGAGATCGAGGCCGGAGGCTTCCAGGTGCTGCACCAGCGCACCTCGCTGACGCCGCTGCGCAAGCTGTGGATCGCTCTGCGCACCCACTGGCGCGGGCAGTGAGCGGGGCCGCGCCGGCGCTTGCCGCCGGCCGGCCGCGGGCTGGCCGGCGCATCGCGGTGATCGGTGCCGGCTGGGCCGGGCTTGCCGCGGCGGTGCAGGCGGTGCGCGAGGGTGCGCAGGTCACGCTGATCGAGATGGCGCGCTCGCCCGGCGGCCGGGCGCGGCAGGTCGTCACGCCGCAGGGCGAGCGCTTCGACAACGGCCAGCACGTGATGATCGGCGCCTACACCGCGACACTGGCGCTGATGCGCAGGGTCGGCGCCGATCCCGATGTGCTGCTGCTGCGCCAGCCGCTGGCCTTGTGCCAGAGCGACGGCCGCGGCCTGCGCCTGCCGGCCGGTGCGCCGGTGCCGGCGTTCGTGCGCGGCGTGCTGGCCGCCCGCGGCTGGACGCTGGCCGAGCGCCTGGCGCTGCTGCGCACGGCCGGCGGCTGGGCGCTGCGCGGTTTCCGCACCGACCCGCAGCGCAGCGTGGCCGCGCTCTGCGCCGGCCTGCCGGCGGCCGTCGGGCGCGAGCTGATCGAGCCGCTGTGCGTCGCGGCCTTGAACACGCCGATGGCCGAGGGCAGCGCCGAGGTCTTCCTGCGTGTGCTGCACGATGCGCTGCTGGCCGGCCGAGGCAGTGCCGACCTGCTGCTGCCCAGGGTGTCGCTGTCGGCGCTGCTGCCCGAGCCGGCCTGGCGCTGGCTGCAGGCCGCCGGCGCCGATTGCCGGGCCGGGCTGCGGGCGCAGACGCTGCAGCGCGCAGGCGAGCAGTGGCAGGCCGACGGCGAGGTCTTCGACCGCGTGATCCTCGCCTGCAGCGCGGCCGAAGCGGCCCGCCTGGCGGCCCCGATCGCCCCCGGCTGGGCCGCGCTGGCAGCGGCGCTGCGCCACGAGCCGATCGTCACCGCCTACCTCGCCGACGCCCGGCTGAAGCTGCCGCAGCCGATGGTCGCCCTGCCGGCGGGCGCGGCCGCCCCGGCGCAGTTCGCCTTCGACCTGGGCCGCCTGCACGGCGACGCGGCTTCGCGCGGCGGCTTCGCCTTCGTCGCCAGCGGCGCATCGGCGCTGCTGGCCGACGGCGTCGAGGCCAGCGGACAGGCGCTGCTGCGCCAGGCCCGTGCCGTGTTCCCGGGCGCGTTCGCCGGGCCGGATGCGCAGGTGCTGCGCCATGTCGCCGCCGAACGGCGTGCGACCTTTGCCTGCACGCCCGCGATGCGGCGGCCGCCGATGCAGGTCGCGCCGGGCCTGCTGGCCGCCGGCGACTACATCGCCGGGCCCTACCCGGCCACGCTGGAAGGCGCCGTGCGTTGCGGAATCGCCGCGGCGACCGGCTCGAGCTGACGAATCGGGGGGGTTAGAGACGCTTCACCATGCCGATCGGCGTTTCGCCATGCAAAATAACAAAAACGCCAGGACAGCCCATGACGACCCCGAAGAGTGGACAGACGCCAGCGATCCAGGTCATCGAACGCATGTTCTCGCTGCTCGACGCGCTGGCCGCCCACCCGGACCCGGTGTCGCTGAAGGTGTTGAGCGAACGCACCGGCCTGCATCCGTCCACTGCCCACCGCATCCTCAACGACCTGGCGATCGGCCGCTATGTCGACCGCCCCGAGGCCGGCAGCTACCGGCTGGGCATGCGCCTGCTCGAGCTGGGCAACCTGGTCAAGGCCCGGCTCGACGTGCGCGAGGCCGCGATCGGCCCGATGCGCGAGCTGCACAAGCTGACCCACCAGCCGGTGAACCTGTCGGTGCGCCAGGGCGACGAGATCGTCTACATCGAACGGACCTACAGCGAGCGCTCGGGCATGCAGGTGGTGCGCGCGGTCGGCGGCCGGGCGCCGCTGCACCTGACGTCGGTCGGCAAGCTGTTCCTCGCGCACGACGACCCGCAGCGGGTACGGGCCTATGCCACCCGGACCGGCCTGTCGGGTCACACCCGCAACAGCCTGACCGACCTCACGGCGCTGGAGCGCGAGCTGAGCCAGGTGCGCCACCGCAGGCTGGCGCGCGACGACGAAGAGCTCGAACTGGGGGTGCGCTGCATGGCCGCCGGCATCTACGACGACCAGGGCAAGCTGGTGGCCGGCCTGTCCGTGTCGGCGCCGGCCGACCGGCTGGAGGAGTCCTGGGCCGAGCGCGTCAAGGCCACCGCGGCGCAGATCTCGGCCTCGCTGGGCTATCGCGCCCCGGCCGACGCCGCGGCGTCCGGACGCCCCCGCGAACTCGCCGAGCGCTGATCAGGAGGCGCGGCGCAGGGCCGTCGCGGCGCTGCCGGCCAGCCCGCTGTCACCCAGCCACTTGCGGATCCGCTCGGCATCGCCGATGCGCGAGTACTTGCCGGTCGAATCGAGCAGCACCATGATCAGCTTGCGTCCGGCCAGCTGCGCCTGCATCACCAGGCAGCGCCCGGCTTCGGCGATGTAGCCGGTCTTCTGCAGGCCGATGTCCCACTGCGGGCTGCGCACCAGGCCATTGGTGGTACGGAACTGCATCTTGCGGTTGCCGACCTCGACCATCGCCTCCTGCGAGGTCGACAGTTCCCGCAGCAGCGGCACGCCGTAAGCGGCCTTGACCAGCACCGCCAAGTCCTGGGCGCTCGACTGGTTCCTGCTCGACAGGCCGGTCGGCTCGACATAGTGCGTGTCGCGCATGCCCAGCGCTGCGGCCTTGCGGTTCATCGCCGCGACGAAGGCGTCCAGCCCGCCGGGGTAATGGCGGCCCAGCGCGTTGGCGGCTCGGTTCTCGGACGCCATCAGCGCCAGGTGCATCATCTCGCCACGCGTCAGCTGGGTGCCGACGGCCAGGCGCGACCGGCTGCCCTTCTCGGTGTCGATGTCGTCCTGGGTGACCGTCAGCGGCTCGTCGAGCGGCTGCTGGGCGTCGCTGACGACCAGCGCGGTCATCAGCTTGGTGATCGACGCGATCGGCAGCACCGCGTCCGGGTTCTTCGAGAACAGCACCTCGTTGGTGTCCTGGTCGATCACCAGCGCCACGCTGGACTTCAGCGCCAGCGGGTCGGTGTCGCCATGCAGGCCCTGCAACTGGCCGAAGCTGACCGGGGCCGCCGCAGCCGTCGGGCGCACGCGCGCCGGTTGCACCGCGCGGACGCGCAGATTCGCCACCGGCGCAGTGCGGGCCTTGCTCACCGCCACGACCTGGGCCTTGCCATTCGCCGGCTTGCGCACGCCCGCACCCGCATGGGCCGGAACCGCCGACCCCAGTGCGATCAGCAGACTCAGCGACAGCGTAGGCAAGGAGCGATTCATGGTGGTCCGGTCGAGTTCTGGGGGCACAGCGCCGAGGCAGTGTAGGACAGGGTAAAAACTCATGCAAGATCAAAAGCTTGCATGCGCTTCCTAAAGTTGGCCGGCGGGCCGGCGTTTCAGCCCTGCGCGGCCACCCGGTCGAGGTTCGAATGCAGCTTGTTCAAGGCCGCCAGGTAGGCCTTGGCCGATGCCACCACGATGTCCGGGTCGGCGCCCACGCCATTGACCACCCGGCCGCCATGCTGCAGCCGCACCGTCACTTCACCTTGCGATTCTGTCGAGCCGCTGGTGATCGCATTGACCGAATAGAGCACCAGTTCGGCGTCACTTCCGACCTTGGACTCGATCGCCTTCAGGCTGGCGTCGACCGGACCGTTGCCGTCGCTCTCGGCGCTGTGCTCGACCTCGCCGGCGGCGAACACGACGGTGGCCTGCGGCCGCTCGCCGGTCTCCGAATGCTGGCTCAGCGACAGCAGGCGGTAGAACTCATGCTCGCGCGTCACGCTCTCGTCGCCGACCAGCGCGAGGATGTCCTCGTCGAAGATCTCCGACTTGCGGTCGGCCAGGTCCTTGAAGCGGGCGAACGCGGCATTGATCTCGCCCTCGCTGTCGAACTGGATGCCCAGCTCCTGCAGCCGCTGCTTGAAGGCATTGCGGCCCGACAGCTTGCCCAGCACGATCTTGTTCGAGCCCCAGCCGACGTCCTCGGCGCGCATGATCTCGTAGGTGTCGCGGGCCTTCAGCACGCCGTCCTGGTGGATGCCGCTGGCATGCGCGAAGGCGTTGGCGCCGACCACCGCCTTGTTCGGCTGCACGACGAAGCCGGTGGTCTGGCTGACCATGCGCGAGGCCGGCACGATCTGCGTCGCGTCGACGCCGACCTCCAGGCCGTAGTAGTCGCGGCGGGTCTTCACCGCCATCACGATCTCCTCCAGCGAGGTGTTGCCGGCGCGCTCGCCCAGGCCGTTGATCGTGCACTCGACCTGGCGCGCGCCGCCGATCTTCACGCCGGCCAGCGAGTTGGCCACCGCCATGCCCAGGTCGTTGTGGCAGTGCACGCTCCAGATCGCCTTGTCGCTGTTGGGAATGCGCTCGCGCAGCGTCCTGATGAAGCTGCCGTACAGCTCGGGCACCGCGTAGCCGACGGTGTCGGGCACGTTGATCGTCGTCGCGCCCTCGGCGATCACCGTCTCGAGCACGCGGCACAGGAAGTCGACGTCCGAGCGGTAGCCGTCCTCGGGGCTGAACTCGATGTCGCCGCACAGGTTGCGCGCGAAGCGCACCGACAGCCTGGCCTGCTCGAAGACCTCGTCGGGCGTCATGCGCAGCTTCTTCTCCATGTGCAGCGCGCTGGTGGCGATGAAGGTGTGGATGCGCGAGCGCTGCGCGCCGACCAGCGCCTCGGCGGCGCGGGCGATGTCGCGGTCGTTGGCCCGCGCCAGCGAGCAGACGGTGGACTCCTTGATCGCGTTGGCGATCGCCTTGACCGCCTCGAAATCGCCGTTGCTCGACGCCGCGAAGCCGGCTTCGATGACGTCGACCTTCAGCCGCTCGAGCTGGCGCGCGATGCGCAGCTTCTCGTCGCGGGTCATCGAGGCGCCGGGCGATTGCTCGCCGTCGCGCAAGGTGGTGTCGAAGATGATCAGCTTGTCGGCCATGGCAGCTCCTTCGTTGTTGTGTCGGACGCAGTCAGACGCTCAGCACGGGGCGCTCGAGCGCGACGCCGCAGCGCAGCAGCCCCGACAGCACCGCCTTCATCGACGCGGTGACGATGTTGGCGTCGATGCCGACGCCGAACAGCGTGCGAGTATCGGCGATGCGCAGCTCCAGGTAGGCCGCCGCGCGGGCCTGGGCACCCGAGCCGATCGCATGCTCGTGGTAGTCGAGCACCTCGATGCGGCAGCCGCTGGCGCGCTGCAGCCCGTCGACGAAGGCCTCGACCGGGCCGCGCCCCGCGCCGCTCAGCGCCAGCCACTCGCCGCCGCTGGCGACGCGCAGCGCCAGACGCACGCCGCCGTCCGGCAGCTCGTCGATGTGCTGGCGGTCGATCTGCGGCGCGGACTCGCCGAGGTGGTAGCTGTCGGCGAAGATCGCCCAGATGTCGGCCGCGCTCAGTTCCTTGCCCTGAACGTCCATCACCGCCTGCACCCGCTGCGAGAACTCGATCTGCAGCCGCCGCGGCAGCTCGAGCCCGTACTCGTTCTCCAGCAGGTACGAGATGCCGCCCTTGCCCGACTGGCTGTTGACGCGGATCACCGCGTCGTAGCTGCGACCCAGGTCCTTCGGGTCGATCGGCAGGTAGGGCATGTCCCAGACCTCGCCGTCGCGCCGCGCGGCGAAGGCCTTCTTGATCGCGTCCTGGTGCGAGCCCGAGAACGAGGTGTAGACGAGGTCGCCGACATAGGGGTGGCGCGGGTGCACCGGCAGCTGGTTGCAGTGCTCGACCGTGCGGCGCACCGCGTCGATGTCGGAGAAGTCCAGCCCCGGGTGCACGCCCTGGGTGTAGAGGTTCAGCGCCAGGTTGACGACATCGACGTTGCCGGTGCGCTCGCCGTTGCCGAACAGGCAGCCCTCGATGCGGTCGCCGCCGGCCATCAGCGCCAGCTCGGCCGCCGCGGTGCCGGTGCCGCGGTCGTTGTGCGGGTGGATCGACAGCACGATCGAGTCGCGCCGCTCGAGGTGGCGGTGCATCCACTCGACCTGGTCGGCGAAGATGTTCGGCGTGCTGTGCTCCACCGTCGACGGCAGGTTGACGATGCACTTGTGCGAGGGCGTCGGCTGCCAGACCGCGGTGACCGCATCGACCACCCGCTTGGCGAAGGCCAGCTCGGTGCCCGAGAACATCTCGGGCGAGTACTCGAAGGTCCAGTCGGTGTCGCTCTGGCGTGCGGCGTGATCCATCACCAGGCGGGCATGGCGGGTGGCGAGCTCGATGATGCCGTCCTCGTCGAGCCCCAGCACGACGCGGCGCATCACCGGCGCGGTGGCGTTGTACAGGTGCACGATCGCCCTGGGCACGCCCAGCAGCGCCTCGAAGCTGCGCGCGATCAGCTCGGGCCGGGCCTGGGTCAGCACCTGAACCGTCACGTCGGCGGGGATGCGGCGCTGCTCGACCAGCAGGCGCACGAAGTCGAAGTCGGCCTGCGAGGCCGACGGGAAGCCGACCTCGATCTGCTTGAAGCCGATGCGCACCAGGGTCTCGAACAGCCTGAGCTTGCGCGCCGGGTCCATCGGCTCGATCAGCGCCTGGTTGCCGTCGCGCAGGTCGACGCTGCACCACACCGGCGGCCGGGTCAGCACCGCGTCGGGCCAGCGGCGGTCGGCGAGCCGCACCGGCGTCGAGGCGCGGTACTTGGCGGCGGGGTCGGGCAACATCGGCATGGAACTCTCCTGGGGGTTGAAGCTGGTGGGTGGCAGCGCAGCTCGAGGAAGGGTTCCGGAAACGGAGACGGCCCGCTGCGTTGCGCTGGCGGGCCGTCGATCCTGGGAAACCGTGAGACGTGGATGATCAGCGCGCCTGATGCACCCCTAGTAGCAGCGTCGCGGTGGCTGAACTGAACGTCATACCTTCGAAATGTACCACGGGCTCGCCCACAGCCTCGCAGAGCTCGGCCGCTTCGCCAGGCGCACAACAGTCCGCAGGGACTGTTGTGCGTCCGGGCTCAGCCATGCAGCCCACGCTCGTCGGGTTCGTCGGTCGAGGTGGCGATCACGCTGACCGGCCGGCCCTTCATGCGCCGGTAGACGTACATGCCATAGCCCGACAGGCCGTACAGCATGAACAGCCCGAACAGCATGCCCGGCACATGCTGGCTGATCAGCGCCATGGCCAGCGCGATGGCCACCAGCGTGACGAAGGGCACCGACTTCTTCAGCCCGAAGTCCTTGAAGCTGTAGAACGGCACGTTGGTCACCATCGTCAGGCCGGCAAACAAGGTCAGGGTCCAGGTCGTCCACACCAGCCAGGGGATCTGGCGCACGCCTTCGCGAAAGCCCGCGTCGTCCATGATCCAGATGAAGCCGGTCACCAGCGCGGCCGCCGCCGGGCTCGGCAGACCCTGGAAGAAGCGCTTGTCGACGACCGCAATGTTGGTGTTGAAGCGCGCCAGGCGCAGCGCGGCGCAGGCGCAGTAGACGAAGGCCGCCGCCCAGCCGGCCTTGCCCAGGCCCTTGAGCGCCCACTCGTAGACGATCAGCGCCGGCGCCGCGCCGAAGCTGACCATGTCCGACAGGCTGTCCATCTGCTCGCCGAAGGCGCTCTGGGTGTGGGTCATGCGGGCGACGCGGCCGTCCAGGCTGTCGAGCACCATCGCGCAGAAGACGCCGATCGCCGCCTGGTCGTAGCGGCCGTCCATCGCCATCACCACCGCATAGAAGCCGCCGAACAGCGCCGCCAGCGTGAACAGGTTGGGCAGCACGTAGATGCCCTTGCGGCGTGGCCGCGGCGCGGGGTCCTCGTCGTGCTGTAAGGTGTCGGGTGTTTCTTGCTGGGCGTCGGGCATGGCGGGCCACCGGGGGATCACGGCCAAGGATACCCGAGCCCTGCCGGGCGGCCTGCATCCGCCTCGGCGTTGCCGCCGTACCAGCGCTTGTGCCCTGACGACCGCAAGACGACTGGGAGACCCCCGATGACCCACCCCGAGAGGTCCGGCGGTGCCGCCGTTCCGGCATCGGTGGCCGGCGCCTGGCGTCGGCTGACGAGGCTGCTGGGCGCGCTGGCCACGCTGGGGCTGGCGGCCTGCGCCGGCCTGCCCGCCGACAGCGGGCAGCTGGTGTCGAATGCGCTGCCGCCTCAGCCCGACAGCGCGCTGGTCCGGGTGGCCGAAGCCTCGACGCCCGCGCCCGGCCTCACCGGCGTGCGCCTGTTGCCGCTGGGCAGCTTTGCGCTCGATGCCCGGCTGCAGCTGGTGCAGCGGGCCCGCCACTCGCTCGATGTGCAGTACTACGTGCTCGACGACGACGCCACCGGCCGTCTGCTGCTGCAGCGCCTGGCCGACGCCGCAGCCCGCGGCGTGCGGGTGCGGCTGCTGGTCGACGACCTCTACACCTCGAACACCGACGCGATGCTGCGCGCGATGGCCGCCTTGCCGAATGTCGAGGTGCGCGTGTTCAATCCGTTCTGCTGTGCCCGCCAGAGCGGACTGGCCACGCGCTTCGCGGCGTCGCTGTCGGAGCTGTACCGGCTCAACCACCGCATGCACAACAAGCTGCTGCTGGCCGATGGCGCCCTGGCGGTGGCCGGCGGCCGCAACATCGCCGACGACTACTTCCAGCGCGGCGTGCAGCACAACTTCGTCGACCTGGACGCGCTGGTGATCGGCGCGGTGGTGCCCGAGCTCGCCGCGATCTTCGACCGCTACTGGAACAGCCCGGTGGTGCGGACGATCGAATCGGTGTCGCCGACGGCCGAGCCGGCGGGCGAACTGCAGCAGCGCTTCCACCGCCTGACTGCCGACGCCCGCAGCGCGGCGCCGCTGGCGCTGCCCGAGGTCGACCTGCTGGGCTATGGCCCGATCGGCGACGACCTCGAAGGCGGCCGGCTGGGGCTGGTCTGGGGCCGGGCCCTGGCGATCTCCGACCCGCCCGACAAGTGGCAGCGCGACGCCGACACCGCCTGGGTGGACAGCCTGGCCTACCGGGCGCTGATGAAGATCTGGACCGCCGACCGCGAGGTGACGATCACCTCGCCCTACCTGATTCCCGGACCGATGGGCATCTCGGCCTTCGAGGCGCTGCGCCAGCGCCAGGTGCAGGTGACGGTGCTGACCAACTCGCTGGCCGCCACCGACGAGCCGCTGGTGCACACCGGCTACTCGCGCTACCGGCCGCAGCTGGTCGACGCCGGCGTCGAGCTCTACGAACTGAGCCCGATGCGCACGCAGCGCAACAAGAAGCTCGGCGTGTTCGGCTCGTCGACCGGCCGGCTGCATGCCAAGACCGCGGTGGTCGACGGTGACAAGACCTTCATCGGGTCGATGAACCTGGACCCGCGCTCGCGCACGCAGAACACCGAGCTGGGCCTGTTCATCGAGAGCCCGCAGCTGGCGCGCGAGATGTTGCGGGTGATCCGGGTCAGCCGCGAGCAGAGCGCCTACCGGGTGCAGCGCGCTCCATCGGGCGGCCTGCAGTGGCATGCGGTGGACGGCGACGCCGAGCAGGTGCTGCTGGAGGAGCCCGAGTCGTCGGTCTGGCTGCAGCTGCACAACCTGATCCTCGGCCCGCTGGTGCCCGAGCAGTTGCTCTGACCCGGGTCGCGACGGCGGCCTGCGCCCACCCCCGCTGCAATGGCGGGCATGGCCGTTCGGCGTTCGGTGTGGATCACCAGGGTCCGGCGTGCGCGCGGCGACCCCCGAGTCTCGCGCCGGAACACCCTGGCATGGCCACCGTTGGCGCTGCGACGGTCCGATCTCGAACCCCCAGAACGACCGACTGTTGCAACCTGTCGCAAACCCCTAGGATACGCAGGTGGTCGGCGCGGCGTCGAGAACGGCTTGCCGGCCGATCGCCTGTAGGGGGGGCTGCGCAGTGGCGCAAGTCATGGTCTTCGAGAACTTCGAGATCCGGGTCGCCGAGCGCACCGTCTGGGTGCAGGGCGAAGCGGCAGCCTTGGGCGCGCGCGCCTTCGACGTGCTGCTGGCACTTGCCGAACGCTGCGATCGGGTGGTCAGCAAGGCCGAACTGCTCGACCTGGCCTGGCCCGGACTGGTCGTCGAGGAGAACAACCTCACCGTGCAGGTCTCGACGCTGCGGCGCGTGCTCGGCCATTCGACCATCGCCACTGTCACCGGTCGCGGCTACCGCCTGACCGCGGCGCCACGCAGCGTTGCCGCAGCCGTCGTTGCGGCCGAACCGTGGCGCCTGTCAGACCGCCTGGAGCGGCGGCTGGTGGCGATCGTGCAGGCCGACGTCGCCGGCTGGGTCCGGCTGGTCGCCGCGAATTCGCGGCTGGCAGCGGGCGCCTGGCGGCGTGCGCGCACCGAATGTGTCGAGCACAGCCTTGCCCGCTTCGGCGGGCGGCCGATCGAACTGACGCCCGAGCGGCTGCAGATCGAGTTCGCGAGCGCTGTCGACGCGGTGGCCTGGTCGCTCGAGCTTCAGTCGCGGCTGAGTGAGCACCGCCGCGCCGCGTCGACCGACCAGGACCCGGCGCTGCGCATGCGTGTCGGCCTGGCGGTCGATGACGTGATCGTCGACGACGGAAAGCTGGTCGGCGACGGTGTCAACGTCGCCGCCGACCTGCAGCAGGCAGCCGGGCCGGACGAGGTCTTGGTCACGCAGAAGGTGCGCGACTTCGTGCTGAACAAGCTCGACGCCAGCTTCGTGCCGGTGGGCGAACGGCTGATGCGGCGCGCGCAGCGCCCGATGCAACTGTTCCGTGTCGATGGGGTCGACCGCGCGGCGGCCGGCGCACTGGTGCGGCCGGGATCGCTGGCGCGGACCGCGTCGATCGCGGTTCTGCCGTTCGCTTGCGACGGCCCCGACACCGACGCCTACCTCGGCCATGGGATCACCGAGGAGATCATCGATGCGCTGTCGCTGAACCGTGCCCTGTTCGTCATCGCGCACAGTTCGACGCCACAGCTGCGCCTGCGCGATGCCGACCTCGGCACGGTGGCCGACGAACTCGGCGTGCGCTACCTGGTCATCGGCACGGTGCAGCGCGCCGGGTCGCGGCTGCGCATCCGCGCCAGCCTGATGGTGTCGGCCGATCAGCGCATCCTGTGGCAGCAGCGCTTCGAGGGCAGCACCAGCGACCTGTTCGGCTTCCAGGCGGAGATCGCCGCCAACGTCGCAGCGGCAACAGCCCCCCATGTACAGGACGAGGAGGTCGTCCGCTCGCGTCGCCGGTCACCGTCGAGCTGGGATGCCTACGACTGCGTGCTGCGTGGACTGGCCGGCCTGTACCGGCTCGGCACACCCGAGTTCGACAGCGCGGGCGCGATGTTCCAGCGTGCGATCGGACTCGATCCGGGCTATGCGCAGGCACATGCCCACCTCGCGTGGTGGTACAGCATGTGCCAGTTCGAAGGCCGCCCGCGCGCGGCCGAGGACTGGCAGCAGCTGGCGCTCGATCATGCGATGGAGGCCGTGCGGCTCGATGGCCGCGACGCCTGGGCGCTGTCGGTGGCCGGCTACATGCTGACCTTGCACAAGCAGCACGACCAGGCGCTGGACATGTTCGACCAGGCGCTGGGGATCAACCCCAGCTGCGCCGCCGCCTGGGCGCGCAGCGCGGCGACGCTGTCGTACCTGGGTCGGTCGGACGCCTCGATCGAGCGGTTGCAGCGCGCAATGCGGCTCAGCCCGTTCGACCAGCACATGTTCTGGTTCCAGACGATCTGCGGCGGCGCCTGCTTCGTCGCCAAGCGTTACGACGAGGCTGCGGGATGGCTGGGCAAGGCGCTGCGGCTGAACCCGCGCTTCAACGGTGCGCGGCGGGTGCAGATCGCCACGCTGGTGCGCACCGGCGAGATCGACGAGGCGCGCGCGCTGGCACAGGAACTCCTGGCCGAATGCCCCGACTTCTCCGTGGCCCGCTTCGGCCGCCTTTCACCGATGCAGCCGCCCTACCTCGCCGACCTCCTGCAGGGGTTGCGCGAGGCCGGACTGCCCGATTGACCCACAGGCGCGCAACGCCGGCACGGCATCGACGAGCGCGCGCGGACGACACCAGCAACCCACAGCCGTGGATCGAGGAGGAACCCGATGTCCCGAGCCCTGCCGAACGCGGCGTTCATCGCCAGCCCGAACTATGCCGCCCAGGTCGGCCCCAACTACGCCGCCTACAGCGCACCGAACTACGCGGCCTACAGTGCACCGAACTACGCTGCGCAATCCGGCCCGAACTACGCGGCGTTCGGCGCCCCGAACTACGCAGCGCAGGCGGCGGCGAACTATGCGGCCGCGCTGGCCGACCGCAACTACCACCCGTTGCCCGGTGCATCGGCGCCGGTGGTCAACGGCACCGGCGCCGGCGGTGCCAGCGGCACCGGCTTTCGCGGCGGCTACGGCGCGGTGGCGCGTTTCGAATACGCCACGCCGGCGGCGCTGGCGCCGCTGCCCTGGATCATGGATTTCGCCAGCGGCGACGGCTGGCCCTCGTTCCCGCTCGAGCAGCGGCTGAATCCGCTGGACTTCGATCCGCCGCTGCAGTGGCAGACCGGCGACTGGGATCCAGGCTTGCGATTCTGGACGCTGGACTTCGACCCCCAGCTGACCGAGTGGCTGCTGGACCTGGACCTCGCCGCCCCGGCGGTGATGGCCGCGCGCGAGTTCGCCATGCACCACGCCGACTGGCGGGCCGGCGCGGCTTCGACCCAGGGCACACCAACCCTGCACGAAGCCTTCGAATCGGCCGGCGCCGGGCTGCTGGCATGGCGCGGCGACTGGAATGCGATCAACCGCGAACTCGATGAGCTTGTCGACCTGATGCGTGACGACCGGATGCGCTACCTCGAAGAGACCGCCGTGCAGTCGGGGCAGTCGACCCCGTACTTCGTGCATCTGCTCGGCATCGATGCGGTGTCCAAGCCCTGGACGATGGAGCTGATGAACTGCGCGTCGGCGATCGGCAACATCGTCAAGATGCAGTACAAGGCGCACTACCGGCGTGTGCGCCCATCGACCCTCTGCCCGGGGCTGACGCCGCCCTGGGGGCCGGCGCAGCACCCGGCCTTTCCCAGCGGGCACTCGACGGTCGCCCACCTGACCACGCTGTTCCTGTTGTCGGTCGACGGCATCGCGCAGCGCTTCGGGATCTACGATGGCACGGCCGATCCCGCATCCGCGGCACGGCCCCCCGGGCTCGGCGACTTCGTCGGATCCAGCGCACCAGCGTACGGTGCCGACCAGCGCTCGCCGTTGCTGTGGCTCGCCTGGCGCATCGCGAAGGGCCGCGAGCGGCTGGGGCTGCACTACCCGAGCGACAGCGCCTCCGGCCGCTTGCTGGCGGCGCTGGTATGGCAAGCCTGCCTCGGCAGACCCGGCGAGGTGCTGCGCCCGATCGCCGTGCCCACGCTGCAGACGGTGTTGCAGCGTGCCCAGGCCGAGTGGCCCAAGGCCGCCGCTGCCCGCTACGTTGCCGGCGGCGGCGTGCCGGGCAAACCTCCTGCCGCGCGCCGCCGGCGTTGACGCACGGCGGCGGGCCGGCGGCCTCGTCCGGGGTCAGCGCTTCTTCGCAACGGCGGCCAGCCGGGCCAACGCCAGATTGTTGTCGAGTGCCACCAGCTTCATCAGCGCAACCGGATCGGCCGGCGGCGGCTGCCCGGGGCCGAGATTCGAAGGGTCGGCCGGCGCGTCGGCGGCGATGAACACCCACAGATCGCCAGCCGGGGCGCCCGGGGTCAATCGGACCGTGAAAACGGCCAGTCCACGGGCGGCAACGGTCCCGGTCGGCGCGAGGACGACCGGCCCGGGCGACCAGTCCAGCCGGCCGGGCTGTCGGGCGCAGGATGCCCACCAGATCCGCAGGCCGACCTCGGCCGCGTCGCGTTGGCCGCGGTTCCCGATCGTGACCCGCAGCTGCGACCCGTCACGCGTGACGGCACCGGGATCCGCGTGCCAGAGCTCGTCATCGGAGCTGCGAAGCGGCACCGGCGCATAGCCACCGCGCTCGCCATCGGGTCCGTCGATCGGTCGGCGGTCGGCGATGAACAGGTCGACCGCCGGCGCCATGCCGGGACCCTCGGCGGTGGCTGCCGGGTCGGCGGTGGCGTACAGACCCTGGCGCTCGAAGGCCCAGCGGATCACCTTGTGCGCCTGCCCGCCCAGGCGCACCAGGTCGGCGCGACCCTGGAACAGCGGCCAGTTCGACTTGACGGTCCAGACGCCGGTGCCGAGATCGGCGTCGATCAGCGCGCTGACGAACTGGTCTACCGTTCGGGCCGGGGCGATGCTGTCCGGTCCGATCAGCGAAACCGCGCGAAGGATCAGGTAGATGCAGTAGTCCGAGGCCTCGAGCCGGGTCAGCGCGTCATCGACCTCGTCTGCGCCGCGCGTGTCGCCGCCCAGACTGCGGTAGAGCCGGAACAGTGACGACGACAGCAACTGCTCGCCGAAGTAGCTGTGTTGGTAGTGGTCGAGCGAGGCCGAGAAATCCAGCCGAACCTGGTTGCGCGCACCGCACCAGCAGTGGCCGCGCTGCGCGTTGCGGCCATGGCTTCGCCCCGCGACCTCGATCCACGGGAAGGTGACGAAACGCAGCGGCGAGTCCTGCGACTGTTCGGTCACCAGCCCGGACAGCGGGTCGGCGGCGATCGCGCCGAGCGCGTCGCCAGCGCTGTGCGCGAACGGCAGTTCCAGTTCGCCGGTGCTGGCATGGTTGATCACATGGCCGAATTCATGCCAGGCCCAGCGCGGGTCGCTGGCCACGCTAAGGTACTGGGCCTTGCGGCGCAGGGTCGGCTGCCCCTGGGCGTCGCGCAGCGGCAGGATGTCGCGGTGCAGCGGGTCGGCCGAGCCGTACTTCACCAGCAACTGCATCTGGCGCGACAGCGGCACGGCGTCGTCGGTCCAGACGTCTGGCTGCTCGATGAACGGGCGCACCTCGGCATTCGGCAGTTCACCATCGGGGGCCCAGCGCATCGACGGCCGAATGCGCTGCACCAGCGGCAGCCGGGCAAAGCGGAAGTAGCTGCCGGCATCGATGCCATAGCGCTCGAAGCGGCCGAACAGCTCGCTCGCACGCTGGTGGGCATCGAGCGCGCCCTGCAGGTCGGACAGGATCGGCGGGTCGCTGCCGCCGGCCTGGGCGCCGCTGCGGGCCGTTCCGAGGGTCAGCTCAACCACCCCGTCGGCGCCGGTGCGCACCGGATGCTCGGCACGTGCGCTGCGTCCCCCGGGGCTGGCGCTGCGGGTCTCGAAGCGGCCGGCCGGGTCTCGCAACTCGCCGCCGGCACCGAGTTGGAACGTGACCGGAATCCGGTATCCGGCGAGTCGCGCCGCGTCGCGGGTCGGGCGGCGGCGCGACAGGGTCCCGGCGTCGCCCAGCGATGCCGGATCGGCGACGAACACCTGCGCGCTGACCTGCGGTGCCGCCCGAGCCTCGCTGCCGAGATGGTCGTTGCGCCGGATCTCGACCACCTTCCAGCGCGCCGGATCGGCGTCGTCACGGGCAAGGTCGACGCAGAAGTCGCGCAGCACGCCACCCACGGGCGGACGGGTTCGGCTGCCGCGCTGCTTGGCCGCCAGGCCGCTGGCGGTCCAGCGCTCGCCGACGTCGCGCCGATTGCGATCGCGCGGGCGCTCAAGGTTGGTGATGCGGACGAAGTCCTGCACGTCCAGCGCCTGCCGGATCGGCTCACGCAGCTCGGTCAGCAACTCGACGACCTTCTTCGTGGTCGTCGGCAGGCCTTCGACGGCGTCCCACGCGGTGCTTCCGGACAGCCCCGACAACGTGACGCCATGGATGTGCACCTCGGCACCGCGCAGGTGCAGCGCGATGCGAAGCCCGATGTCGCTGCCCAGCTGGAGCTGGATCGGCTGCAGCAGATTGGCCGCCAGCAGCACCAGTGTGCGCTGTTCGCCCGCGGCGGCATCGCGGCGCTGCACCCAGTACGAGCCCAGCGGCAGCGGTGCGGCGAGGCTGGCGTCGGTGGGTTGCGGCCAGCTCACCGCGAGCCAGCCGAATGCGGGCTCGCGCCGCACGACGCCTGGCGCCAGCGCATCGCGCAGGCGCTGCGCCAGCGCGCGCTCGGTGCCGAGTTCGAGTCCGGGCAGCGCCGCCAGCGCTTCGAGGTAGGCATGGCCGATCGCCTGCCAGCCGGCGTCGTGGTCGTCGCTCGGGCAGCGGGCGCGCCAGGGGTGGCCGGCATGGCGCACCATCCCGACCACCTCGGCGAGCGTGAACGGGTCGACGATGCGTTCGACGTGAAACGCATCCTGCGGCGGGGGGCGGCCGCCCGGCCAGCCCGTCGCGATCGGTCCCTGCTTCTTCGCAGCTTGGTTCGGCATCGTCGCCCCTCCCCGGACAGCGCAGCATTCGCTTCTGTCCAGTGTAGGCCGCGGCCGGTTCGGTGTCGCGCTCGGCATGGCCCATCGCGGCGGCCGCCGCATGAAACTCGCGTCGATCGGCCGGCAGGCGGACGGCCAGGATCCCGCGCGTTGTCGAACATGCCCCCGGGGCAATGCAGGAGTCCAAAAAAAAGCCTCCTGCGACTGGAGGCAGGCGGCCGTCGTGGTCGGGCCGGCGCGGGCCGGCCGCTCGAGGCGAGATCAGTTCCGGCTCTTGTCCACCAGCTTGTTCGCCTTGATCCACGGCATCATCGCGCGCAGCTTCTCGCCGACGACCTCGATCTGGTGCTGCTCGGTCAGGCGGCGGCGCGAGAGCAGGGTCGGCGCGCCGGCGCGGTTCTCCAGGATGAAGCTCTTGGCGTATTCGCCGGTCTGGATGTCCCTGAGCATCTGGCGCATCGCGTCCTTGGTCGCGCCGGTCACGACCTTCGGTCCCGACACGTACTCGCCGTACTCGGCGTTGTTCGAGATCGAGTAGTTCATGTTCGCGATGCCACCTTCGTAGATCAGGTCGACGATCAGCTTCAACTCGTGCAGGCACTCGAAGTAGGCCATCTCGGGCGCGTAGCCGGCCTCGACCAGGGTCTCGAAGCCGGCCTTGATCAGCTCGACGGTGCCGCCGCACAGCACGGCCTGCTCGCCGAACAGGTCGGTCTCGGTCTCCTCGCGGAAGTTGGTCTCGATGATGCCGGCCTTGCCGCCGCCGTTGGCGGTGGCGTAGGACAGCGCCAGGTCGCGCGCCTTGCCGGTCTTGTCGGCATGCACGGCGATCAGGTGCGGCACGCCGCCGCCCTGGGTGTAGGTGTTGCGCACCGTGTGGCCGGGCGCCTTGGGCGCGACCATCCAGACGTCGATGTCGTCGCGCGGCACGACCTGGCCGTAGTGCACGTTGAAGCCGTGGGCGAAGGCCAGCGAGGCGCCGGGCTTCATGTTGGCGGCCACCTCGGCGTTGTAGACCGACGCGATCTGCTCGTCGGGCAGCAGGATCATCACGACGTCGGCGGTCTTCACCGCGTCGGCGATCTCGGCGACCTTCAGGCCGGCCTTCTCGGCCTTGGCCCACGACGCACCGCCCTTGCGCAGGCCGACCGTGACCTTGACGCCCGAGTCGTTGAGGTTCTGCGCGTGGGCATGGCCCTGCGAGCCGTAGCCGATGATCGTGACGTTCTTGCCCTTGATCAGGCTCAGGTCGGCGTCCTTGTCGTAATAGACCTTCATGGGGTTCTCCAGTGTTGGGGGTGGTTGTTCGAAAGGGCGGGCAATCAGACCCGGAGAATCCGTTCGCCGCGGCCGATGCCGCTGGCGCCGGTGCGCACGGTCTCCAGGATCGCGGCGCGGTCGATCGCCTCGATGAAGGCGTCGAGCTTGCCCGAGTCGCCGGTCAGCTCCAGCGTGTAGCTCTTCTCGGTGACGTCGATGATGCGGCCGCGGAAGATGTCGGCCATGCGCTTCATCTCCTCGCGCTCCTTGCCGACCGCCCGCACCTTGATCAGCATCAGCTCGCGCTCGGTGTAGCTGCCCTCCGTCAGGTCGACGACCTTGACGACCTCGATCAGCCGGTTCAGGTGCTTGGTGATCTGCTCGATCACCTCGTCGGAGCCGGTGGTGACGATGGTCATGCGCGACAGCGAGGCGTCCTCGGTCGGCGCGACGGTCAGGCTCTCGATGTTGTAGCCGCGGGCGGAGAAAAGCGCCACCACGCGGGACAGCGCGCCGGGCTCGTTCTCGAGCAGCACGGCAATGATGTGTCTCATGTTCAGTCCTTCGGGCGGCGGCTCTTCGGGATGGCGGCGGTAACCGCCGGCCCTTGGCCGCGCCCGGATCGGGTTGGATCGAATGGGTCAGAAGCTGCGAGCAACCTGTCGAGAGCCCACCGCCGGCACCGCGGTCACGGCGCCGGCCCGGGCCCCCTTCGGCCGGTCACAGGTCTTCGGACCCCAGCAGCATCTCGGTGATGCCCTTGCCGGCCTGCACCATCGGCCAGACGTTCTCGGTCGGGTCGGTGCGCACGTCGAGGAACACCGTGCGGTCCTTCAGCCGGATCATCTCCTTCAGCGCCGGCAGCACCTCGGACGGCTTCTCGATCTTCAGGCCGACATGGCCGTAGGCCTCGGCCAGCTTGACGAAATCGGGCAGCGCGTCCATGTAGCTGTGCGAGTAGCGGCCGCCGTAGTCCAGCTGCTGCCACTGCCGCACCATGCCCAGGTAGCGGTTGTTCAGCGAGATGATCTTGACCGGCGTCCTGTACTGCAGGCAGGTCGACAGCTCCTGGATGCACATCTGGATCGAGCCCTCGCCGGTGATGCAGAACACCTCGGACTCGGGCCGGGCCAGCTTGATGCCCATCGCATACGGCAGGCCCACGCCCATCGTGCCCAGGCCGCCGGAATTGATCCAGCGCCGCGGCTGCTCGAAGCGGTAGTACTGCGCCGCCCACATCTGGTGCTGGCCGACGTCGCTGGTGATGTAGCTGTCGATGTCGCGCGTCAGCTCGCTGAGCGTCTCGACGACGTACTGCGGCTTGATCACGTCGGCGCTGTTCTTGTAGGTCAGGCACTCGCGCTTGCGCCATTCGTTGATCTGGCCCCACCAGGCCGAGAGTGCCTGCACGTCGGGCCGCGCCGACGACTCCCTCAGGTGGGCGATCATCTCGGCCAGCACCTCCCGGGTGTCGCCGACGATCGGGATGTCGACCTTGACCCGCTTGGAGATCGACGACGGGTCGATGTCGATGTGGATGATCTTGCGCTCGACCGAGGCGAAGTGCCTGGGATTGCCGATCACCCGGTCGTCGAAGCGCGCGCCGACGGCCAGCAGCACGTCGCAGTGCTGCATCGTCATGTTGGCCTCGTAGGTGCCGTGCATGCCCAGCATGCCGAGGAACTTGGGGTCCGAGGCCGGCGTCGCGCCCAGGCCCATCAGCGTGTTGGTGCAGGGGAAGCCCAGCAGGTCGGCGAGCTCGCGCAGCTCGGCCGCCGCGTTGCCCAGGATCACCCCGCCGCCGGTGTAGATGTAGGGCCGCCTGGCGCCCAGCAGCAGCTGCATCGCCTTGCGGATCTGCCCGCCGTGGCCCTTCTTGACCGGGTTGTACGAGCGCATCTCGACCTTGTCGGGGTAGGAGAAGGCGCAGGTCTTCAGCGAGACGTCCTTCGGCACGTCGACCACCACCGGGCCGGGGCGGCCGGTGCGGGCGATGTGGAAGGCCTTCTTCATCGTCGAGGCCAGGTCGCGCACGTCCTTGACCAGAAAATTGTGCTTGACGATCGGGCGCGTGATGCCCACCGTGTCGCACTCCTGGAAGGCGTCGAGGCCGATCGCCGGCGTCGGCACCTGGCCGGTGATGATCACCATCGGGATCGAGTCCATGTAGGCGGTGGCGATGCCGGTGACGGCATTCGTCACGCCCGGGCCGCTGGTCACCAGCGCGACGCCGACCTCGCCGGTGGCGCGGGCGTAGCCGTCGGCGGCGTGCAC
>JAEUOY010000170.1 GCA_016790515.1 Burkholderiaceae bacterium | reverse complement strand
CTCATCGGGATGATCTGCTCCTGCGAGTCGGCGTCCCGGATGTCGGTGTCGCTGTTCTCCTCGCCGCACTCGTTCTCGCTGACGGCGATCTACTGGCCATGGGTCTCGGAGAGCACGCGCTTGAGCAGCGTGGTCTTGCCCGAGCCGAGGAAGCCGGTGAGGATGGTGGCGGGGATCAGTCCAGTGGCCATGGCGAGGTTCTCGAGGGATGGGGCGACGGCGTCGGCCGCCGCCGAGGGAGCGAACTCTACTGCGGATCGTCACCGGCCGTGCGGGCCGTGCGGGCGGCCAGGCGGCCCCGGCGCTGCGGTATTCTCCGGCCTGTCGCCACTTTCGACACCGCTGTGTCAGAACCCCATTCTGGACGGCCCGCGCGCTCGCACGTTGCGCGCGGCGCGGACAAGCCGAGCGCCGACCGGCGAACCCTGTTCGAACGTGTCGTCGAGTTCATCTCGCCAGGCCCCGATTCCACCGATGAACTGATCGCGACCCTGGCCGACGCCGAGCAGCGCGAACTGATCGCCCCCGAGAGCCGGGTCATGCTCGAAGGCGTGCTGCGCATGGCCGATCTGTCCGCCGGCGACGTGATGGTCGCCGCCCCGCGCATGGACCTGCTGGACATCGACGCGCCCTACGACACCCTGCTGCACGCGGTGATCGCGACCGGCCACTCGCGCTTCCCGGTCTACGAGGGCCGGCGCGACAACGTGATCGGCATCCTGATGGCCAAGGACCTGCTGAAGCTGCAGCGCTCGCCCGACCTGAACCTGCGCACGCTGCTGCGCCCGGCGGTGTTCGTTCCCGAGAGCAAGAACCTCAACGAATTGCTGCGCGACTTCCGCTCCAACCGCAACCACCTGGCAATGGTGATCGACGAATTCGGCAACACCGCCGGGCTGATCACGATCGAGGACGTGCTCGAGGAGATCGTCGGCGAGATCGAGGACGAGTTCGACTCCGACGCCACGGCGGCCGAGAACGGCATCTACACGCTGGCCGACGGCAGCCACCGGGTCGCCGGCGACACCGGGATCGGCGCGGTCAACCAGATCCTGGGCACCACGCTGCCGGTTGACGAGTTCGACACGATCGGCGGGCTGATCGCCCACCAGCTGGGCCACGTACCGCGCCGCGGCGAGACCGCCGAGGCCGACGGCCTGCGCTTCCAGGTGATGCTGACCCGCGGCGGCGCGGTGCGCTGGTTCCGCGTGGCGCGCCAGGACGCCGCCGCGCCCGGCGCGCGCGCCTAGCCGGTGGCCGCCGGCGCCCGGCCAGCTGCGGCCGCCGCCCGGCCGAACCTGCCGTGGCTGGCGGCCGTCGGCGGCGCCGGGGCGGCGCAGTCCTGGGCGATGGTCGAGCCCGCCGCCTGGCCGCTGCCGCTGCTGGCCATTGCACTGCTGGCCGCCGGCGTCGGCCGCGCCACGCCGCGCCGGGCCGCGGCGCTGGGCTGGGCCTTCGGCAGCGGCTGGCTGCTGGCGTCGACCTGGTGGCTCTATATCAGCATGCACCGCTACGGCGGCCTGCCCGCGCCGCTGGCCGCTGCCGCGGTGCTGTTGCTGTGCGCCGCGCTGTCGCTGTACCTGGCTGCGGCGATGGCCTGGGTGGCGCACCGGCGCTGCGGCCGGCCGCTGGCCGACGCCAGCCGCTTTGCCGCCGGCTGGCTGGCCGCCGAGCTGGCGCGGGCGGTGATCTTCACCGGCTTTCCCTGGGCCGCCACCGGCTACAGCCAGGTCGACGGGCCGCTGGCGGTACTGGCGCCCTGGGTCGGCGTCTACGGCCTGGGCGCGCTGGTGGCCTGGGCGGGCGCGGCCGCCGGCTTCGCGCTGGGCGGCTCGCCCGACGGCGCGCGCCGTGGCGCGGTCCTGCCGGCCGTCGTGCCGCTGGCGCTGGCGCTGGGCCTGCTCGCGCTGCCGGCGGGCTGGGGCCTGCTGCGCGGCGCGCCGGAGTTCACCCGACCCGCCAGCCTGCTGAAGGTTGCGCTGCTGCAGACCAACGTGGCACAGGACGAGAAGTTCGCCGTCGAGCACATGCCGGCTGCGCTGGCCTGGGTGGCGCAGGCGCTGACCGGAACACGCGCCGACCTAGTGGTCGCCCCCGAGACCGCGGTGCCGCTGCTGCCCGACCAGCTGGCCGAGTTCGCGCCCGGCTACTGGGCGGCGCTGCAGCGCCATTTCGGCGCCCCCGGCGGACCGGTGGCGCTGGTCGGCGTGCCGCTGGGCAGCTTTGCGTCGGGCTACACCAATTCGGTCGTCGGCCTGTCGCCGGCCACCGCCGGCACGCCGCACGACCGCCCCGAGGCCGGCTACCGCTACGACAAGACCCACCTGGTGCCGTTCGGCGAGTTCATCCCGACCGGCTTCCGCTGGTTCACCGAGCTGATGCACATCCCGCTCGGCGATTTCGACCGCGGGCCACCGAACCCGCCGTCGTTCGCGGTCGGCCGCGAGCGGCTGGCGCCGAACATCTGCTACGAGGACCTGTTCGGCGAGGAACTGGCGCGCCGATTCGGCGACGAGGCCGCAGCGCCGACGGTGCTGGTCAACATCGGCAACATCGGCTGGTTCGGCAACACGATCGCGGTGCCGCAGCACCTGCTGGTGTCGCGGCTGCGCGCGCTGGAGCTGCAGCGGCCGATGCTGCGCGCCACCAACACCGGCGCCACCGCGGTGATCGACCACCGCGGTGTCGTGACGGCGCAGCTGCCGGCCTTCACCCGCGGCGTGCTCGAGGCGCGCGTACAGGGCCGCGAGGGCCTGACGCCGTTTGCCCGCTGGGCCGCGGCGGCCGGGCTGTGGCCGCTGTGGGCGCTGGCGGCGGTCGGCCTGGCCTGGCAGCGCCGGAGCACCGGCCCCGACGGGGCGGCCCGCTAAACTCGGGCGCTTCCATCGCCTCGATCCGCCCGGCGACGGCACGCCGAACGCGGCGGCCCGGCCCGGCACTGCCTGCGCCCCATGCTCACCTTCCAGCAATTGATCCTCCGCCTGCAAGACTACTGGGGCCAGCAGGGCTGCGCGCTGCTGCAGCCCTACGACATGGAAGTGGGCGCCGGCACCAGCCACACCGCGACCTTCCTGCGCGCGCTGGGCCCCGAACCCTGGAAGGCCGGCTACGTGCAGCCCAGCCGCCGGCCCAAGGACGGCCGCTACGGCCAGAACCCGAACCGGCTGCAGCACTATTACCAATACCAGGTGGTGCTGAAGCCGGCGCCGGCGAACATCCTCGAGCTGTACCTCGGCTCGCTGGAGGCGGTGGGTTTCGACCTGAAGAAGAACGACATCCGCTTCGTCGAGGACGACTGGGAGAACCCGACGCTGGGCTGCTGGGGCCTGGGCTGGGAGGTCTGGCTCAACGGCATGGAGGTGACGCAGTTCACCTACTTCCAGCAGGTCGGCGGCATCGACTGCAAGCCGATCACCGGCGAGATCACCTACGGCCTGGAGCGGCTGGCGATGTACCTGCAGGGCGTCGACAACGTCTACGACCTGGTCTATACGGATGGCCTGAAATACGGCGACGTGTTCCACCAGAACGAGGTCGAGCAGAGCACCTACAACTTCGAGCACAGCGACGTGGCCTTCCTGCTGCAGGCCTTTGCCGCGCACGAGGCGCAGTCGAAGCACCTGATGGACCAGCAACTGGCGCTGCCGGCCTACGAGCAGCTGCTGAAGGCCGGCCACAGCTTCAACCTTCTCGACGCCCGCGGCGCGATCAGCGTGACCGAGCGCGCCGCCTACATCGCCCGCATCCGCAACCTGGCGCGCGCGGTGGCGCAGAGCTATGTCGACAGCCGCGCTCGGCTGGGCTTCCCGATGGCGCCGAGGGCCTGGGCCGACGACGTGCTGGCGCAGATCGCCCAGACCCAGGCCCACAGGAAGGCGGCTTGAGATGACTGCTGCCGTGAAGAACCTGCTGGTCGAGCTGTTCGTCGAGGAACTGCCGCCGAAGGCGCTGAAGAAGCTCGGCGAGGCCTTTGCCGGCGGCCTGGCCGCCGGCTTGAAGGCCCAGGGCCTGGTTGGCGATGGCGCGGTCGTCACCCCGTTCGCATCGCCGCGCCGGCTGGCCGCGCAGCTCAGCGCGGTGGCCACCAGGGCCGCCGACCGTGCGCTGCGGCAGAAGCTGATGCCGGTGTCGGTGGCGTTCGGCGCCGACGGCCAGCCGACCCCCGCGCTGCTGAAGAAGCTGGCCGCGCTGGGCGCCGACGCCTCGGCGCTGCCCAGGCTCGAGCGCGCCCCCGACGGCAAGGCCGAGGCGCTGTTCCTCGACAGCCGGGTGCCCGGCGCAACGCTGGCCGAGGGCCTGCAGAAGGCGCTGACCGAGACGCTGGCGAAGCTGCCGATCCCCAAGCTGATGAGCTACCAGCTCGAGACCGGCACCGACCCCGACTTCCGCCCCGGCTGGACCACGGTGCACTTCGTGCGCCCGGCGCACGGCCTGGTCGCGCTGCACGGCGATGCGGTGGTGCCGGTCACCGCGCTGGGACTGCAGGCCGGCCGCTTCACCCATGGCCATCGCTTCGAGGCGACGGTCAGCCCGATCGTGCTGCACGACGCCGACCAATACGCGGCGCAGCTGGCCGAACAGGGCGCGGTGATCGCCAGCTTCGCCGAGCGTCGCGCCGAGATCGCGCGCCAGCTCGCCGCGGTGGCGGCCGGCGCCGGCCCGGGCCTGAAGCCGGTCGACGACGACGCGCTGCTCGACGAAGTGACCGCGCTGGTCGAGCGCCCGAACGTGCTGCTGTGCCGCTTCGACCCCGAGTTCCTCGCGGTGCCGCCCGAGTGCCTGATCCTGACGATGAAGGCCAACCAGAAGTACTTCCCGCTGCTCGATGCCCGGGGCCAGCTGACGCACCAGTTCCTGGTCGTCAGCAACATCCGGCCCGCCGACGCCGGCGCGGTGGTCGGCGGCAACGAGCGGGTGGTGCGCCCGCGCCTGGCCGACGCCAAGTTCTTCTTCGACCAGGACCGCAAACGCACGCTCGAATCGCGCATCCCCGGCCTGGCCAAGGTCGTCTACCACGGCCAGCTCGGCAGCCAGGGCGAGCGCGCCGAACGGGTGCGCGCGATCGCCCATGCGATCGTCAACCAGCTGCGCGCCGCGACGCTGCCCTACACGGTGGAGGCCCGCGACGAGTTCGAGGTGCTCGACAGCAAGGTGCAGCAGGCCGCCCGGCTGGCCAAGTGCGACCTGCTGACCGACATGGTCGGCGAGTTTCCCGAGCTGCAGGGCATCATGGGCGGCTACTACGCCCGCCACGAAGGCCTGCGCGACGGCGTGGCGATCGCGATCGAGGACCACTACAAGCCGCGCTTCGCCGGTGACGCGCTGCCGCGCAACCACACCGGCACGGTGCTGGCGCTGGCCGACAAGCTCGAGACGCTGGCCGGCCTGTTCGGCATAGCCGCGCTGCCCACCGGCGACAAGGACCCGTTCGCACTGCGCCGGCATGCACTGGGGGTGATCCGCATCCTGGTCGAGAAGAACCTGCCGCTGGCGCTGCCCGAGCTGGTCGCCGCCGCCGAAGGCGTCTTCGCCGTCGAACACAAGCAGGTGCCGGTGCTGGCGCCGCTGCTGGGCTTCTTCGCCGACCGGCTGGCGGTATCGCTGCGCGAACAGGGCTGGAGCGCGCAGGAGGTCGATGCGGTGCTCGCGCTGCGGCCGGCCCGGCTGGGCGACGTGCCGCGCCGGCTGGCGGCGGTGCGCGCCTTCGCCGCGATGCCCGAGGCCGCCTCGCTGGCCGCGGCCAACAAGCGGGTCGGCAACATCCTGAGGAAGTCCGACGCCGGCGCGGCCGCCGCCACGGTGGACACCGCGCGGCTGGTCGAGCCGGCCGAGCGCGGACTGCACGCCGCGCTGGCCGAGGTCGCGCCGCGCGCCGATGCAGCGTTCGACCGCGGCGACTACACCGCCTCGCTGCAGGCGCTGGCCGCGCTGAGGGCGCCGGTCGACGCCTTCTTCGACGACGTGATGGTCAACGCCGACGACGCCGCGCTGCGCGCCAACCGGCTGGCGCTGCTGGGCACGCTGCATGCTTCGATGAACCGCGTGGCCGATCTGGCCCGGCTTGCCGCTTGAGGGACACTCTCGCCCCATGCAACCGGTCGTCAAGCTCGTGATCCTCGGCCGCGACGGCATCCTCAACGAGTTCCGTGAGGACCACGTCAAGGCGCCCGAGGAATGGCAGCCGATCGCCGGCGCGCTCGAGGCGGTGGCGCGGCTCAACCATGCCGGCTGGCACGCGGTGGTGGCCACCAACCAGTCGGGCATCGGCCGCGGCATGATCGACATGGCGTCGGTCAACGCGGTGCATGCCCACATGCTGCGCCAGCTGATGGCGGCGGGCGGCCGGCTCGATGCGGTGTTCTTCTGCCCTCACACGCCCGAGGACGGCTGCGACTGCCGCAAGCCGCTGCCCGGCTTGATGTTCGAGATCGGCAGGCGCTACGGCATCGACCTGAAGCATGTGCCGCTGGCGGCCGACACGCTGCGCGACCTGCAGGCGGCGCGCACCGCCGGCTGCGAGCCGCACCTGGTGCTGACCGGGCGCGCCGCCGGTCTGGACGCGACACAGGTGCAGCAGTGGCTCGACCAGGTGCCCGGCGCCTGGGTGCACGCCGACCTGGGCGCCTTCGCCGAACATCTGCTGACGCGCCACCTGGCGCCGCCGACCGAGGCCGTCCGATGATCCACCTGCGCTCGGCGCTGTACATCGCCTTCCTGCTGGCCACCCTGATCCCCTGGGCGCTGGTCGCGGTGGTCTTCTCGATCTTCCACCGCGGCTCGAAGATGTACTGGCTGTGCGCCGGCTGGCTGAAGGTGACGATCTGGGGCGCCAAGGCGATCTGCGGCGTGGACTACCGCGTGCAGGGGCTGGAGCACCTGCCGACCGCGGCCGACACCACCGCCGCGGTGCTGCTGGCGCCCAAGCACCAGAGCACCTGGGAGACCTTCGCCTTCCCGACGATCATGCCGCACCCGCTGGCCTACGTGTTCAAGCGCGAGCTGCTGTGGATCCCGTTCTTCGGCTGGGCGATCGGCCGCATGGACATGATCCACATCGACCGCGGCCGCCGCAGCGAGGCCTGGGCCAAGGTGCTGGCGCAGGGCAAGCGGCTGATGGGCCAGGGCAACTGGGTGATCATGTTCCCCGAAGGCACGCGCAGCGCGCGCGGCCGCCAGGGCGAGTACAAGACCGGCGCCTCGCGCCTGGCAGTGATGACCGGCACGCCGATCGTGCCGATCGCCGTGACCTCGGCGCGCTGCTGGCCGCGCAAGAGCTGGCTGTTGCGGCCCGGGCTGATCGAGGTGTCGATCGGCCGGCCGATCCCGGTCGAGGGCCGGCGCCACGACGAGCTGATGCGCGAGGTCGAGGACTGGATCGAGGCCGAGATGCGGCGGCTCGACCCCGACGCCTACCGCGACGACGCCGCCCGCCCGGCGCCGGCTTCGTAGAATCGCCGATCATGGCCAGCGCCCGACGGCACGAGACCGCGCAGCAGCTTTCGCTGTTCGACGCACCGCCGGCAGCGCCCGCGCCACGACCACCGGTGGCGGCACCGCCCCGCGCCGAGCCGCCGCCGCGTTTCCATCACCCGCGCGCGCACCGTGCCATCGCGCTGGGCGAGCACCTGGTCGGCTACGAGTTCCGCCGCGCCCGCCGGCGCAGCATCGGCTTCGTCGTCGGCGCCGAGGGCCTCAGCGTCAGTGCGCCGCGCTGGGTCGCGCTGGCCGAGGTCGAGCAGGCGCTGCAGGCCAAGGCCGGCTGGATCCTGCGCAAGCTGCACGAGCAGCACGAACGCGCGCAGCGCCTGCAGGCGGCGCGGGTGGTCTGGCAGGACGGCACCACGCTGCCGTTCCTGGGCGAGACGGTGATCGTGCTGCTCGATCCCCGCGTCAGCGGCGCGCAGCTCGACAGCGAAGCCCAGGCGCTGCCGGGCGTGCCGCGGCTGACGCTGCACCTGGGCCTGCCGCAGACCGCCTCGCAGGGACAGATCCGCGAGGCGGTGCAGAGCTGGCTGCAGCGCCAGGCCCGCCGGGTGTTCGAGGAGCGCTGCGCCCACTTCGCACCGCGGCTGGGTGTGCGCGTGCGGCGGCTGTCGCTCAGCTCGGCGGCCACGCGCTGGGGCAGTGCCAGCGCCGACGGCTCGGTGCGGCTGAACTGGCGGCTGATCCACTTCGCGCTGCCGGTGATCGACTATGTCGTGACCCACGAACTGGCCCATCTGCGCGAGATGAACCACAGCGCGGCATTCTGGGAGGTGGTGCGCTCGGTGCTGCCCGACTTCGAGCACCACCGCGGAGCGCTGCGCAGCGAGGTGCTTCCGGCCTTCGATTGACGCAGCGCAACAACGCTCCCCCCTAAGGGGGATGGGTCTGCCGACCGGTCGGCGGCACACTGACCGCACTGCTGTCGTCACCGGCGTCGCAGGGAGCAAAGCGACCGAGGCACCGCGCAGGCGGCCAACGGTCAGCCACGAAGTGGGGCGGTGGGCCGGCGACGGATCACCGCCCTTGCTTCCAGGCGCGTGGGCGGCATGGGCTACATTGACGCGCACGTCAACCGGCCGATCGTCCGGCCCGCCGCCATGACCGCCGTTGCCCGACCCGCCAGGACCTACACCATCACCGAGCTCGCGCAGGAGTTCGACGTCACGCCGCGGGCCATCCGCTTCTACGAGGACATGGGCCTGCTGGCGCCGTCGCGCGCCGGCCGCAACCGGGTCTACAGCCAGCGCGACCGCACGCGGCTGAAGCTGACGCTGCGCGGCAAGCGGCTGGGCTTCTCGCTGCAGGAGATCCGCCAGCTGGTGACCATGTACGACACCGAGAGCGACGCCACGCCGCAGCTCGAGGCCTTCCTCGCCGTGCTGGCAGCCCACCGCCAGCAGCTGGAGCAGCAGCTCGAGGACATCCGCGTCACGCTCGACGAGCTGGCCCAGCACGAGGCGCGCTGCCGCCAGTTGCTCGCCGCCGCCACCGCCCGGCCGCGACGACGGCCCTGAACCACCCCGAAGGCCGGCCGGGTCCGCTATGATTGACGTTTACGTAAACGTCACTCAAGACACCGGCCGCGCCACTGCGCCGCCGCCATGGCATGCTCGGTGGCGGCCGACCTCGACGAACTTCCCACCTCCAGGAGACACCCGATGAGCCAGTTGCCCGGACTCGACTTCCAGCTCGGCGAAGACATCGACGCGCTGCGCGACGCGGTGCAGGCCTTCGCGGCGGCCGAGATCGCGCCGCGCGCCGCCGAGATCGACCGCAGCGACCGGTTCCCGATGGACCTGTGGCGCAAGATGGGCGAGCTCGGCGTGCTGGGCATCACGGTGCCCGAGCAGTACGGCGGCGCCAACATGGGCTATCTGGCGCACATGGTGGCGATGGAGGAGATCAGCCGCGCCAGCGCGTCGGTGGGCCTGAGCTACGGCGCGCACAGCAACCTGTGCGTCAACCAGATCAAGCGCAACGGCACCGAGGCGCAGAAGGCCAGGTACCTGCCCAGGCTGATCAGCGGCGAGCATGTCGGCGCGCTGGCGATGAGCGAGCCCGGCGCGGGGTCCGACGTCATCGGCATGAAGCTCAAGGCCGAGGACAAGGGCGGCTACTACCTGCTCAACGGCAGCAAGATGTGGATCACCAACGGCCCCGACGCCGACACGCTGGTGGTCTACGCCAAGACCGAACCCGAGCTCGGGGCGCGTGGCGTCACGGCCTTCCTGATCGAAAAGACCATGAAGGGCTTCTCGATCGCGCAGAAGCTCGACAAGCTGGGCATGCGCGGCAGCCACACCGGCGAGCTGGTGTTCCACGACGTCGAGGTGCCGGCACAGAACGTTCTGGGCCAGGTGGGCGGGGGCGCGCGGGTGCTGATGAGCGGGCTCGACTACGAGCGCGCGGTGCTCACCGGCGGCCCGCTGGGCATCATGCAGGCGGTGATGGACAACGTGGTGCCCTACATCCATGACCGCAGGCAGTTCGGCCAGAGCATCGGCGAGTTCCAGCTGATCCAGGGCAAGCTGGCCGACATGTACACCGTGCTCCAGGCCGGCCGGAGCTTCGCCTACACGGTGGCCAAGAACCTCGACAGGCTCGGCGCCGAGCATGTTCGCCAGGTGCGCAAGGACTGCGCCAGCGTGATCCTGTGGTGCGCCGAGAAGGCCACCTGGATGGCCGGCGAAGGGGTCCAGATCTTCGGCGGCAACGGCTACATCAACGACTACCCGCTGGGCCGGCTGTGGCGCGACGCCAAGCTCTACGAGATCGGGGCGGGGACGTCCGAGATCCGCCGCATGCTGATCGGGCGCGAGCTGTTCGCCGAGACGATGTGAGCCGGCGCGGCGTCGTTCGCGCTGCGTAAACTGTGCACTGCAACACGAGCTTATTCTTGAAGGACCGCTGGCGATGAGCACCGAACTGCAGGAACTGTTCCAGAACAACCGCCAGTGGGCCGCCGACACCGAGGCCCGCGAGCCGGGCTTCTTCACCCGACTGCTGCAGCAGCAGACGCCGCAGCATCTGTGGATCGGCTGCGCCGACAGCCGGGTACCGGCCAACGAGCTGGTCGGCCTGCTGCCGGGCGAGCTGTTCGTGCACCGCAACGTCGCCAACCTGCTGGTGCACAGCGACCTGAACGCGCTGTCGGTCATCCAGTACGCGGTCGACGCGTTGAAGGTCGGCCACATCATCGTCGTCGGCCACAGCAACTGCGGCGGCGTGCGCGCGGCGATGACCAACCAGCGGGCCGGGCTGGTCGACAACTGGCTGCGCCACGTGCAGGACGTGCGGGACGCGCACGAGGGCTTCCTCGCCGGGCTGCACGAGAGCCTGCAGGTCAACGCGCTGGTCGAGCTGAACGTGCTGGAGCAGGCGCGCAACGTCTGTCGCACCACGGTGGTGACCGACGCCTGGCAGCGCGGCCAGGAGCTGGTGGTGCATGGCTGGGTCTACGGCCTGCACAACGGCCTGCTCGAGGACTTGCACATCACCGTCGCGTCGGCGGACGAGGTCGGCCTGGCCTACGACACCGCGCTGGCGCTGGTCAAGCAGCGCTACCGGCAGCAGAACGCGCAGACCCAGGGCGCGCAGGCAGCCTGACCGCGCTGGGGCGCCGGCCGATGTTCCCGCACCGCCTGACCGACAGCCGCGCCTACGACATTGCCCGCGCGATGCTCGACGGCTTCAACCGCCACTACCGGCTGTTCTCCGAGACCAACCGCGCCGCCAAGCAGCGCTTCGAGGCCGCCGACTGGCACGGCCAGCAGCGCGCCCAGCGCGAGCGCATCGAGTTCTACGACCTGCGCGTGCAGGAGGCGGTCGAGCGCCTGCAGCGCGAGTTCGACACCGCCCACCTCGCCGACGACACCTGGCAGCAGGTCAAGCTGCACTACATCGGCCTGCTGGTCGACCACCACCAGCCCGAGCTGGCCGAGACCTTCTTCAACTCGGTCACCACCAAGATCCTGCATCACAGCTACTTCCGCAACGCCTTCCTGTTCGTGCGGCCTGCGGTCAGCACCGAGTACATCGAGAACGACGAGCCGGCCTCGCTGCCGACCTACCGCGCCTACTACCCGACGCGCGACTCGCTGCGCGAGACGCTGCTGCGCATCGTCGACAACTTCCAGCTGCAGCGGCCGTTCCAGGACCTGGGGCGCGACATCGACGCGGTGATGGAGTCGCTGCAGCGCCATGTCGGCCAGCAGGTGCGGCTGCGCGCGAACTTCCAGGTCCAGGTGCTGTCGTCGATGTTCTTCCGCAACAAGGGCGGCTACATCATCGGCAAGATCGTCAACGGCTTCGCCGAGACGCCGTTCGCGCTGCCGGTGCTGCACAACGAGCAGGGCAGGCTCTACATCGACGCCGCGCTGTTCGCCGAGGACGATCTGCTGATGCTGTTCAGCTTCGCGCGCGCCTACTTCATGGTCGACATGGAGATCCCGTCGGCCTACGTGCAGTTCCTGCGCAGCCTGATGCCGCGCAAGCCGCGCAACGAGATCTATTCGGCGCTCGGCCTGCAGAAGCAGGGCAAGAACCACTTCTACCGCGACTTCCTCTACCACCTGCGCCACTCGAGCGACAAGTTCGGCATCGCGCCGGGCATCAAGGGCATGGTGATGCTGGTCTTCGACCTGCCCTCGTTCCCCTACGTGTTCAAGGTCATCAAGGACTTCTTCCCGCCGCAGAAGGACACCACGCGCGAGCTGATCAAGAGCAAGTACCTGCTGGTCAAGACCCACGACCGGGTCGGGCGCATGGCCGACACGCTGGAGTACACCAGCGTCGCGTTCCCGCGCTCGCGCATCAGCGAGGAGCTGGAGGCCGAGCTGCGGCACTTCTGCCCGAGCCAGGTCGAGATCGACGGCGAGGCGCTGGTGATCAGGCATGTCTACATCGAGCGGCGCATGATCCCGCTGAACATCTACCTGCAGGACGCCAACCCCGAGCAGATGAAGCATGCGGTGATCGAGTACGGCAACGCGATCAAGGACCTGGTGGCGGCCAACATCTTCCCCGGCGACATGCTGTGGAAGAACTTCGGCGTCACCCGCCACGGCAAGGTGGTGTTCTACGACTACGACGAGATCGAGTACATCACCGACTGCAACTTCCGCAAGGTGCCGGCGCCGCGCAACGAGGAGGACGAGATGTCCGGCGAGATCTGGTACTCGGTCGGCCCCAAGGACGTCTTTCCCGAGACCTTCGGCCCGTTCCTGCTCGGCAACCCGGCCGTGCGCGAGGTCTTCATGAAGCATCATGCCGACCTGCTCGACGCCGGCTTCTGGCAGATGCACAAGCAGCGCATCACGGCCGGCCATGTCTTCGACGTGTTCCCCTACGATGCGCACAAGCGCTTCGCCCACACCCGCGCCGCTGCGTCGGCGCCCTGAGACTCCCATCCACCAGGTCCCAAGGAGCCCACCATGGCCGATTCCATCGTCATCGCCTCCGCCGCCCGGACGCCCATCGGCGGCCTGCTGGGTGATTGCTCGTCGCTCGCCGCCTGGGAACTGGGTTCGGTCGCGATCGCCGCCGCGGTCGCGCGCGCCGGCGTGCCCGGCGACGCGGTCGACGAGGTGCTGATGGGCAACTGCCTGATGGCCGGCCAGGGCCAGGCGCCGGCGCGCCAGGCGATGCGCAGGGCCGGGCTGCCCGACTCGGCCGGCGCGGTGACGCTCAGCAAGATGTGCGGCAGCGGCATGCGCGCGATGATGTTCGCCCATGACATGCTGCTGGCCGGATCGGCCGACGTGACGGTCGCCGGCGGCATGGAGAGCATGACCAACGCGCCGCACCTGGTGTTCGCGCGCAAGGGCGTCAAGTACGGCGCCGCGCAGATGTTCGACCACATGGCGATGGACGGCCTCGAGGACGCCTACGAGCGCGGCAAGGCGATGGGCGTGTTCGCCGAGGCCTGCGTCGCCAAGTACGGCTTCAGCCGCGAGGCGCAGGACCAGTATGCGATCGCCTCGACCACGCGGGCCAGGCAGGCCAACGAGGACGGCAGCTTCGACTGGGAGATGGCGCCGGTCGCGCTGCCCGGCAAGTCCGGCGACACGGTGGTGAAGTTCGACGAACAGCCGTTCAAGGCCAAGCTCGACAAGATCCCGACGCTGAAGCCGGCATTCAAGAAGGACGGCACGATCACCGCCGCCAACGCGTCGAGCATTTCCGACGGCGCTGCCGCGCTGGTGCTGATGCGCGAATCGACCGCCCGCCGGATGGGCGCGACGCCGGTCGCCCGCATCGCGGCGCATGCGGTGCATGCCCAGGCACCCGAATGGTTCGCCACCGCGCCGGCCGGCGCGATCGCCAAGGTGCTGAAGAAGTCCGGCTGGGACGCCAAGAGCGTCGACCTCTGGGAGGTCAACGAGGCCTTTGCCGCGGTGACGATGGCCGCGATGCACGAGTTCGGCCTGCCCCACGACATCGTCAACGTGCACGGCGGCGCCTGTGCGCTGGGCCATCCGATCGGCGCCTCGGGCGCGCGCATCGTCGTCACGCTGCTGGGCGCGCTGCGCAAGCGGGGGCTGAAGCGGGGCGTCGCCGCGTTGTGCATCGGCGGCGGCGAGGCCACCGCGATGGCCGTCGAGATGCCGTGAACGGCGTCGAGGATGCCGCTGTCCCGTCCGTCCGGGCGGGCGAACGCTGCAGCCGCAGCATGCGCTTCAGCCGCGAAGACATCGCGGCCTTCGCCCGGCTCAGCGGCAACGACAACCCGCTGCACCATGACCGGCAGGCCGCCCAGCGCGCGCGCCACGGCGAGATCATCGCCAGCGGCGAGCAGATCACCGCGCAGATGATCGGCCTGGCCTCGACGCACTTCTCGCGGCCCGACGGCGACCGGCCGCGCGAGCTGCTGTGCCTGAACTTCAACTTCGCGTTCAAGGCACCGGTGTTTGCCGAGCAGACGATCGAACTGGCCTGGCGCGTCGTGTCGACCGAGCCGCATGCCGCGCTCGGCGGCCTGCTGGTGCAGATCGACGGCAAGGCCGCGGTGCGCGGCGCGGCGCCGGCGGTGGTCGCCCGCGGCACGCTGCTGGTCAAGCTTGCGCCCCGCTGAGCGGTCCGCCCTGCCCCCACCCCACCGGAGACCCCTCGATGCTGCTGACCGACGACCACCGCGCCGTCCAGGAGGCCGTGCGCCAGTACGTGCAGGCCGAGATCGCGCCGCACGCCGCGGCCTGGGACAAGAGCCACCAGTTTCCGAAGGCCCAGTTGCGCGGGCTGGCCGAACTGGGCTGCTACGGCGTGGCGGTGCCCGCCGAGCACGACGGCGCCGGGCTCGACTACCTGGCGCTGGCGCTGATCCTCGAGGAGATCGCCGCCGGCGACGGCGCAACCAGCACGGTGGTCAGCGTCAACAACTGCCCGGTCTGCTCGATCCTGATGGCCTTCGGCAACGCCGAGCAGAAGCAGCGCTTCCTCAAACCCCTGGCGCGCGGCGACATGCTCGGCGCGTTCTGCCTGACCGAGCCGCATGTCGGCTCGGAGGCCGGCGGGTTGAAGACCACCGCGACCAGGAACGGCGACGACTACGTGCTCGATGGCGTCAAGCAGTTCATCACCAGCGGCAAGAACGGCGACGTCGCGATCGTGATGGCGGTGACCGACAAGGCCGCCGGCAAGCGCGGCATCAGCGCCTTCCTGGTGCCGACCGCGACGCCCGGCTACACGGTGGCGCGCGTCGAGGACAAGATGGGCCAGCACGCCAGCGACACCGCGCAGATCCTGTTCGAGAACTGCCGCATCCCCGCTGCCAACCGGCTCGGCGACGAAGGCCAGGGCCTGAAGATCGCGCTGTCGGGGCTGGAGGGCGGGCGCATCGGCATCGCCAGCCAGAGCCTGGGCATGGCGCGCGCGGCGTTCGAGTGCGCGCTGGCCTACAGCAAGGAACGCAAGGCCTTCGGTGTGCCGATCTTCGAGCACCAGGCGGTGCAGTTCAAGCTGGCCGACATGGCGACCCGGATCGAGGCCGCGCGCCAGCTGATCTGGCATGCCGCGAGCCTGAAGGATGCGGGCCTGCCCTGCCTGAAGGAGGCCGCGATGGCCAAGCTGATGGCCAGCGAGATGGCCGAATCGGTGTGCTCGGCGGCGATCCAGGTGCTGGGCGGCTACGGCTACGTCAGCGACTTCCCGGTCGAGCGCATCTACCGCGACGTGCGGGTCTGCCAGATCTACGAGGGCACCTCCGAGGTGCAGAAGATCCTGATCGGGCGGGCGCTGGCGGCCTGACCCCGGCGCGGCGTCAGTCCTTCGGCAGGTACAGCCGGTCGGAATAGGTCGCCAGCCACTCGGGCCGGAAGGCGACGAAGATCGCCGTCAGCATGCCGGTCAGGAAGGCCTCGCCCGAGGCGGTGAGAAAGCGCGCCAGCAGCAGGTCGCCGGGGTCGGTGCCGGGCGGCGCGTCGACCAGCAGCAGCGCCAGCGCGCCGGCACCGGCCGCGGCGATCCAGGTCGTGAAGAAGCCGCGGCCCATGATGTAGACGAACAGGTGCTTGGGCAGCCAGCGGCGCTGTGCGGCGCCCAGCGCCATCGCCAGCGTGGCCGGCACCAGACCCAGCCAGACCAGCCGGTGCAACGCCTCGTCGGCGGCCATGCCCCCCATCAGCATCGTCACCGCGGCCACCGGCAGCAGCGCCAGCACCGCCAGCGGCCAGCCGGCCAGCAGCACCAGCAGCGACGCACCCGACAACGGCTGGATGATCGCCGTCTGGGCGATGCGGTCGGCGCCCCAGAACAGCGGCAGCACCGCCCACCAGGCCAGCCAGGGCCAGGGCGGGCCGCCGGCACCAACCGCGCGCCAGGGCCGCAGCGCCAGCGCGAGCAGGACCGCGGCGGCCAGCAGCAGCACATCGAGACTCATCGGCAGCGATTTTCGCGGCCCCACGGTCTGCCGCCCTTGCGAAGGGACAAGCCGGCACCGCCTCGGCGGCGAGAATCGCAGCATGCGTCCAGCCGCGCCAGCAACCCCGGAGACGATCCGCTGGGCCGGCCCCGACGGAGAGCCCCAGCAGGCACGCTGGCGCTCGCTGGCCGGCCGCCCGGCGCCGCGGCGGGTGGTGCTGGCCGACGACTCGATCGGCGCCGACGAGGCCTATCGCCGGCTGGACGACGGCACCGCGCTGCTGTGGCTGGGCGACTACCAGCATGCCCGCCAGCTGCTGCAGGCGCTGGGCCGGCGCTTCGACGCCCACCTGGCAAGCAGGGCGCGCAAGACAGGCCGGCCGGCCACGCCGAAGGACGCCTTCCTCGTCCAGCGCCGGGCGCAGGCCGATCGCGCGCGCATCCTCGGCGGCCTGCTGCTGCCCTTCGACGCCGACCACGGCGTGCCGCTGCGCCGCGCGCCCGACCTGCGCGAGCCCGGGCTGCAGGCCCATGGACCGGTGGCCGAGCACTACGTGCAATCGCTGCGCGAGCTGCTGGGGCTGGTCGGTGCCTTCGAATGGCGCCGCAAGGGCGTGCCGATCGCCGCGCTGGGCGCGTCGATCCACCCGCACCACGGCGTGTTCTCGCCGGTGCGTGGCGAATACGTCGACCTGGTGGCCCGGGCCCCGCTGCCGCCGGCAGCGCTGGCGCAAGGCGCGTTCGACATCGGCACCGGCACCGGCGTGCTGGCCGCCCTGCTGGCCCGGCGCGGGCTGCGGGTGACCGCCACCGACCTGTCGCCGACCGCACTGGCCTGCGCAGCCGACAACCTGCAGCGCCTGGGGCTGGCCGGGTCGGTCACGCTGCAGGCGGCCGACCTGTTCCCCGCGGGCCGCGCCGCTCTGGTGGTCTGCAACCCGCCGTGGCTGCCGGCAGCGCCCAGCTCGGGTCTGGAGGCCGCGGTCTACGACACCGACAGCCGCATGCTGCGTGGCTTCCTGCAGGGCCTGGCGGCGCACCTGTCCCCCGGCGGCGAGGGCTGGCTGATCGTGTCGGACCTGGCCGAGCACCTGGGCCTGCGCTCGCGCGCCGAGCTGCTCGGCTGGATCGCCGCGGCCGGGCTGCGCGTGCTGGGGCGCATCGACACCCGGCCGATGCATCGCCGCGCCAGCGATGCCACCGATCCGCTGCATGCGGCGCGGGCCGCGGAACTGACCTCACTGTGGCGCCTGGGCGCGGCCTGACTTCAGCCGGGTCGGGCCGCACCCGAGGCCCCCAGTTCGCAGCCCGCGCTGTACGCCGCGATGGGTGGCTCGCCGGCGGTCGACGCGATCGCCGTCGCCGCGCTGGCTGCGGCGCCCGGGCGCCGCCTGCCGCTGCTGCCCGGCGGACAGCTGCGCCAGCAGGTGGTCGACCACCTGGTCGTCACGCAGGGCGGCCGCCGCCAGGCGCTGCAGCGGGTGGTGCACATCGGCCTGGGCTTCGAGCCGAACTACCTCTGGGCGACCGACGGCGACGGCCCTGGCGCCGTGCGCCTGTTCGCCCAGCTGTGGCCGGGCTGGACCAGCCTGGTCGAAGAGGGCTGGGAGTCGGTGCTGCCCCAGCTCGAGGCGCGGCAGAAGGCCGCCGCCGATGCGCTGATGCGCCAGCGCGCCGCCGCCTGGCTGCAGCCGCTGCCCGGGCTGACGGTGGTGCGCAACGCCCGCGTCTTCGACAGCGAGGCCGCGCGGCTCGGCCCGGCGTCGGACGTCCATGTGATCCGCGGCCGCATCACCGCGGTGCTGCCGGCCGGCACGCCCGGCGGTGCCGCGCCCGACACCGAAATCGACGCCGCCGGCCGGGTGATGCTGCCGGGGCTGTTCGACATGCACGACCATGTCTGGCGCGGCAACGGCGGGCTGCACCTGGCCGCCGGCGTCACGACGACCCGCGACCTGTCCAACGACAACCGCACGCTGCAGGAGACGATGGCCCAGATCGCCGCCGGCCAGCTGGCCTACCCGCAGGTGGTGCCGGCCGGCTTCATCGAAGGCAACAGCCCGTTCGCGCAGCGCTCGGGCATCGTCGTCAGGACGCTCGACGAGGCCCGCGCCGCGGTCGACTGGTATGCCGCGCGCGGCTATCCGCAGATCAAGGTCTACAACTCGTTCCCGCGCGAGATCCTGCGCGAGACGGTGGCCTACGCCCACCAGCGCGGGCTGCGCGTCAGCGGCCATGTGCCGGCCTTCCTGCGCGCCGAGGAGGTGATCGAGATGGGCTTCGACGAGATCCAGCATGTCAACCAGCTGCTGCTGAACTTCCTGGTCACGCCGACCACCGATACGCGCACGCTCGAACGCTTCCACCTGCCGGCCGAGCGGCTCGGTGCGCTGGAGCTCGACAGTGCGCCGGTGCAGGACTTCATCGCGCTGCTGAAGCGCCGCGGCACGGTGGTCGACCTGACGCTGATGACCTTCCAGTTCCTGCAGCAGCGCGATGGCGAGCTGCCCGGCGAGTTCGCCGGCCGGCTCTACCGCGCCGGCGTGCCGATGGTCGCCGGCACCGACAGCCTGCCCGGCATCGTGCTGCACAGCGAACTGATCGGCTACGTGCGCGCCGGGCTGACGCCGGCGCAGGCGATCCAGATCGCCACCCGCAACGGCGCGCGCTACACCGGCACCGAGGCCGACCGCGGCGTGATCGGGCCGGGCCGGCGTGCCGACCTGATCCTGGTCGACGGCGAGCCGACGCAGAACATCGCCGACATCCGCCGCGTCGCCGGCGTCATCACCCAGGGCCGCTGGCTGGCGCCGCGCGAGGTGCACCAGGCGATCGGCCTCCTGCCCTTCGTCGATGCGACGCCGGTGGTGCGGCGCGGCACGTCGCGCTGATGGGATGGCCGGCGGCGTCAGGCCGCGAAGCGGGTGACGACCTCGGCCAGGCGCTCGCCGAACTTCCTCGCGGTGGCGATGTCGCCGGGCACCATCTCGTCGACCGAGGCGTCCGACGGCGTCGCCGTCATCAGGCCGCCGAACGAGCCGACGTTGTTGATGTCGTCGCGGGTGGCGGCCTTGTGGTTGGCCGGCATCATGCCGGTGCCGACCCACAGCATGCTGTGCTGCATCGCCAGCGTCATGAAGTAGTGCAGCGTCGAGTGCTTGTCGCCGTTGAGCGTCGCCGAATTGGTGAAGCCGGCGGCCAGCTTGTCCTTCCAGGCCTGGCCGAACCAGGGCCTGCTCGACGCATCGGCGAACTTCTTGAACTGCCAGCTCGCCATGCCCATGTAGGTCGGCGAGCCGAAGACGATCATCCTGGCGGCGGCCAGTGCCTCCCAGCCGCCTTCGGGCAGGTTGCCTTCGGCGTCGATGGCCAGCAGCTTCGCGCGGCTGGTCGAGGCGATGGCCTCGGCGACCTTCGCGGTGTGGCCGTAGCCGCTGTGGTAGACGATGACGATGTGGCTCATGGCGGGCTCCTGGCTTGGGGGGGCGGTTGCGGTTGCCGTTGTGTTGGCGGTTGGCCGCGAGACCTTCGCGACCGTAGGCAGCAGTGTGCGGTCCGGCCCCGCCGACGCGGTTCGGCGGCCTCGAAACCATCGTTCGAATCGGCTGATGGCACATGCCGGGCAAGGGGTTGCGGAGAATGCCCGGCATGTCCGCCGCATCTCAGCTACCGGTGTTCCTGCAGTCGCTGCTGATCGGGCTGTCGATCGCCGCGCCGGTCGGCCCGATCGGGCTGCTGACGATCCAGCGCACGCTGGCCCAGGGCCCGCGCGCCGGGCTGGCGACCGGCCTCGGCGCGGCGCTGGCCGACGCGGTCTACGGCGCGGTCGGTGCCTTCGGCGCCAGCGCGCTGATCGCCATGCTGACCGGGCTGCGCGCCTGGCTGGTCGTCGGCGGCGGCGCGGTCATGCTGTGGCTGGCCTGGCAGATCTGGCGCAGCCCGCCGCCCCAGCGCGCTGCCGCGGTGCCCGACGGCCGCACGCTGGGCCGGCACTTCGCCGGCACCTTCGTGCTGACGCTGTCGAACCCGGCAACGATCCTGTCCTTCATCGCGATCTTCGGCGCGCTGGCCGGACGGATCGAGGGCGCCGCGCCGGCGCCGATGGTCGCCGGCGTGCTGCTCGGCTCGGCAATGTGGTGGCTGCTGCTGACCAGCGTGGTCGGCCGGCTGCGCCACCGCTTCGATGCGCGCTGGCATCGCCGCATCAACCGCGCCTCGGCGCTGCTGCTGGCAGGCCTCGCGCTGCTGTCGCTGCTGTCGCTGCCCGGACCGGAGGCGTGACGCCGCGCCGCACGGGCAAGCGCGTCCAGCGGGTGCGACCAGGCCGCGCAGCGCCCCGGGGCGGGACGCCGCGCGGGGCCGGGCCTCACTTCACGACGTAGACCAGCGCGGTGCGCGGCGGGATCGTGAAGCTGCCGCTGCCGGGGTTGTAGCTCGCGTCGTTGGCCGGGCGACGGTCGGCGCCGTTCAGGTGCACGGGATGCAGGGTCCAGGACTTGCCGCTCTCGGCGGCGATCGTCAGCTGCTGCGGCAGCTTGTCGACGTTGACCAGGTACATCACCTCGGCGAAGGCGGCGCCGGCGTAGCCCTTGCCGTCCAGGTGGCCGGCCAGCACCGTCGGCAGCTGCGCCGAGCCGGTGTTGTAGAAGACCAGCCGGCGCTTGATGTCGTCGGCGCTGCGCAGGCGGAACAAGGTCGAGCTGGCGCGGATCTTCAGCAGGTCGCGGAACGCGTCGCGCGTCCAGCCGATCTCGTCGAAGCCCGGCTTGACCAGCGGGTCGGCCAGGATCGGGCTCATCAACGACCAGTTGCTGCCGTTGTCGCCCTGCGGCGGCAGGCCGGTGCCGAAGTAGTTGTCGGCATAGCTCCAGTCGAGGCGGTTGAACCAGTCGCCCGAGTTGTAGCTGTTGCGGTCCATCGACTTGCTGCGCAGCGTGTCGATGCCGGCGTGGAAGTAGGTCACGCCCTGGCTGAACGCGTTGATCGCCGCGCCCAGGACCTGGGCCCGCGCCCGGTCCTCCTTCGAGGTGCCCGACGGCAGCTTGTAGGCGTTGATGTCGAACAGCGTCTGGTTGTCGTGGTTCTCGACGTAGTTCACCACCTCCTGCGGCTGCGTCACGTAGCCGGCCGGCTGGCCGTTGTAGTCGATCTCCTCGAGGCGCTTGGTCGCGTCCCAGTGGGTCGTCAGCGTGTAGCTGCGGATCGAGCCGGCCAGGCCGACCTTGATGATGTCGGCCGCCCACATCAGATCGGTCTTCGACTTGCCGCCGCCCAGGGCGTTGGGGTCGTAGAACAGGCCGTTGATGTAGCCCTGGTTGGCGATCAGGCTGTCGCCGCCGTCGAACGGCCCGCCGCCGCGCACGTAGTCGCGCGCGCGGTCGCTGAAGGTGCCGATGCCCGAGCCGTTCAGCAACAGCTGCGAGGCCTGCACGAAGCGCGCGCCGTTGGCCACCTCGCCGAAGTTCCAGCCCTCGCCGATCAGGTCGATGCGGCGGCCGGTGGCGCGGTCCACCGCGGCCTTCAGCTGCTCCATCACCGCGCGCGGCTGGTGGGCCATCAGGTCGAAGCGGAACGAGTCGATCCTGTAGTGCCTGGCCCAGGTGACCGTCGAATCGATCATCAGCTTGCCCATCATCAGGTTCTCGGTCGCGGTGTTGTCGCAGCAGGTCGAGGTCTCGACCCCGCCGGTCGCGTTGAGCCGGTGGTAGTAGCCCGGCACGATGCGGTCGAGCACCGACTTCTCCTTCTGGCCGCTGGCGGTGGTGTGGTTGTAGACCACGTCCATGCCCACGCGCAGCCCGGCGGCGTGCAGCGCCTGCACCATCTGGCGGAACTCGAGCACCCGCGTCGCGCCGTCGGCGGGGTTGGTCGCGTAGCTGCCTTCCGGGGCGGTGAAGTGGTAGGGGTCGTAACCCCAGTTGAAGCAGTCGGTATCGCGCACCGCGTCGACGGCGGCCTGCTGCTGGTCGGAGTTCGGCCCGGCGTTGGGGATCGCCGGGGTCACGCAGCCGGCCTCGGGCACGGTCGCGATGTCGAACACCGGCAGCAGGTGCACGTCGGTCAGGCCGGCGTCGGCCAGGGCCTTCAGGTGCTTCATGCCGTTCGAGCCGGTTTCGGTGAACGCGGTGTACTTGCCGCGGTTCGCGGGCGAGACCGTCGGGTCGTTGGCCGAGAAGTCGCGCACGTGCAGTTCGTAGATCGTCATGTCGACGGCGTTCGCCACCCGCGCCGGCGCCGGCGTGCTGTCCCAGCCGGCCGGCTTCAGCGCGGGGGCGTCCAGGTCGATGATGGCGCTGCGCCTGGAGTCGGTGGTCAGGCTCAGCGAGTACGGGTCGGTGACGAGGTTGCGCACGACGCCGACCCCGGTCACGAACACCTCGACAGCGTACTTGTAGTAGCTGCCGGCCCGGCCGCCGCCGCGCGTGGCCTGCCAGATGCCGCTGGAGGCGACCTTGTTCATCGTGCTGTACTCGAGGGCCTTGCCGCTGCCGCCGTCGTACAGGCACAGGCCGACGCGCTGCGCGGTCGGCGCCCAGAGCTTGAACTTTGCCGCGCCGCCGTCGACGCGCACGCCGAGATCGGACTCGGCGGCCGCCGAGGCATACAGGTCGTCCAGCACGCCCGGCAGCTGCGCGGTGGTGGCGTTCTGCACCTTGCCGGCGGCATCCTCCTGCACCAGCACCAGCTGGCTGGTCAGCAGGTTGGTCAGCAGGTTCCTCTGCTGGCCGAGATTGGCCTTCGGCACCTGGACGACGACCCCCGGCGCGACGAACTTGAAGCGCTCGGCCACCGCGGACGGCACCGCCCCGCCGTACACCGCCAGCCGCACCGAGCCATCGGCGCCGCGGACCGGCGCGTCCTTCTCGACCACGATCTGGCCGGTGGCCGAGTGGTACAGCTTGAACACGCCGCGGCCGTCGACCTCCGGCCACTGCAGCAGCGAGCGGTCCAGCCAGTAGGCGCGGGCCTCGGTGGTGGAGACGCGGCGGGTGTCGGGCGCGGTGGTGTAGACCGTGGGGTCGCCCTGCAGCAGCCAGACCGCGCCGACGCCGCCTTCGATCTTCAGCGCGGCGTAGTTGACGCGGATGTTGTCGTTGCGGCCGTCCTTGTCGTTCGGGTCGCCGGCCGGCGGCTTGCCGTGGATGATGAACTCGAGCGAGGTGCGCGACGGGTCGCTCTTCGGGTTGAGCACCGGGATGTCGAACACGACCTCGTTCGGCGTCGGCTGCGCGTAGTTGCTGAAGCTCGAGAACGCGACCGCGTTCATCCAGTCACCGATGACCACGCCGGGCTCGAGCCGCGCGACGTCGACACCGCTGCCGGGCCAGATGTGCACGCCCCAGGCGGCGAACTTGCCGTCCTTGCGCAGGTAGTGCACGCGCACCGACGAGATGTCGGGCGTGGCCAGCGGGTTGCTCGTGTAGTGGGTCGGGTCGCCCGAGAGCTTCCAGACCTCGGTGCCGTCGGCAACCCGCCAGAACTGCTGCTGGTCGCCGGTGTTGCCGGACCAGTTCGAGGGCTCGCGCTCGCCGCCGCCGTTCTTGACGATGATGAAGTTGAATTCGGGCGCCGAGACCGGGATGTCCCAGTACACCCCGTAGGCATCGCTGCCGGTCGGCGGCTTGCCCGGCCAGCCGCCGAGCGCCTCGCCCGGCGCGTTGTAGACGTAGACGGTCCAGCCACCGTAGCTCGCGTCCGGACGGTTGTAGTGGATGCGCACCGTGGTCGTCCCGCCGCCCACCACCGGCACGGCGCTGAGCACGGTGGCATAGCCCGCATCGCAGACATCGACCGCCGCAGCCGCCCGCGAGGCGTTCGTCACGCCCTGCGCGGTCACGGTCGGCAACGCTGCCGCGCCGTCGGACTGGCCGCCGCCGCAGGCCGCCAGCAGCGCAGTGGCCACCCCCATCGACACCACCGCCAGCATGCGGTGCAGGAAGCTGACGAAGCCGGTTCGCATGAGCCTGTCTCCTCGGCGTTGACGGCGACGCGCGCCGTGCAGGCCCGGCTCCTGAGCCGGCCGGGCTGGGACTAGCGGGATGGTATTGAAGTCAAATTACAGTCGATATTTGGGACTTTCCCCTAACAGGGCCGAAATGCTCCCCCTAGAATTTGGGGCAAGACGCCACTACGCCGGCATCTTTCGTAGTCGTACTACATTTCTCCGCCCAGGACGCACGGTCATGCCGCCACGCCACCCGCCCCTCATGCCACGCCGCTGGCTCGTCGCCCTGGCTGCGGTCGGCCTCGTCGCCTGCGGCGGCGGCGGCGGCGGAGGCAGCGGCGACAGCGGCGATACCGCCCCCGCACTGCCGGCCGTGGACACCAGCGGCGTCGCTGCCGCCGACCCCGGCAGCGCGCTGCCGGCGCACTGGCAGCAGGGCGCCTTCATGGAAATCTTCGTGCGCAGCTACAAGGACAGCGACGGCGACGGCGTCGGCGACCTGCGCGGCCTCATGGCCCAGCTCGACTACCTGAAGGCACTCGGCGTCACCGGGCTGTGGCTGATGCCGGTCACGAAGAGCCAGGACGGCGACCACGGCTACGCGGTGACCGACTACCGCAGCGTCGAGACGGCCTACGGCAGCCTGGCCGATCTGGACGAGCTGCTGCGCCAGGCCCATGCACGCGGCATCGGCGTGATCCTCGACTACGTGATCAACCACAGCGCCGCCCGGCACCCGCTGTTCGTCAACAGCGCCGCCGGCAGCGACAACGCCTACCGCGACTGGTATGTCTGGCGCAGCCCCAAGCCCGGCGGCTGGAACATCTACGGCGGCGACCCCTGGCATGCCTACGGCGGCAGCAGCTATTTCGCCGCCTTCTGGGACCAGATGCCCGACTTCAACCTGCGCAACGCCGCAGTGGCGACCTGGCACCAGGACAACCTGCGCTTCTGGCTCAACCGCGGCGTCGACGGCTTCCGCTTCGACGCGGTGGGCAACCTGTTCGAGAACGGCGCCGGCGCCTGGGAGAACCAGCCCGAGAACTACGCCCTGCTCGGCGGCATGCGCGCGGTGATCGACGGCTACGCCAACCGCTTTCTCGTCTGCGAGGGCCCGAGTGACCCCGCCGGCTACACCACGGCGTGCGGCAGCGCGTTCGCCTTCGGCCGCAACGGCGACATCATCGCCGCGGCCAAGGGCGACGCCGCGGCGGTGCAGCGCGTGGCCGACCACCCCAGAACCGCGCCGGCCGGCCTGTCGACGATGCTGTCCAACCACGACAGCTTCGCCGGCCAGCGCGCCTACGACCAGTTCGGCGGCAACCTCGCGCAGTACAAGCTGGCCGCCGCCACCTACCTGCTCCAGCCGGGAACGCCTTTCATCTACTACGGCGAGGAGATCGGCATGGCCGGCGGCAACCTCTCGGGCGACCCGCGGCTGCGCACCCCGATGAGCTGGTCCGGCGACACCACGAACGCCGGCTTCACCACCGGCACGCCCTACCGCACGGTGTCGGCCAACGTGGCCGGATTCAACGTCGCCGCGCAGCAGTCGGACCCGGGCTCGCTGCTGGCCCACTACCAGGCGATGCTGGCGCTGCGCCGAACCTACCCGTCGATCGCCCGCGGGAGCTACGACAACGTGTCGGCGAGCGGCAGCGTGATGAGCTTCGAACGGCGCCTGAGCGGCGAGCGAACGCTGGTGGCGATCAACTACGGCGGCAGCGCCACCGCGGCCGCGGTGTCGGGGCTGCCCGCGAACGCGGTGCTCGCCAATGCCCACCCTGCCGGCGCCGCCGACGCGGCGGCCGACCCGGCCGGCCAGGCCAGCGTGGTGCTGGCGGCGCAGTCGGTGCGGGTGTTCAGCATCCGCTGATCCGGTGTGGGCGAGCCCGCCGGGGCCGCCGGTCGCCACCGCCGCCGGGCGCGGACGACCGCAGGTCAGAGCTGATCCAGCACCTGCTTGCGCTTCTGCTGGAACTCTTCCTCGGTGATCAGTCCACCGTCGCGCAGCCGCTTCAGACCGCGCAGCCGCGCCTCCTGCTCCTCGTAGAACGCCGAGTCGCGTGACCGGGCAGCGGCGGGTGCGGCCGCGGCGGCAGGTGCGGTCGCGGGTGCAGCAGGTACGGCGGCCGCGGCGGGCGTGACCGCTGCGGCAGCGGCGGGGGCGGCAGGTGCAGCGGTGGCAGCGGCCGGGCCCGGCGCCGTTGCCGCCGCAGGCGCCGGCGCGAGCGTGAGCGTCACCCAGTCGGGCCGCGCGGCACCGGCGCCCGGCGGCATCCCGGTGATCGCCGCCGTCCGGTCGACCACTTCGGCGCGGCGGCCCGGCTCGAAGGGGATCAGGTAGCCGGTGGCCCGGTACTGGCTCTCGAAACTCCGCTGCGCCAGACCGACGATCAACTGCAGCCCGGCCGCGGAGCGGAACATGCGCCCGGTCGTGACGACCCGGGCTGCCAGCGGTGTCCAGCCGCCGTGGCGCCCGGCGACGGCAAAGGCCAGATCCTGGTTCGGCTGCAGCTCGGCCAGCGCCCTGGTCAGCGGCGGCACGATCTCGGCCAGCTCGGCGTCGCTGAACAGCGGCTCGTCGGCGGCCTTGCCGACGCGCAGCGCGGCCAGCGAGCCGCGCAGCAGCTCGGGCGCCACCGCCACCGGGTGCAGGCCGGGCGACGCCTGCGCTTCGGCGGCCTCGATGCGCACATAGGCGAACTCGCCCTTGTAGACCATGCGCACCACCCGGGCGGCCGCGCTGTCGGGCTGGACGAGCGGCGGGCGGCCGCCGGTGGCGTCCTGCGCCAGCGCCGCGGCGCCCGAGCAGAGCATCAGCGCCGCCGCGATCGCGGCTGGGCAGCGGGGAAAACGGCGTGCAGCACGCATCTTTGGATCTCCTGCGGAGGTTCGTGGGACCGGCGTCCGGTCGGCCGGGGACGGCCCCGGCCCGCCGACATTCTGACCCGCTGCCGTCCGCCGGCCGCCATGGGACGGGACGACGTCGACGACAGGGCCGGTCCGGTGACGTAGTTAAGCTACAAACGCAGGGGGCCAGATGGAGTCTAAGTTGTTGATTGTTATAGGCCAAGACACCGAGAACTAGCGGAAAACCCTCAGCTTCAGCTTCGCCGGACTTGTATATTATCTACAACGCCGTGCGAAATGCCGCACGCCGGACGTTCCGCTCCAGGGACTTCGCGTTTGTGTATCAGTGACATCATCGCGCGGAATGCCGCACCGAGAAGCTTCGGCCGGCGCGGTGGCGCTGGCTGTGGAGGTACCCAGTGGCAGATGTGCGTTTGAGGAACGTCGACAAGGCCTTCGGGGACGTGAAGGTCCTGCACGACATCAATCTGGAGATCAAGGACGGCGAGTTCATGGTGTTCGTCGGGCCCTCGGGCTGCGGCAAGTCGACGCTGCTGCGCGCCATCGCCGGCCTCGAGGACATCACCTCGGGCGAACTGCAGATCGGCGGCAAGGTCGTCAACGACGTCCCGCCGGCCGAGCGCGGCATCGCGATGGTGTTCCAGTCCTACGCGCTCTACCCGCACATGAGCCTGTACGACAACATGGCCTTCGGCCTGAAGCTGGCCAAGATGCCGGCGCCCGAGATCGACGAGGCGGTGCACGGCGCGGCCAAGATCCTGAACATCGACCACCTGCTCGACCGCAAGCCCAAGGCCTTGTCGGGCGGGCAGCGCCAGCGCGTGGCGATCGGCCGCGCCATCGTGCGAAAGCCCGAGGTGTTCCTGTTCGACGAACCGCTGTCGAACCTCGACGCCGCGCTGCGCGTGCGCATGCGCTACGAGTTCGCGAAGCTGCACGAGAAGCTGAAGACCACGATGGTCTACGTGACGCACGACCAGGTCGAGGCCATGACCCTGGCCAACCGCATCGTCGTGCTGTCCACCGGCCGCATCGAGCAGGTCGGCGCGCCGCTGGAACTCTACGAGTACCCGAGCAACATCTTCGTCGCCGGCTTCATCGGCAGCCCGAAGATGAACTTCATCGAGGCCGAGATCGTCAGCGCCGACAAGGACGCCGCGATGCTGAAGCTGAAGTCGGGCGCCACGATGCGCGCCCGGGTCGACGCCGCCGCGGCCAGGCCCGGAGACAAGGTCACGCTGGGCGTGCGGCCCGAGCACTTCGTGATCGGCGGCAGCGAGAACACGCTGGAGGCCCGGCTGACCTTCGTCGAGTCGCTGGGCAGCCACACCCATGGCTACTTCGCCTTCCCGGGCGTCGAGGAGGCGCTGACCTGCGAACTCGGCGGCGAGTCGACGGCGGCCAACGGCGACGTGGTCACGCTCGGCATCCCTGCCGAAGCCTGCTACCTGTTCGACGCCTCGGGCCGCGCGTTCCAGCGCCACTACCGGATGCCCGCGCGCAAGGCCGCCTGACCGGCGCGCGGGTCCAGCCCCCCTCAGGACCGATTTCCCAGACCACACCGACAGAGGAGAAGACATGTCGACCCAAGCCATCCGACCCATCGCGCTCGCCGCGGCGTTCACCGCGGCGATCGCCTTTGCCGGCGCCGCCGGCGCCCAGGAGGCCGGCAAGCTGCTGGTCTGGATCAACGGCGACAAGGGCTACAACGGCTTGCAGAAGGTGGGCGACGCGTTCACCAAGGCCGCCGGCGTGCCGGTGACCGTCGAGCACCCCGAGGACGCACCCGGCAAGTTCCAGCAGGCCGCCGCCGCCGGCAAGGGCCCGGACATCTTCTGCTGGCCGCACGACCGCATGGGCGAGTGGGCCAAGTCGGGACTGATCGTGCCGATCAACCCGGGCAAGAAGGTGCGCGACGACATCGAGGAGACCGCCTGGAAGGCCTTCAACTACCAGGGCAAGACCTGGGGCTACCCGGTCTCGGTCGAGGCGATCGGCCTGATCTACAACAAGGCGCTGGTGAAGACGCCGCCGAAGAGCTTCGACGACGTCATCAAGCTCGACAAGGAACTCTCGGCCAAGGGCAAGAAGGCGATCCTCTGGGACTACAACAACACCTACTTCACCTGGCCGATCCTGGCTGCCGGCGGCGGCAGCGTGTTCGGCCGCGACGCCAAGGGCGAGTACGACCCGACCAAGGTCGGCGTCAACTCCCCCGGCGCGCTCAAGGGCGCCGAACTGCTGGCCGGCATGATCAAGAACGGCCAGATGCCCAAGGGCTCGGGCTACGCCGAGATGGAAGGCGCCTTCAACAAGGGCGAGGTCGCGATGATGATCTCCGGCCCCTGGGCCTGGGACAACCTGAAGAAGAGCAACATCGACTTCGGCGTCGCGCCGATCCCCGACGTCGCCGGCCAGCCCTCGCGCCCCTTCGTCGGCGTGCTCGGCTGCATGATCGCCGCACCGAGCAAGAGCAAGGACGTCGCCAAGGAGTTCATCGAGAACCACCTGCTGAAGGTCGAGGGCCTGAAGATGGTCAACGCCGACGTGCCGCTGGGCACCCCGGCGAACAAGGCCTTCTTCAAGGAACTGGCCGAGAACCCGAACATCAAGGCGACGATGGAGAACGCCAAGCGCGGCGAGCCGATGCCCAACATCCCCGAGATGGGCAAGTTCTGGTCGTCGATGGCCTCGGCGCTGGAGAACATCACCAACGGCCGCCAGAGCCCCAAGGAAGCGCTGGACGCGGCCGCGGCGCGCATGCTGGGCAAGTGAGCTGGGCGGCCGGCGGCCCGGGCGGGCCGCCGCCGTGAACGGCCTCCCGGCCACGACGGCGGGGGTCACGGTCCCGGCGAACCGCCGCATCACCGGGCCGACAGCCTGGCACCGACCGGGCGCTTCGAGGACACCATGGGTCAAACCGACTGGGGCCGCCTGCTGAAGTGGCCGTTCACGATCGCCACGCTGCTGGCGGCGCTGTGGCTGGTCTTCAAGATCTACGTCACCGGGCAGCCGGTCTGGGCGGTGGCCACGCTGGGCCTGTTCGGGCTCGGCTTCTTCGTCTACCTGTCGAACGTCGCGTTCCCGTACCGCTATCTGTTTCCCGGGCTGGCGGGCATGGCGGTGTTCGTCGTGTTCCCGCTCGCCTACACGATACAGATCGGCTTCACCAACTACTCCTCGACCAACCTGCTGACCTTCGAGCGGGCCACGGCCTACCTGCTGGATCAGACGACGCCGAGCGAAGGCGACGCCTTCTCGTTCACGCTGCACGCGGACGGCAGCGAGTTCCGCGTCGTGCTCAGCCCGAAACACGAAGCCGAGGACGAGGAGGACCCGGTCAAGCTGGCGGCGCTGCAGGCCGGCACCTTCGTCTCGCCGCCGCTGGCCCTGCTGAAGCCGCAGGCGTCGCCCGAGGCGGCCGCCACGCCGCTGAAGTCTGCGAGCTTCCAGCCGGGCGAGCCGCTGCCGCTGGGCGAGGTGCTCAAGCACCGCAAGGCGCTCGCGGCGATCAAGCTGCGCCTGCCCGACGGCAAGCTGCTGTCGTATTCCGGCGTGCGCGAGTTCTCGCCGCTGACGCCGACCTGGAAGCAGAACCCGGACGGTTCGCTGACCCTGCTGAAGACCGGCACGGTCTACAAGCCCAACCACGACAGCGGCTTCTACGAGAGCGCGGCCGGCGAGAAGCAGCAACCCGGCTTCAAGGTCGGCATCGGCTTCGGCAACTACGTGCGCATGATCGCCGACCCCGACTTCCGCGGCCCGTTCGTCGCGATCTTCGTCTGGACCGTCGTCTTCGCCGGCCTCACCGTGCTGTTCACGCTGGCGGTCGGCACCACGCTGGCGGTGCTGCTGAACTGGGAGGCGCTGCGCTTTCGCGCCGTCTACCGCACGCTGCTGTTCCTGCCTTACGCGGTGCCGGGCTTCATCTCGATCCTGGTGTTCAAGGGCCTGTTCAACCAGAACTTCGGCGAGATCAACTACATCCTGAACGCACTGTTCGGCATCAAGCCGGCGTGGTTCGCCGACCCGACGATGGCCAAGGTGATGATCCTGCTGGTGAACACCTGGCTCGGCTACCCGTACATCATGGTGCTGTGCACCGGTCTGATCAAGGCCATCCCGGCTGACCTCTACGAAGCCTCGGCGATCGCCGGCGCCAAGCCGCTGACCAACTTCTGGAAAATCACCGCGCCGCTGATCGTCAAGCCGCTGACGCCGCTGCTGATCGCCTCGTTCGCCTTCAACTTCAACAATTTCGTGCTGATCGCGCTGCTGACCAACGGGCGGCCCGACTTCCTGAACACCAAGGTGCCGGCCGGCACCACCGACATCCTGGTGTCCTACACCTACCGCATCGCGTTCCAGGACTCGGGGCAGAACTTCGGCCTCGCCGCGGCGATCTCGACCGTGATCTTCTTCCTGGTGGCGATGCTGTCGATGGCCAACCTGAAGCTGGCCAAGGTCAACGATCAGAGGGGGTAAGCCAGATGGCCATCGTCACCGGCAAGTCGCAGCGCTGGCGCGTGCTGGCCGCGCACGGGTTCCTGATCGCGCTGATCTGCGTCACCGTGTTCCCGCTGCTGGCGATCGTCTCGATCTCGCTGCGGCCGGGCAACTTCGCCACTGGCTCGCTGATCCCCGAGCAGATCAGCTTCGAGCACTGGAAGCTGGCGCTGGGCATGTCTTACCAGGCCGCCGACGGCAGCCTGGTCGAGCCGCCGTTCCCGGTGCTGCGCTGGCTGTGGAACTCGATCAAGATCGCCGGCATCTCGGCGTTCCTGATCGTCGCGATCTCCACCACCGCCGCCTACGCCTTCGCGCGGCTGAAGTTCCGCTTCAAGACGCAGATCCTGAACTCGATGCTGCTGCTGCAGATGTTCCCGGCGGTGCTCGCGCTGGTGGCGATCTACGCGATCTTCGAGGCCATCGGCAGCTACGTGCCCTGGCTCGGCATCGAGACCCACGCCGGCCTGATCCTCGCTTACCTGGGCGGCGTGGCGATGCACATCTGGACCATCCGCGGCTACTTCGACACGATACCGGTGGAGATCGAGGAATGCGCCAAGGTCGACGGCGCCACGCACTGGCAGGCCTTCCGCTACGTGCTGCTGCCGATGGCGGTGCCGATCCTGATGGTGGTGTTCGTGCTCGCCTTCATCGGCGGCGTGATCGAGTATCCGGTGGCGTCGATCCTGCTCCGGCAGGAGGAAAACCTGACGCTGGCGGTCGGCTCGAAGTACTTCCTCTACGAGCAGAAGTACCTGTGGGGCGACTTCGCCGCCGCGGCCGTGCTGTCCGGGCTGCCGATCACGCTGGTGTTCCTGCTGGCGCAGCGCTGGATCGTCTCCGGCCTGACCGCCGGCGGCGTCAAGGGCTGATGCGCCGCCCTTCGCCCGCGTCGCAGACATGAACTTGCGCAAGACCCTCGCCGCCCTCGCCGCGCTGGCCGCATTCGCCGCGGCCCCCGCCCTCGCACCGGTGCAGGCGCAGGTGCCGCAGTCCCGGCCGGGCAGCTTCGCCGACAACCCGATCGTCTACTTCGTCGTCACCGACCGCTTCCTCAACGGCAACCCGGCCAACGACCACAGCTACGGCCGCCGCCGCGAGGCGAAGCCGCAGGACGACATCGGCACCTTCCACGGCGGCGACCTCGCCGGCCTGACGAAGAAGCTGAAGGAGGGCTGGTTCAGGGAGCTCGGCGTCAACGCGATCTGGATCACCGCGCCCTACGAGCAGATCCACGGCTGGGTGGTCGGCGGCAACAAGGAGTTCAAGCACTACGCCTACCACGGCTACTACGCGCTCGACTTCACGAAGCTCGACGCGAACATGGGCACCGAGGCCGAACTGCGCGAGTTCGTCGCCACCGCCAAGGGCCAGGGCGTGCGCGTGCTGTTCGACGTGGTGATGAACCACCCGGGCTACGGCGACCTGGTGACGCTGAGCGAATACGTCAGGGAGCCGGCCACCGACAAGAAGACCGGCATGGTGTGGAAGGGCTGGGAGGCGGCGACGCTGCGCGACTACCACAGCTACATCGACTACAACGACCCGGCCTGGCTGCGCTGGTGGGGGCCGGACTGGATCCGCTCCGGCCTGCGCGGCTACACCGAAGGCGGCCGCGACGACCTGACCGGCCAGCTCGCCTACCTGCCCGACTTCAAGACCGAATCGGACAAGCCCGTCGCCCTGCCGCCGCTGCTGAAGGCCAAGCCCGACACCCGGGCCGTCGAGCTGCCGAACACCACCGTGCGCGGCTACCTGGTGAACTGGCTGACGCAGTGGGTCAGGGACTACGGCATCGACGGCTTCCGCGCCGACACCGTCAAGCATGTCGAGCCCGCATCGTGGCAGGCGCTGAAGCAGGCCGGCACCGCCGCGCTGGCCGACTGGAAGGCGAAGCACCCCGCACTGAGGATCGACGACGCACCGTTCTGGATGACCGGCGAGTACTGGGGCCAGGGCATCGAGCGCACGGCGATCTACGACGCCGGCTTCGACAACATGATCAACTTCGACTTCCAGGAGAAGGCCGCCGGCGGCGCCGCGCTCGACCGGCTGTTCGCCGACTACGCCCGGGTGCTGGCGGCGCCGGCCACACACAACGTGCTGTCGTACCTGTCGTCGCACGACACCCGGCTGTTCGACCGCAGCAAGCTCTACGACGGCGCGGTCGCGCTGATGCTCGCGCCCGGCGGCGTGCAGATCTACTACGGCGACGAGACGGCGCGCCCCGACGGGCCGTTCACCAGCGGCGACCGGCAGCAGAGCACGCGCTCGGACATGAACTGGGACGGCATCGACACCGCGCTGCTCGCGCACTGGCGCAAGCTCGGACAGTTCCGCGCCCGCCACGTGGCGATCGCCAAGGGCACGCACCGCAAGCTGGCGGACGCGCCCTACACCTTCGCGCGTGTGCATGCGAGCGACCGCATCGTCGCCGCGGTCGGCGCCAGCGGCAGCGTGAAGCTGACCGTGCAGGGCGTGTTCGCCGATGGCACCCGCGTGCGCGACGCCTACTCGGGCAGCGTCACCAGCGTGGCGGCCGGGGCGGTCGAGCTGACTGCCGACACGCGCGGCGTGGTGCTGCTCGAGGCGCTCGACTGACACCCCCACCGGCCGCGGCCGCTGCCGCGGCATCCAACGACCCACCGAAGGAGAAGACGATGAACCGACGTGTTTGGCTGGCCTCGCTGGCGCTGGCTGCCGCGCTGCCGCTGCAGGCGCCGACGGCGCAGGCGCAGGACGTGAAGGTCGCCGAGGTGCCGGCCGATTCGATCTCGCTGCACTACTACCGTCCCGACGGCAACTACGACGGCTGGGGGGTGCATTTCTGGGAGAGCTTCGAGAAGGTGCAGGACGGCAAGATCGTCGGCAGCAAGGAGAAGTCCGACATGCCGATCCTGAACATCAGCTGGGGCGCGCCGATGAAGCCCACCGGCAAGGACGGCTTCGGCGTCTACTGGCAGGTCAAGGCCAACGAGTTCCGCAACGGCAAGTACAACTACATCATCCACAAGGGCGACAGCAAGGACTGCGTGAAGGACTCGGTCTGGTTCTCGAACCAGGGCCGCCAGGTCTTCATCAACCAGGGCGACTGCACGACCTACTTCACCCTCGAGGACGCGCTGAAGGCGCGCAAGTGACAGCCGCGTTGGCGCGGCGCTGATCGAAGAAATGGGCACTCTGCGGAGTGCCCATTTCGATGATGCGGCAGCGAACGAGGCGCCGCTCGCGCGACGCCTGCCGGTCAGAACCAGGCTTCGATCTGCAGGCCGACGGTCGAGCCGCTGGTGTTGTTGCCGAAGCGCCCGGCGGTGCCTCCGGCGACGCCGCCCCACTGGTCGCGTCCGGCGTCGTTCCAGCTCGCATAGGTGTAGAACAGCCGCAGCTCGGGACGGTTCCAGAACCCCGGGCCGGTCGCCAGCGTCGGTGCGATCGTGAACTTGGTCAGCGTGGCCTTCTTCAGGTTGTCCGGCTCGACGGCGTCGTAGCCGAGTTCACCGACCAGCCTGAAGTAGTTGTTGAACGCGTAGACCAGGCGCCCGCCGGCCGACATCCAGGTGTAGTTGTTCTTCTGGTCCTGGTAGACGAAGGTCGCCATGCCGCTGAGTTGCGGCGTGGCCTGGAACACGAACTGCTCGGTCACCCGCCAGCTCTTCTTGCTGCTGTCCGCGCCGTAGTCGGGATACGCGTAGACCAGGTTGTTGGTCGAGCCCTCGCCCCACTGGAAGGCGATCTTGTTGAAGCCGCCCAGCAGTTCGCCCTTGAAGTGCTGCACGTTCAGCGCCCAGCCGTCTTCGGCCTTTTCACCGTTGCTCGCCCGGCCCTGGTTGAGGTTCAGGCCGAAGTCCAGCGCACCGAAGCCGACGTCGACGCCCTCGTAGCGGATGTCGTGGCGGAACATCTGCTTGTTGTCGTTCTCGTTGTTGCCGAACAGCGCGTACGAGAACTTGCCCGGGCCGGCCGGAATGTTCTCGACGCCGCCACCGTAGCCCGACGTATCCCAGTAGTAGAAGTCGGTGATGTGGACGTCCTGGCGCTTGTAGTAGCGCTTGCCGATCCAGACGTTGCCGCCGTTCAGCCCCGGCAGGTTCCTGACGTTGACGTAGGCCTGGCGGAAGGCCCACTGGTTGTCGCCGGTGTTCAGGTTCTCGAAGTCCTGCTGGCCCTGGTTGCCGGCGACGTAGGCGAACATCGCCGTGAAGTCGAACTTCACGCCGTCCTTGCCGTCGTAGACGTTCTGGTCGAACTGCAGTTCGCCGTAGGTCTCGCACTCGTTGCCGAGGCGGTACTTGCTGTACGCGCCGGGCAGCCCGAAGCAGGCCTGGTTGCCCTTGCCGTCGCTGGTCGTGGCGCCGGCACCGGCGCGCAGGTAGCCGTGGAGTTCGAGCGCGCTCGCGCCGCTGCTGAACAGCGCCGCCAGGGCAGCGGCCGCCAGCGGTGCCAGATGCATTCGCTTGTGAAGCATGGAAGTCTCCTCTGAGGAATTGACTCGGTTGAAAAAAGCCCGAAGACCGGGCCGGCTGAACCCCGGCCGGACACACCGCCGCAGCGGCCATCCGGAATCCGCCTTGCCGCCGCAGGACGAAGCGGCCTGCAACAGCACTGCGTTTGGACGACCCTGCCGCGGGGACTCAGGCCGCATGGTCGTTTGCCTTGGCAAGCCGGGCGACCCGGCCTTCGATCGCCGCCGCCGCGCCGGCGAGCGCGGCATGCGGTTCGATGATCAGTGCGGTCGGCACGCCCTGGAGGTAGGTGCGGAACCGCCCCTTGGCCTCGAAGCGCTCGCGGAACCGCGAGGCGAAGAAGAACTCGATGAAATGCGGGATGACACCACCGCCGATGTACAGGCCGCCGCGCGCGCCCAGCGTCAACGCGACGTTGCCCGCGAACGAACCCAGCATCGCGCAGAAGGTGTCCAGCGTGCGCTCGCACACCGGATCGCTGCGCGCTGCGCCGCGCTGACCGATCTGCTGGGCGTCCAGCGCCTCGAACGGCAGCCCCTGCACCTTCGCCACCGCACGGTGGAGCACCGGCAGGCCGATGCCCGACAGCAGACGCTCGGCCGAGACATGGCCGAACTCGGTGCGCACGACCCGCAGAAGGTCGTCCTCGAAGGCGTCGGCCGCAGCCAGCGTGGCGTGGCCGCCCTCGCCGGCGATCGCGCGCCAGCCGCCGTCGGTCTCGACCAGCCCGCCGACGCCGAGCCCGGTGCCCGGACCGAGCACCGCCAGCGTGCCGCGGGCGACCGGCATGACCCCGTGGCAGCGCAGCTGGTGCGCGCCCAGCGCGGGCAGCGACAGCGCCAGGGCCTCGAAGTCGTTGAGCAGCAGCAGCCCGTCCAGACCCAGCGCACGCTCGACCTCGCTGCGGGTGAACGACCAGGCGCTGTTCGTCAGATCGATGCGGCCGTCGCCCACCGCGGTGGCCACCGCGAAGGCCGCCCAGCCAGGGGCCCGGAAGGCCTGCCCTTGTCGGGCGGCGAGCTCGGCCAGGTAATGCCGGGCCGCCTCGGCCGGCCCGGCGAACGACGCACAGCGGAAGGCCTGGACATCGACCACCGACCGGGTACCGGCCGCCACCAGACCGAAGCGCACGTTGGTGCCGCCGATGTCGGCCACCAGCCAGGGCGCTGCCGGCGGGCCCGGATCATTCACGCGACGTCTCCCGTGGCGCCGCACGGCGCGGTGGGCCGGTCAGGCCCGATGGTTCGAAACGGTGACGCAAGATCCAGTCTCCAGTGCACGAAATGGCCCAGGACCGGAAGCCGCGGCGAGCGCCGCGGTCCGTGAACACGCCTATTGCCAACATGTCAAAAGGTAGCAAAACTACAGACTCAGACAAGAAGCATTGGCATTCACGCAACTCAGGATAAGCCCCAATCGACTTCGGCACGGCGACTCTGTCGCTTCTCTTGTACAGGCGGCGCGCGGCGGGGGTTTCTGCGGCGCGGGGAAGGCCATGCTCTGTGGATCGCTAGGTAGTCACGCTACATCGCCGGTTGTCCCGCGCTGCACCCACGGGGCCGCTGCGGCGACCCCGGCCTTGCCCGACCACCCGACCCGTTGCCGGCCGGCCTGCGTCCGCCTGGACCGCGCACGCCTTCCCGCGCACGAACGCTGCACGCCCACGCCATGAACCTGTTCGACCGGCCCCGGCTGCTCGCCGACATCGGAGCCACCTTCGCCCGCTTCACGCTCGAAGCCGGCGCCGGCCTGTTCACGCACACCGCGTCACTGCGCTGCGCCGACCACGCCGACCTGCACGCGGCGATCACCGCCTACCTGAGCGGGCTGCCGGCCGAGCTGACACGCGGCGTCACGCACGCGGTCATCGCCATCGCCAACCCGGTGGAGGGCGACCGGGTTCGCATGACGAACTACCACTGGGAGTTCTCCATCGAGCGGCTGCGGCAGCGGCTGCGCCTGGACACCCTGGTCGTCGTCAACGACTTCACCGCGCTGGCGATGGCCCTGCCATGGCTGGAGGCCTCGCAGCGCCGGCAGGTGGGCGGCGGCACGGCCCGCGAGGCCAGCGTGATCGGGCTCATCGGGTCGGGCTCGGGGCTCGGGGTGTCCGGGCTGATCCCGGCGGGCGAGGGCTGGATCGCACTGGGCACCGAAGGCGGCCACAGCAGCTTCGCGCCGCGCGACGAGCGCGAGATCCTGATCCTGCGCCACGCCATGGCGCAGCATCCGCATGTCTCGTTCGAGCGCCTGCTCTCGGGCCCCGGGCTGGAGCTGATCCACGCCGCGCTCGCCGCCGACCGGCGGCCGCCCGCGAACGCCGACAAGGCGCCGGGCGCGCCGGAGATCACGCGCCGTGCGCTGGACGGCAGCGACGCGCTCTGCCGGGAGGCGCTGGACGCGTTCTGCGGCATCCTCGGCACGGCAGCGTCCAACCTCGCGGTGACGCTGGGCGCCTTCGGCGGCATCTACATCGGCGGCAGCATCGTGCCGCGGCTGGGCGAGTACTTCGACCGCTCGCCGTTCCGGGCCCGCTTCGAGGACAAGGGCCGCTTCAGCGGCTACCTGCAGGAGATCCCGACCTTCGTCGTCACTGCCGAACACGCCACCTTCGTCGGCGCCTCGGCGATCCTGGCACAGCAGCTGCGCAGCGGGGCCGGCGAGGCGTCCTTCATCCTGGCGCAGATCCAGCGTGCGCGCGAAGCCCTCTCGCGCGCCGAGGCCCAGGTGGCCGACCATGTGCTGGCGCACCCGCGCACCGTGCTCAACGACCCGATCGCCGAGATCGCACGCGCTGCCGGCGTCAGCCAGCCGACGGTGATCCGCTTCTGCCGCTCGCTCGGCTACGAGGGCCTGTCGGACTTCAAGCTGCGCCTGGCCTCGGGGCTGACCGGCACGGTGCCGATCACGCACACCCAGGTGACGGTGGGCGATTCGGTGCTCGAGCTGGGGGCCAAGGTGCTGGGCAACACGGCCAGCGCGATCCTGCAGCTGCGCGACCACCTCCAGCGCGACCTGCTGGACCGCGCCATCGACCTGCTCATCGCGGCCGACCGCGTGGAGTTCCACGCCGTCGGCCACTACGGCATGGTCGCCGACGACGCGCAGTTCAAGTTCCTGCGCTTCGGCGTGCCCGCGAGCTCGGTCACCGACCCGCGCCGGCAGCTGCTCACGGCCGACCTGCTGCGTCCGTGCGACGTGGCGGTGATCGTCAGCAGCAGCGGGCGCGTCGACGACCTGCTCGCAGTGGCCGACCGCGCCCATGCGCGTGGTGCCGCGGTGGTCGCGATCACCGCCAGCCAGTCGCCGCTGGCGAAGAAGGCCGACCTGGCGCTGATCGTCGACAATGTCGAGGACATCGCCACCCATGTGCCGATGGTCAGCCGCATCCTGCACCTGCTGGTGATCGACGTGCTGGCCGTCGGCGTGGCGATGCGGCGCGGCGCCGTGATCGTCCCGCCACTGCCCGACGACGCGGCGGCCGAACTGGACGAGACCCAGCCGCCGACCACGATGCCCGGCGCGCGGACCGCCGGAGGCCGCGTCAGCGCCTCCGGACCGCTGGCGGGCCTGATCTCGCACAGCCGGCAGGATCCCGGCATCGTGCCCGCCAGCGAGGCCTCGACCGCGAGCCCGCGCGGCCCCCGCGGCCGCGCCCGGTCGCTGGCGCGGCGCTGAGACTGCCGGCCGGGTCGCGCCGCGCGGGAGATGGCCTCTCTTCGTCCCCGGCGCAGGCGAGACCGGCGCTGCGGCGATGCAGTCGTCGACGTCCGGTGCGGCCAGGCGGGTCCTGGAACCTGCCGACGCAGCCGACCAGCGAATCCAGGCTTCAGCCCGCCAGGGCCTCGGCCACCCGCTCGGCGATCGCCAGGCTCGAGGTCAGCCCGGGCGATTCGATGCCGAACAGGTTGACCAGTCCGGGCACGCCGTGGCGCGACGGGCCGTCGATGCGGAAGTCGGCGGCCGGCTCGCCGGGGCCGCTGATCTTGGGCCGCAGGCCGGCGTAGCCCGGCTGCAGTGCACCGTCGGGCAGGCCCGGCCAGTAGCGCCGTACTTCGGCGTAGAACGCGTCGGCGCCGGCCGGGTCGACCTGGTAGTCGATGCGGTCCACCCATTCGAAGCTGGGGCCGAAACGGGCCTGGCCGCCCAGGTCCAGCGTCAGGTGCACGCCCAGGTGGCTGCTCTGGCCCGGCGCCGGATAGACCAGGCGCGAGAACGGCGCGCGCCCCGGCAGCGTGAAATAGCAGCCCTTGGCCAGGTGGTCGCGCGGCACGTCCTCGCCCGCCAGGCCGGCGAAGCGGCGGGCCAGCGCCGGCGCGTGCAGCCCGGCGCTGTTGACGACGCTGCGCGCGCGCAAGGTCATCGGGGCGTCGCCGCCGACGTCCAGCTCGATGCCCCGAGGCCCGACGCGGCCGCCCAGCAGCGGAGAGCACAGCGCCAGCATCGCGCCGGCGGCCTGCGCGTCGCCCAGCAGCGCCAGCATCAGGCCGTGACTGTCGACGATGCCGGTCGACGGCGACAGCAGCGCGCCGACGCAGTGCAGCGCCGGCTCCAGCGCCCGGGCCTCGGCAGCGCTCAGCCGCTGCAGGTCGGTCACGCCGTTGGCGATCGCGGTCGCCAGCAGGCGGTCGAGCGCCGCCAGTTCGCCGGGCTCGGTCGCGACGATCAGCTTGCCGCAGCGCTGGTGGTCGACGCCGCGGCTGGCGCAGAAGTCGTACAGCAGCGCCTTGCCCCGGACGCACAGTTGCGCCCGCAGCGACCCGGTGGGGTAGTAGATGCCGGCGTGGATGACCTCGCTGTTGCGCGCGCTGGTGCCGGTGCCGAAGGCGTTCTCGGCCTCCAGCACGATCACCTCGCGGCCGGCCAGCGCCAGCGAGCGCGCCACCGCCAGGCCGACCACGCCGGCACCGATGACGACCGCGTCGACCTCGTCGACCGCCCGCCCGTCAGAGGCCATGGCCGGGGATCCGCGCGATACGCTGGGCTGGACTCATGTCGGGTGTGCTCGGGCGCTGGGTCGGACATGCTATGCGATCCACCGGCCGGGTCGATGCCGCATCGCCTGGCACGGAAAATCAGGGTTGGCCCTGATCCTGATCAACCCGGCCCACACTGCCGGCCTGTAGGCTGCCGGCTGTTTTGCCCACTCTCGGCCGCTGTGCGGCTGGCGCACCATGCCCACTGCCGCCCTCTCCCCTGCCCCGTCGGCGATCCCGGCCCAGATGCTCTCGCTGCTGGCGTCCAGCGGCCTGCAGGCGATGACGCTGGGCGGCCGCCGGCTGCTGCCGATCGTGCAGGGCGGCATGGGGGTGGGCATCTCGGCGCACCGGCTGGCCGGTACCGTCGCGTCGCTGGGCGGCGTCGGCACGCTCAGCTCGGTCGACCTGCGCCGCCACCACCCCGACCTGATGGCGCGCACCAGCGGCCTGGCCGCGCGCGTCGGGATGGACGCCGACACCAAGGCGCAGATCGACGCCGCCAACCTCGAGGCGGTGGAGCGCGAGATCACCGCCGCGCGCCGCATCGCCAACGGCCGCGGCCTGGTCGCGATGAACGTGATGCGCGCGGTCAGCGACTACGCGGCCTACGTCAGGCGCTCGCTCGAAGCCGGCGTCGACATCGTGGTGGTCGGCGCCGGCTTGCCGCTGGACCTGCCCGAGCTGGCCGCCGATTTCCCGAAGGCGCTGCTGGTGCCGATCCTGTCCGATTCGCGCGGCGTCGCGCTGATCGTCAAGAAGTGGGAGCGCAAGAAGCGGCTGCCCGACGCGATCGTCATCGAGCACCCGCGGCTGGCCGCCGGCCACCTGGGCGCGGCGAAGATCGCCGACCTCGACGACCCGCGCTTCGACTTCGAGCGGGTGATCCCCGAATCGCTGGACTTCCTGCGCAAGGCCGGGCTGGAAGGCCGGATCCCGCTGATCGCCGCCGGCGGCATCCGCCGCTGCGAGGACATCGCGCGCATCCAGGCGCTGGGCGGCGCCGGCGTGCAGCTGGGCACGCCGTTCGCGGTGACCACCGAATGCGACGCCAGCGACGGCTTCAAGCGCGTGCTGGCCGAGGCCCGCGACGACGAGCTGGTCGAGTTCACCAGCGTCGCCGGCCTGCCGGCGCGCGCGGTGGCCACGCCCTGGCTGAAGGCCTACCTGAAGGCCGAGCCCAGGCTGCAGGCTGTGGCGCACAAGAAGGAGCGCTGCACCAAGGCCTTCGACTGCCTGGCGCAATGCGGCCTGCGCGACGGCACCCCCGGCTGGGGCCAGTTCTGCATCGACAACCAGCTCGCCGCCGCGCTGCGCGGCGACCTGAAGAAGGGGCTGTACTTCCGCGGTGCCGGCGCGCTGCCGTTCGGCACGCAGATCCGCAGCGTGCGCGAGCTGATCGAGCGCCTGCTGAGCCGCGGCGTGGCCTGGTCGCAGGCGCTGCCCGCGCCCGCCGCCGCCGAGCCGGTGCCGGCCTGAGATCCGGCGTACCCCTGCTGACCTTCGGCGCGCTGGGACGATGCCGGTTCGGCGCCGGCCGGCGCGCCTGCCCTGTCCGGCAGCTTCGGCGGCCGCCGCGCCCCACCGGCTGGCCTTCTGGCGCGGCAGCCCGATGCTCGCACCCAGCGCGCCGTGGTGGGGCGCAGCCCTGGTCGCCCGCCACGCCGGGCGGGCGCAGCCCTGGGCCTTGAGCCCGACGGAGACCCCTCATTGCTGAGGGGCTTCGGCGTCCTGCCGCTGCTCGACTGCGGCTTCCTGCCGAGCGCCGGGCCGGACGCTGGCGCCGCCGGGGCCTGTGGCAGACTGTCGCAATCATCACACGATTGAGTCCTGCCATGGCCAGCCCTGCCCCCCACAACCGCGTCGCCGTCGTCACCGGCGCAGGCTCCGGCATCGGACAGGGCTGCGCTGCCGCGCTGCTGGCCGACGGCTGGCGGGTGGTCTTCACCGGCCGCCGCGCCGACGCGCTGGCCGCGGCGATCGCCCGGGCCGGCGATCCGTTCGGCGACATCGCCGAGCGTGCGCTGGCGCTGCCTTGCGACGTCGGTGACGAGGCCTCGGTCGCCGCGCTGTTCGACAGCGTGCGCCAGCGCTTCGGCCGGCTCGACCTGCTGTTCAACAATGCCGGCGTCTCGTTGCCGGTGCTGACGCCCGACCAGATCGACGCCGCGACCTGGCGCCGCGCGGTCGACACCAACCTGAACGGCGCCTTCTTCTGCCTGTCGCAGGCCTTCAAGCTGATGCGCGAGCAGTCGCCGCAGGGTGGTCGCATCATCAACAACGGCTCGATCTCGGCCCATGCGCCGCGGCCGGGCTCGATCGCCTACACCGCGACCAAGCATGCGATCACCGGGCTGACGCGCGCGGCCTCGCTCGACGGCCGGGCCTTCGACATCGCGGTGGGCCAGATCGACATCGGCAACGTCGCCAGCGACATGACCGAGCGCATGGCCAAGGGCGTGCCGCAGGCCGACGGCAGCATCCGGCCCGAGGCGCGCATGGACCTGCAATCGGTGGTCGACGGCTTCATGACGATGGCCCGCCTGCCGCCAGGCGCCAACGTGCTGTTCATGACGATCATGGCCACCAAGATGCCCTTCGTCGGGCGCGGCTGAACCGGCCGGCGCGCAACGCGCTGCACCCGGCGGGCGGCGCCTGCGGCGGCGTCTGGGTCGGCGTCTGGGTCGGCGTCTGGCAGCATCGGGGCCTGCGATGCCTGCGACCGCGCCCCCGTGACGACCCTCAGCCTCGAGCCGATGCCCGCGCCGGCCGGGCCGTCGCGGCCCGACGGCCGGGAGCTGCTGACGCAGTGCCTGGTCCTGGCGCTGCTGATCCACGTCCTGGTGGTGCTGGTGTTCGGCAGCGCGGCGGGCGGCAGCGCCCGCCCCGGCGAGGGCGTCTGGGGCACCCTGAACATCCGGCTGACCGGCAGCGACGCCACCGGCCGCAACGAAGCCACAGTCGCCGCCGAGGCCCACAGCGGCCCGGCCGGCACGGCCACCCGCCAGCGCTGGGGCGGCGCGGTGCGCTCGCCCGACCTGAGCGAACCGGCGCCGCGCGCGCCGGGCGCCGCCCGCGAGGGCGTCTGGCAGCCGCAGCCGTCGGTCGCGGCGACCGAAGCCGATGCGCCGCGGCCCAGCGTGTTGCCGCCGACGCCCGCCAC
>JAEUOY010000114.1 GCA_016790515.1 Burkholderiaceae bacterium | reverse complement strand
CGCGGCCGACCGATGCCGAGATCGACGCCGCGATGGACGGCAACCTGTGCCGCTGCGGCACCTACCCGCGCCTGCGCGCGGCGATCCACCAGGCGGCGCAGCGGCTGGCAGCGCCCTGATGGGTGTCCCGAGCGGCGCTCAGCGGTAGCGCTGCAGCACCCGGTACCGGCCATCGGGCCCGGACTGCACCAGCGCATAGCCGCTGGCGCGCCAATGCAGCGGCGCGGCCGGCGCCACCGGCGCCGCTGCAGCGGCGCGCCGCGCCAGCGTGACATGGGGACGAAAGCCACGCGGCTCGACCGGCAGCCCCAGCCGCTGCAGCACCCCGGCCAGCTCGGCGTGCAGCTGCAGCAGGCGCGGCGGCGGCTGCCGCGGCCGCAGCACCGCGAGCCCGCCACGCCAGCGTTCGACGAGGTCGAGCTGCAGGTCGAAGCCCTGCACCGGTACCTGCAGCGCGGCGGCGATGGCGTCCACCCGGCCGGCCGCCACGCTGCCGATGAAATGCAGCGTCAGGTGCAGCTTGTCGCTGGCCGTCGGCGCCGCGCCGGCCGGCCAGGCGGTGGCGTCGCGGCAGGCGGCCAGGGCCTGCCGCACCCGCGGCGGCGGCCACAGCGCGATGAACAGCCGCGCCGTGGGCGCGGCGCGGTCGGCGCACGGCGGCGGCACGGCGATGCCGGTCATCGCGCCGGCTGCGCAGCCGGCGCTGCCGCGGCGCCGCCGGGGCGCTGCGCACACTCGCCGAACACCCGCGCAGTGCAGCGCGCGCACACCTCGGCGTCCAGCCTCGGCACGATGGTCGCGATCGCGCTGCGCTTGCCGGGGAAGACATGGTCCGCGCCCAGGCGGTCGAGGAAGCCGGTGCGCTGCCACATCGCCAGCACTTGCGGCCGCGGGCGGTGGAAGTACAGGTCGCCGCCAATCTCGCGGCGGCGCGCGCGCTCCTCGTCCCACAGGTCGGCGCCGGCGAGGTCGATCGTGTTCATGCTCTTGACCATCACCAGCAGGTGGCGCTGGCCCTCGGGCGAGGCCCGGGCGCGCTGGCGCAGGCCGCGCAGGCGGTCGGCGACATGCGCCACCGCGCCGAACCAGACCGACCCCTCCATCCGCAGCAGCTTCAGCTGCGGGCACTCGGGCAGCGCGGCCGGCGGCGGCGTGCCTTCGGGCGTGGGGTCGATCACGACGAAGGGCCGGCCGGGATGGTGGGCGTCGAAGCCCATCGTGCGCAGCGCCGGCCGGGCGGTGCGGTACAGGTAGGCAACCAGCGACAGCATCACGCCGGCCAGCACGGCCAGCTCCAGCCGCACCGTCAGCGTGGCGAACGCGGTGGCCAGCGCGATCGCGAACTCGCTGCGGTGCAGGGTCCGCACGCGCTGCCAGGCGGCGCGGTCCCACAGCGACCAGGCGGCGATCAGCAGCAGCGCATTGACGCCGGCCAGCGGGATCCAGGCCAGCAGCGGACCGCCCAGGGCCGCCATCGCGACCAGGAACAGCGTCGCCGCCACGGCCGACAGCGGGGTGCGCGCACCGGCCTCCAGGTTGGGCATCGATCGGTTCAGCGAGCCGCAGACCACCATGCCCGAGCCCAGGCCGGCGCTCAGGTTGGCCAGGCCCTGGCCCAGGCATTCGCGGTTGACGTCGAGCACCTGTCCGGTGCGCGAGGCCAGCGCCTTGGCGATCGCCATCGACTGGCCCAGCGCGACGATGGTCAGCGCCAGCGCGGCCTGCAGCAGCGGCGAACCGACCGCCACCAGGACGGCGAGGTCGTCCCAGGGCGCATGCCAATGCGGCCAGGCCGACGGCGGGCTGCCGACCCGCAGCGGCACCGGCGCCCCCGCCGCCGCGTGCTGCGTCAGCCACCAGCCCAGCACGCCGCCGACGGCGAGCGCCACCAGCAGGTGCGGGCCGCGCCGCCACCAGCGCCGCCCGGCCATCGCCAGCAGCAGCGTGAGCGTGCCGACCGCGATCGACGGCCACGACAGGCCCTGCGTCCAGGCCTGCAGCGGCGACGCCCGGCCGCTCGCCCCCAGCAGGCCGGCCAGCGCATACCAGGCGATCAGGCCCGCCGCGCCGGTGGTGAAGCCGAGCATCACCGACGGCGAGATGAAGTTGGCCAATGCGCCCAGGCGCGCCAGCGCCAGCGCGATCTGCATCAGGCCGACGCCCAGCGTCAGCGCCAGCGCCAGCGGCAGCAGCTGGCCGGGGTCGCCGCCGGCCAGCGGCAGCAGCATCGCCCCCAGCGCCAGCGAGGTCGCGTTGGTCGGTCCGGACATCACGTGCCGGCTCGATCCCGCCAGCGCCGCGACCGCGCAGGGCAGCGCCGACGCCGCCAGGCCCATCGCCGGCGGCAGGCCGGCCAGGGCGGCGAAGGCGATGCCCTGCGGCAGCACCAGCACCGCGCCGAGCAGCCCGGCCTGGCCGTCGGCGCGCAAGGTCTCGCCGTCGACCTCGTGCACCCAGGGGCCCAGCAGCCGGGCCAGCCGGCGGCGAAGCGGCGATTCGTCGCGCATGCGCCAAGGGTAGCAGCGCCGCCGGCGGCCACCCCAGGCCGGCGCGGGCGGGCGGCTTGCGGCATCATGGTCCGCTTCGACCCCGCCCGCGAGCGCCGCCATGACGATCACCGCAGAGCAGTTCAACCAGCGCAGCATCGGCCGCCTGCCCGGCCACCTGGGCCTGGTCGTGACCCGGTCCGGCACCGACGAGATGCGCGGCGAGCTGGCGTTCCGGCCCGAGCTGATGGCGCCCAACGGCTTCCTGCATGCCGGCAGCCTGATCACGCTGGCCGACACGCTGTGCGGTTACGGCTGCGTCAACAACCTGCCGGCCGACGCGGCCGGCTTCACGACGGTGGAACTGAAGTCCAACCACCTGGGCACGGCGCGCGACGGCACGATCGAATGCGTCGCCCGGCCGCTGCACCGCGGCCGCACGACGCAGGTCTGGGATGCCGCCGTCAGCCACCGCGAGAGCGGCCGCACGCTGGCGCTGTTCCGCTGCACCCAGATGGTGCTGTACGGCAGGCCCGCGGCCTGAGCATCAGTTCGCCGCCACCTGCACCGGCCCAAGCTGCCGCAGGTGCCGGTACAGCGCCCGGGCGTCGGCGTCGTCCAGTTCGCGCAGCGACTCGAACGGCATCACCTTGCTGACGGCGCTGCCGTCCGGGCGGCGGCCGCTGCGCAGCATCGCGATGAAGGCCTCGGCGCTGGGGTAACGGGCCATCGCGCTGCCGGCCGGTGTCAGGTCGGCCGCGGCCGGCCAGTCCGGGGGGGCGCCGGCAATCTTGCCGCCGGTCAGCGTCGCGCCGTGGCAGCCGACGCACATCGCGGCGACGTAGGCGCCGTGGGCCGGTGAGCCGTCGGCGGCCACCACCGCAGGCGCCCGCTGGCGATGGTCGATCTTCTCGGCGGCGTCGCGGATCACGCCGACCGCATACAGCACCTTCACCAGCACCGGCACCCGCGCCTGCATGCCGCCGCCGGCGGCCGGCGGCATCTGCCGCAGCCAGGCCACCAGCGCGCCGAGGTCGGCATCGCTCCAGCGGCTGTAGTCCTCGGCGGGCATGATGAACAGCGGCCGGCCGTCGGGCTTGACACCGTGGCGCACGGTGCGCACCCAGTCCTCGGCGCGGTAGCCGGCGACCACGCTGCCCGGCCCGGGGCTGATGTTCGGCGCCTTGACGTAGAAACCGCCGGCGTCGATGAAGGCGCGGCCGGCGCCGTCGGCGCCGTGGCAATCGACGCAGCCGCGGCTGGCGAACAGGTAGCGGCCACGGGCCATTGCGGCGGCGTCGCCAGGCACCGCCACCGGCGCGACGGCGAGCTCGATGCGGCGCTGGGCCTTGCGCTCGCCGAGCCAGGCGCCCGTTGCCAGGGTGGCGGCGCCGAGTGCGGCGAGACTGGCCACGGCCGCCAGCGAGGTCTTGATCCAGCGCTTCATGTCGATGCTCCTCGGACGTGGGGGGGGGGATGGCGGCGACTGCGCTCAGGCGACTTCGACCAGCCCGGGCTGCTGCGGCACGCCGATCGCACGCGCCAGCTTGTCCCAGCCGCGCTCGTCCAGGTGCGCACGCACCTGGTCGAGCAGGCCGAACAGCGCCTCGGGCGGCATCCCGGCCTTCCTGCCGCCGACCAGCGCGGCGCGCTCGGCCGGGTTCAGTGCCGGGATCATCCAGCGCAGCACCCTCAGCATCTCGACCGGCGGCACGCTGGCCAGCAGGCGGTCGTGCAGCGCGGCCAGTTCCTCGTCGCGGTAGTGCGCCCAGAGGCTGGCGTTGTGCACGGTCTCCTCCAGCTGCATGTGCTGGAAGTTGTCGGCGACGAACAGCGCCAGGTGGCGGTACAGCCGCAGCGCCAGCAGCTGGCGCCGCTCGCCCTCGGCCGCGCGCAGCGCCGTCGCCTCGTCGCGCAGCGCGTCGATGTGGGCCAGGTGCTCGACATGCTCGCCGGCGATGCGCCGCGAGCGGCCGCCTTCGCGGGCCTCGATCGCCGGGTGCACGAATTCGTTCTCGTGCTGCAGGTGCGACCTGCACAGCTGCAGCAGCGCGTCGAACTGGCCCAGCGTGGCCTGCATCTCGGCAGCGTCGCCGACGTCGAGCCGGCCGATGCGCATCAGCGTGTCCATCATGCAGCTGCGCAGCGCCTTGTGGATCGGCGCATAGAGGTCGAGCCGCGGCGCGGTGCGGGTGACGGCAGGGTCGCGGGTCAGGGTGGCGGTGGTCATCTCGGCTCCTTCGGGGGGGGGGGTTCGGGTCGGTGGTGGGAAGGCCTTCAGTGTCGAAAACGCCCCGCCCCGGCACATCGCCCGAAGGAGCCAGCCGCGCTGCCGGCGCAGGGCCACCCCGTTCGGGGGGATGGGCCATGGACCCTCCCCGGCGAGCTGCGCGACCGGCGCTTCGGCGCGGCCGGCACTGCTGCAGAATCGGCCCATGCTGTCGATGGACTCGCCCACCGCGTTCGCGCTGGCCAAGATCCAGCCGCCGCGATCGCGCACCAGCCTGGTCGAACGCCCGACGCTGGAGCAGGCGCTGGACATCGCGCTGCGCCACCACCGGCTGACGTTGCTGGTGGCCCCGGCCGGCTATGGCAAGACCGCCGCGCTGACGCGGCAGATCCGGCGCCTCGGCGACGGCAGTGCGCTGGCCTGGGTGTCGGTCGACGAGGACGACCGGCTGCAGCGCTTCCTGGCCTGCCTGACGACGGCGCTGGAGCCGCACGACCTGCCCTGGCGCGTCTCGCCCGAGGCGCTGGGCACGCTGGCGCAGGCCGAGCACGGGCTGCGCGACGTCGCCCGCGAGCTGGTCAACGCGCTGGCGGCCACCGAGGTCGCGCGCGGGCTGATCGTGATCGACGACGCCCACCGGCTGGCCGACCCGCAGGTCTTCGAACTGCTGCAGGCGGTGATCGAGCGCCTGCCCGAGCACTGGGGCGTGGCGATCGCCAGCCGGGTCGACCCGCCGCTGTCGCTGGCCCGCTGGCGGGCCAGCGGCGACCTGGCCGAGTTCCGCCAGTACGACCTGCGCTTCAGCGAGGCCGAGGTCGGCGCGCTGCTGCGCGGCAGCGGCCTGGAAGCCTCGGCGCCGTCGGCGCGCGAGCTGCTGGCGCTGACCGATGGCTGGGCTGCCGGGCTGCGGCTGAGCCTGTCGGCCCAGGCCGGCGCAGGGCGCACGCGCGGCGCCGGCGGGCCGGCCCAGCGCCACCTGTTCGACTACCTGGCCAGCGAGGTGCTGGCCGACATGCCGGCCGACCTGCGCTGGTTCCTGCTGCGCTGCTCGGTGCTGCCCGAGCTGAGCGTGGCGCGCTGCGAGCATGTCGCGCGGCTGCCGAACACCGCGCGGCTGCTCGACGAGGTCGAACGCCGCGGCCTGTTCGTCGCCACCCTCGACGCCGACGAGCTGACGCTGCGGCTGCACGACCTGTTTCGCGACTTCCTCGAGAGCCGGCTGCAGCGCGACTTTCCCGGCGAGCTGCCCTACCTGCTGCGCCGCGCGGCCGACCACGAAGGCGACCTGGTGCGCGCGGTCGGCTACCTGACCCGCGCCGGCGCCTGGGACGAGGCGACGCGGCTGCTGGTCGAGCGCGGCGCGGCGCTGATCACCCGCGGCGGCGGGCCGGCGGTCGAGCAGATGCTGGCGCAGTTCCCGCCCGAGCAGGTCGCGACGCGGCCGGGGCTGCAGCTGCTGCGCGGCGGCGCGGCGTTCCCGCGCTTCGATTTCGAGACCATGGTCGACGGCATGCAGCGCGCCGCCGACGGCTACGCCGCTGCCGGCGAGGCCGCGCTGGCGGCGCTGGCCCGGGCCTACGCCAGCCTGGGCCGGCAGAACACCGGCGCGCTGGCCGAGAGCGTGGCCGCGCTGGCGCGGCTGCGCGAACAGCCGCTGGCCGACGGCGTGCGCGCCTTCGTGGGCTTCTGCAATGCCTGGGGCGCCTACGCCCAGGGCCGCGGCGAGGACGTCGCGCAGCATGTGGCGGCGATGCTCGACGCGCTGGAGACCGCCGACGACGTGCAGGACTGGGACCGCTGCTTCTTCCTGTCGATCCTCACCGGCCTGCCCGGCCTGCGGCCGCTGCTCGAGCGCTTTGCCGACGGCGCGATGCGGCTGACCGGCGAGCAGCCGACCCAGCTGCGCGCCGGCGTGATGCACATCCGCGCCTGGCTGGCGTTCTCGCAGGGCGGCATCGACGAAGCCGCCGTCTGGCTGGCGCGCGCCGACGACGACTGCCGCTGGCTCGGCCGCCCGCGCAGCCTGATGACCGAGAACTGGATGGCGCACACGCTGATCGACGCGGTGCGTGGCGACCGCACCGCCAGCTATGCCGCGGCGCAGGACAACAAGCGCGACCTCGAGGAGCATGCGCTGCGTGCCAACCGGCTGACGCACGAGTACGAGGAGCTGTTCACCTTCCTCCGCGCCGCCTGGGTGCTGGGCGACGAGACCCTGCTGCGCGCCCTGGCGCCGGCGCTCGAGCGCACCGGCAACCCCTTCGAATGGGCCGCCGCCGAATCCGACCGGGCGTTCGCCCGGGCGATGCTGGCGCTGCTGGACGGCCGCCTGGCCGACGCGCAGGCCTTGCTGCAGCCGCTGGCGGCCGACCTCGAACGGTCCTGCTTTTTCCCGGCGGCGCAGGCGCGGCTGATGCTGGCCGACGTGCAGGTCCGGCGCGGCGCGATCGACGACGCCGCGGCGACGCTGCAACCCTGGCTGGCCGCGGCGCTGGACGGCGGCGATGTCGGCGGCGCGCTGCTGGCCGGCCGGCCGGTGCTGCAGCGCCTGGCCGGCGCCGGCTGGGGACGCCGGCTGGGCGACGACGAGCAGGCGCTGCTGGCACGCCTGGAGCGTCTGGCGGCGGCCGGCGGCACCGCGCCGGCGCCGCCGGCGGCCGCTGGCGGCGCCCCAGGCCGCAACGCTCCGGCCGGCGAGCGCCTGTCCGGCCTGACCGAGCGCGAACGCGAGGTGCTGGCGCGCATGGCCGCCGGCGACAGCAACAAGCTGATCGCCCGCGCCTTCGACCTGAGCCCGCACACCGTCAAGCGGCACGTGGCCAACATCCTCGACAAGCTCGGCGTCGACACCCGCGGCCAGGCCGCCGCCCGCTGGCGTGAAATGGTCGGCGGCTGACGCCGGGCGCGCGCCGCTGTGGCGCGCCCGCCCTTCCGGCAAGCCGGCCCGGCATGGCAAGATCGGCCCATGAGCCAAGTCTTCGGCGGCGAGTCGCCCCGCCCCCACACCCTGACCCCGCATCGCCGGCCGGCGCGCTACCTGGTGGTGATCGACTCGGGCGGGACCACCGTCTCGCGGCTGTTCCTCGAGACGCGCGAACCGGTGGCCGAGTTCGACGCCGGCACCGAGGAGACGGCGCAGATGACGGCCGGCCTGGTGCCGACCACCGGTGCCAGCGGCCCCGAATGGGACCGCGCGCTCGAAGGCCACAGCGCTGCCGAGCGCAGCGCCGCCGACGTCTACACGCTTCCGGTCTAGCCGTTCCCGCTGCGCTGGCCCCGGTACCAGGCCGCCGCCTGGCCGCGCGAGCTCAGGCCCAGCTTGTCGAGGATGTTGGCCACGTGCCGCTTGACGGTGTGCGGGCTCAGGTCGAAGGCGCGGGCGATCAGCTTGTTGCTGTCGCCGGCGGCCATGCGCGCCAGCACCTCGGCCTCGCGCGGGCTCAGCACCGGCCCGGCCTCGGGCCGCGCGCCGGCCGACGCCGGCGGCACCTCGGGCCGGGCGTCGGGCCGGCCGCGCAGCCCGTGCAACTGCCGCGACCAATGCTGCAAGGCCTGCGCCTCGCCGGCGGCGAGCCGCGCCCCCCAGGGCACGGCGGCCAGGCCCGCGAGCACCCGGCTGCCGGCGAAGAACACCGCGCCGTGGCCGCCGGCCGCAGCCAGGCGGCCGGGCAAGGGCCGCAGCACCGCGGCGGCCTCGTCGAGACGGCGGGTCATGACCAGCGCGTGCGCGCAGCGCAGCCGGGTCTCGATCACCTGGCCGTACAGGTCGATGCCCGGCTCGTCGTCCAGCGCCCGGGCGTAGTGCAGCGCCGCGTCGGCCCAATGGCCGGCCAGCGCCGCCTGGTGGCCGGCCAGCGGCCGGCGCTCGCGCACGAAGAACGGCAGCTCCTGGGGCGATGCGCGCAGCGCCAGCGCGTCGGCCATCGCCTGCACCGTGGCGGCGTCGTCGAGCATCATCGCCAGGCGCAGGCGGGCATAGAGGAAATGGTTCAGCCAGACCTCGCGGCGGCCGCTGGTGCGCTCGTCGTCGAGGCCGTCCAGCCGCGCCTGCGCGGCCGCCAGCGCGGCCTCGCGCCGGCCCAGCACCGCCTGGGTCAGGCCGAGGAACAGGTGGTAGTAGCCGCTCAGGTTGGGTGGCCGGTTCAGCCAGCGCCGGTCGGCATCGACGCGGGCGAGCCCTGACGCGGCCTCCTCGACCCGGCCCTGCCCCAGCCACAACCCGGCCTGCAGCGCGTGCGCCATCACGCGCAGCGTCGACGGCGGCTCCTCCGGCATCAGCCGCAGCGCGCCGTCGATGTAGCGCTGGATCGCCGGCGCGGTGCCGGGCAGGCCGACGAACGAGGTCAGCGGCACCGCCTGCAGCCACAGCACCGGGTCGTCGCTGCGCGCCAGCAGTTCCATCGTCCGGCCCAGCGGCGCGGCGACGTCGCCGGTGCGCGAAGCGGCCAGCGCATGCCAGCTCTCGGCCTGCCAGGCGGTGACCTCGGCGTCGAGGTCCATGGTCTGCCGGCGCAGCTGCGCCAGCAGCGCCACCGAGCGTGGCACCTGGCCACCGGCCGACAGGCCCAGCACCAGCAGCGAGCGCGCCCGCTGGGCGGCGGCCAGGTCGCCGTGCCGCTGATGGCCGTCGGCGGCCTGGGCCAGGCACTGGCACATCGTCAGGATGTCCCAGTGCGCCCAGGCACACAGGCCGCGCAGGTGGGCCAGCCGCGGCGAGGCCTCGCGCACGGCGGCCGGAAACTGCTCGATCAGCCGCAGCAGCGGCTGCACCGCGCCGCGCGCCAGCAGGCTGGGGCCCTGCGCATACAGCGCGGCCTCGGCAGCGGGCCAGTCGGCGGCGCGCGCCAGGTGGCCGACCCGGCGCACCAGGTCGGGCTCGCTGTCGGCGGCCAGGCGCTGCAGGCGCGGCCATTCACCGGGCAGCTCGCTGCGCAGGCGTTGTGCCAGGCAGTCGCGGAACAGGTCGTGCAGGCACAGCACGGTCTCGCTGCCCGCATCGGCCCCCCGCACCGAGACGAACAGGCCGCGGCGTTCGATCTCCTCCAGTTGCCGCGCCGCCTGCGCCGGGCTATGGCCCGAGACCGCGACGCAGCGCGACAGGCTGAGCTCGGGCAGCACCGCGCAGCGCAGCAGGAAGTCGCGCAGCGCCGGCTCGAGGTTGTCGAGCACCTCGACGGTCAGGTAGTCGAAGACATGGCGTTCGAGCAGGCTGCCCGCCGGTGCCGGCTGGCCGGCCGCGCCGGGCCGGCCGCTGTGCGCCAGCGCCAGGTTGATGCCGGCCGGCCAGCCCTGGGTGCGCCCCAGCAGCGCACGCGCCGCCTCGGGCAGCGCCGCATCGCCGGCGCCAGCGGGCAGGCCCTGGGCGCGCAGGCGCACCAGGTCGGCGACCTCGTCGTCGTCGAAGCGCAGCGCGTCCTGGCGGAACTCGGCCAGCTCGCCGCGCGCGCGCAGCCGGGCCAGCGCCAGCGGCGGGTCGGCGCGGCCGGCGATCAGCAGCCCCCAATGCGGCGGCAGGCGCTCGAGCAGCGCATCCAGCCACTCGAACACCGCAGGGTCGGTGACACGGTGCAGGTCGTCGAACACGATCAGCCCGCGCGGCACATCGGTGGCCGCCAGCGCGTTCAGCAGTTCGCTGGCCAGCACCTGGCGCGCTTCGCGCTGGCCGTCCTGCATCGCCACCAGCGCCTCGGGCGAGGTGCGCCAGGGCAGGTCGAACGGTTCCAGCGCGGCAACCACGCAGGCCGCCAGGCGGCCGAGGTCGTCGTCCTCGTCGACGGCGATCCAGGCCAGCGCGGTGCCGGCGCCCAGCTGGCCGACCTGGCGCGCGATCGCGGCGGTCTTGCCGAAGCCCGCCGGCGCGCTGACCAGCACCAGCGGCAGCATGGCCAGCGCCTGCGCCAGCTGCTGCTCGAGGCGCGGCCGGGCGATCAGCCGGCCGCGCGGGCGCGGCGGCTGGATCTTGGTCAGCGCAAAGCCCGGCGCGGCCGGCGCGGCCGGGTGGGCCGGGTGGGCCGGGTGGGCGGCAGCGATGATGCTCATCGGGGCCCGATTGTGCGCAGCCGCGGCGGCACCGCAAGCGCCCGGCGGCCGCGCCTGCAAGCTTCAGGCGGCCGCGGCGAACGCCGCATCCAGGCGGGCGATCCAGCCGGCCTTGTCGGCGTCCGGCGCGAAGCTGGCCTCGAAGCCGTTGCGCAGCAGCCGGTACGCCTCGGCCACGCCCAGCTGCGGCAGCGCGGCAAAGCTGGCGACGAGGTTGTCGTTCAGGTAGCCGCCGAAGTAGGCCGGGTCGTCGCTGTTGACGGTGGCGCACAGGCCGGCCGCCAGCAGCGCGGGCAGGTTGTGCTCGGCCAGCGTGGCGAACACGCGGAGCTTGACGTTCGACAGCGGGCACACCGTCAGCGGCATGCGCGAGGCAGCCAGCCGCGCGACCAGCGCCGGGTTCTCGACGCAGCGCACGCCGTGATCGATGCGCTCGACCTGCAGCACGTCGAGCGCGCCTTCGATGTAGGCCGGCGGCCCCTCCTCGCCGGCATGGGCGACGCGATGCAGCCCCAGCGCACCGGCCTCGGCAAAGACGCGGGCGAACTTCTGCGGCGGATGGCCGCGCTCGCTGCTGTCCAGACCGACGCCGATGAACATCGTGCGGTAGGGCAGCGCGGCCTGCAGCGTGGCCAGCGCCTCGTCCTCGCTCAGGTGGCGCAGGAAACACAGGATCAGGCTGGCGTCGATGCCCAGCGCCGAGCGCGCCTGCTCGCAGGCCCGGTGCAGGCCGCCGATCACGACGCCGATGTCGATGCCGCGCGCGGTGTGGGTCTGCGGGTCGAAGAACAGCTCGGCATGCACGACCTGGTCGGCGGCGGCGCGCTCGAAGTAGGCCCAGGCCATGTCGAAGAAGTCCTGCTCCTCGATCAGCACGCTGGCGCCGGCGTAGTAGATGTCGAGGAAGCTCTGCAGGTCGGCGAAGGCATAGGCCGCGCGCAGCGCCTCGACGCTGGGGTAGGCCAGCGCGACGCCGTTGCGCTGCGCCAGCCGGAAGATCAGCTCGGGCTCGAGCGAGCCTTCGATGTGGATGTGCAGCTCGGACTTGGGCGCGCTGCGCAGCAGTGACGCGAGTCGGTCGGGCGGCAGGTGGCGGGGCATCGGGGGCAAGGCAGCGGTCATCGGGGGCTCCTGGGGGGCGGCTGAAGGCCGGGAGGCCGGCAACTCGCAAGGATTCTGCCAACTAGTACCGCTTCGGACCCCTCCCGGTCCGAATGGCGCTCAAGAAACCGCCGGCGCCGACGATGTCACTGACGGGCGAAGTGCGTCCGGCCCTGGCTGTACCGGATGTCGCCGTTCGCCGCTCATCAACCCCGAGACCCCTCATGACGAACAGCCGAATGAAGCTGAAGCACCTGATCTCGATGGCCGCCTGCGTGGCCGCGCTGGCTGCCGCCGGCCCCGGCGCGGCCCAGGCCACGCACCCGAAGGTTTCGAGCGAGCTCGCGGCGCTGATGGGCAGCAGCGCCAAGCCCAGCGTCACCTGGGCCAGGAAGGTCGGCAGTCAGCTGTATGCCAAGGTGCTGATCGTCGCCTCGAGCACCGACCCCTCGCTGGCCTCGCTGCGCCAGGCCATCCTCGCGCAGGGTGGCTCGGTCTACTACGTCGGCCTGTCGGTGCGGGCGATGGCCGCGCTGGTGCCGGTGGCCGCGCTGGATGCGCTGGCCGGCCGCGCCGACGTGCTGGCGATCGCGCCGAACCGGGCCATCTCGCGCTCGGGCAGCCTGCTGGCCGACGCCACCGGCAGCTCGGCGGTGCCGCCGCTGGGCGGCTACGCCGCCGCCGACGGCAGCGGCGTGGGCATCGCCGTCCTCGACTCGGGCATCGACTGGCGCCATCGCAGCCTGCAGGGCCCGGCGGGCCGCTCGCGCGTGGTGCAGGCGGTCGACATCGTCGCGCTGAGCAAGACGATCAACGGCGACGGCTGGAGCCGCGGCAAGGACAACAGCGAGAAGGCCGCCGCGCAGATCCGCGTCGGCGACAAGCTGGTCTGCGCCAAGGCCCCCGACGCCAAGCTGCCCGACCCCTATGGCCATGGCACCCATGTGGCGTCGATCGCCGCCGGTGCCGGCGCCTACCAGCTGCCCGACAGCTCCGGTGTCGCGCCGGGGGCGCTGCTCTACGACGTGCGGGTGCTCGACGAGCGCGGCGTGGGCGACACCACCGACCTGCTGGCCGGCATCGACTGGGTAGTGCAGCGCGCCCGCGCCTGCAACATCCGGGTGATGAACCTGAGCCTGGCGGCCAACTCGACCGATTCGTTCCTGGTCGATCCGCTGGCCCGTGCCGCGCGCAGCGCGGTGGCCTCGGGCCTGGTGGTGGTGGCTGCAGCCGGCAACGCCGGCAAGAACGAGGCCGGCGTCGAGGTCTACGGCGCGATCGGCTCGCCGGGCCACGAGCCGTCGGTGATCACCGTCGGCGCGGTCAATTCCAGGGCCTCCGCGCTGCGCAGCGACGACCTGCTGGCCGGCTTCAGCTCGCGCGGGCCGACCCGCGGCAGCCTGCTGCCGCCGAACGGCGCGGCCGGCAGCCGCTGGACCGACAACCTGCTCAAGCCCGACCTGGTGGCCCCGGGCAACCGGCTGCTCGGCGCGGCGGCGGCGCAGGCCGGCGAGGCAGCACCCACCGGCAACCTGCTCGCCACGCTCTACCCGTCGCTGATGCAGGACGCCCGCGACATGGGCGCGGCGCAGGCACCGGGCCAGGCGCTGATGCAGCTCAGCGGCACCTCGGTCTCGGCCCCGGCGGTGGCCGGCGCCGCGGCGATTCTGCTGCAGGTCAACCCGGGGCTGACGCCGCCGCTGGTCAAGGCGATCCTGCAGTACACCGCTCAGCCGCTGGCCGACGCCAACCTGCTGCAGCAGGGCGCGGGGCAGTTGAACGTCGAGGGCGCGGTACGGCTGGCCAAGGCGCTGCGCAAGGATATCCGCTGGGCGCTGGCCGCCGGCTGGATCAAGGCCGGCGACCCGCTGCTGGCGCCCGGCAAGCTGCTGCCGGCGCCCTGGTCGACGCTCAACGGCCAGGCCTTCCACTGGGGCCGCATCGTCTACGCCGGTGGCGGCCACCTGGTCAGCGGCGACGCGCTGTTCACCAGTTTCCAGCCGATCTACGACCCGGGCCTGACCTGGGTTCGCCAGGTGGCGCTGCGCAACACGGTGCAGTACCGCAGCGCGGGCCGGGCGATCCTGACCAACACGGTGGTCGAGTCGGTGGTCGAGACCAACGCCGCCGCGCAGACGCTGTTGACGCCGCAGGTGCTGCTGCTCGACGGCCTGGCCGGCCCCAATTCGGCGCCGCAGGCCAGCGGGCTGTTCACGCCCACCGCCACCGTGTCGAGCCGCGCGGCGGCCGGCGGCGGCCGGGTGATGAGCGACGGCTTCATCCTCGGCGAGGGCTTCATCCTGGCCGAGGGCCTGACGGTGGCGCAGCAGCGGCTGCTGGGCAGCGGCTTCATCCTCAGCGATGGCTTCATCCTCGGCGAGGGCTTCATCCTCGCGGAGGGCCTGACGCTGGGCAGCGGCTTCATCCTCGGCGAAGGCTTCATCCTGGGCGAGGGTTTCATCCTCGGCGAAGGCTTCATCCTGGGCGAATCGGTGGCCGACCGGGGCCGGGCGGCCGGCGGCGGCAGCCTGCTCGGCGAGCGCTGACCGGCGGGCCGATCGGGCTCAGGTCGGCCGCGCCGCGGTCGATATCCCACGGATGAGCTCCCGCCGCGCAGACGCCACCGCCGAGGCGCCCGCAGGCCCCTGGGCACGCTTCGCGCGGCGGCACCTGTTCGACTACAACGCGGCCGCCACGCGGCGCTGGCTGGCACTGGCCGCCGCAGGCGTGCTGGCCGCGCTGTGGGCCGCGGTGCAGCTGGGCAGCCTGTCCTGGGTCGCGCTGGGCCAGGTCCAGCTGGGGCTGGCCTTTGTCGCCGGGGCGGCGCTGTTCCCGGTGCACATCCCGCGCACCAAGTACTCGATCGGCGTCGGCGACGTCTTCGTCTTCGCGCTGCTGGCGCTGCACGGCGCGCCCGCAGCCGCGCTGGCCGCCGGCGCCGAAGGCCTGGTCGGCGCCTGGCGCAGCAGCAAGCGCCTGACCAGCCGGGTCAGCACGCCAGCGGCTGCGGCGGCGACGACGGCGCTGTGCGGCCTGGGCTACGAGGCGCTGCACCACGCGCTGCTGGCCGCCGGCTGGCCGGCGGCGACCGCGATGCTGGCCGCGCTGTGCGCGATGTCGCTGCCCTACTTCGCCGGCTCCACGCTGCCGCTGCTGGCAGTGGTGGCGGCCAAGAACGGGCAGCGCCTGTCGCTGCTCGACTGGTCGCAGAACTACAGCTGGCTGGCCGCGATCTACCTGATGTCGGCCGCCGTGGCCGGGGTGCTGGTGATGAACGCACGGCAGTTCGGGGCGTCGGTCATCGTCGTCGCCGCCGCCGTGGCCGCCGCGGTGGTGGCGCTGATCCGCGTCTCGCTGCATCGCCACGAGGCCGATCGCCAGGCCCAGGAAGCGCGCATCGCCGAGGCCGAACGCGAGGCGATCGCCAGCCAGCAGCGCTTCACCGCCGCCTTCACGCACGCCGCGATCGGCATGGCCATCGTGCGGCCCGACGGCGTGGTGCTGCAGGTCAACCAGGCGCTGTGCACGCTGCTGGGCCGCAGCGAGGCCGAGCTGCTGCTGCAGCCGTTCAGCGAGCTGCTGCACCCGGGCGATGCCGCGCTGTTTCGCCGCCGCAGGGAATCGGCGGCCAGCCGCAACGGCGAGGCGATCTCGATGGAACTGCGCTGCCGCCAGCACGGCGGTGCCGAGATCTGGGTGTCGCTGCACTGCGGCCGCTTCATCGATCCCGACAACAACCTGAGCGGGTTGATCTACCAGCTGCACGACATCACCTCGCGCCGGCTGGCCGAGGACCGGCTGCACCACACCGCGCACCACGACAGCCTGACCGACCTGGCCAACCGCAATTGCTTCGTCGAGCGGCTGGACGTGGCCGTGGAGCACAGCCGCACCGACCCGGGCGAGCGCTTCGCGGTGATGTTCCTCGACCTCGACCGCTTCAAGGTGATCAACGACAGCCTGGGCCACCTGGCCGGCAACGAACTGCTGCAGGAAGTGGCGCGGCGGCTGGCGGCCAGCGTGCGGCCGGGCGACCTGGTGGCGCGGCTGGGCGGCGACGAATTCGCGGTGCTGCTCGAACAGGTGCATGCGCCGGAGGATGCGATGGCGCTGGCGCAGCGGCTGCTGGAGACGCTGGCCACGCCGCTGATGATCGACGGCACCGAGGTGCAGCCCGGCGCGAGCATCGGCATCACCTTGAGCGACCTGGGCTACCGCAGCGCTGACGAGGTGCTGCGCGACGCCGACCTGGCGATGTACGCGGCCAAGGCCGATGGCCGGCACCGCGTCAGGCTGTTCGACCAGAGCATGCACGAGCGCATCGCCGACAAGCTGCGGCTGGAGAGCGACCTGCGGCATGCGATCGGCGAGGGCCAGCTGACCCTGGTCTACCAGCCGCTGTTCGAGCTCGAGCCGTACCAGCTCAGCGGCTTCGAGGCGCTGGCGCGCTGGGTGCACCCCGAGCGCGGGCCGATCAGTCCGGCGGTCTTCATCGGGCTGGCCGAGGAGAGCGGCCATATCGAGGCGCTGACGGCCTGGGTGATCGACCAGGCCGCAGGCCAGCTGGCGCAGTGGCAGGCCTGCCATCCGCGGGGTGCGGCACTGGACATGCATGTCAACATCTCCGGCCGCGACCTGGCGAACCCGGCGCTGGTGCCGTTGGTGCGCGAGGTGCTGCTGCGCCACGGCCTGCGACCGCGCTGCCTGACGCTGGAGATCACCGAGACCACGCTGATGGGCAAGCTGCAGACGGCGCTGAACGCGCTGAACGCGCTGCGCAAGCTGGGCGTGAAGTTCAGCATCGACGATTTCGGCACCGGCTATTCGTCGCTGGCCTACCTGAGCACCCTGCCGATCGACAGCCTGAAGATCGACCGCTCGTTCGTGATGGGCATGAGCGAGCAGCCGCAGAACGTCGAGATCGTGCGCGCGGTGCTCGAGCTCGGCCGCTCGCTGGGCAAGAAGGTCATCGCCGAGGGCATCGAGACGGTGGCGCAACTGGCCACGCTGAAGGCCATGGGCGTGCCGGTCGGCCAGGGCTACCTGCTGTCGCGGCCGCTGCGCGCCGAGCAGGTGCCCTCGCTGTTCGATGCGAGCGTGACCGAGCCCGGTCAACAGGTGCCGTAGGTGACGCCGCGCTCGCGCAGGTAGCGCCGGTAGGCCGCGGCGCTGCGGTCGGCGGCGCAGTGCAGCTCGCGCACCGGCGCGGTGTCGCTGATCGGCAGGCACTTCGGGCGCTGCGATTCGAGCACCGGCTGGTCCTGCGTGAAGATCGTGTGCTGGAAGGCCTGCAGCCGCTCGTCGGGCGACTCGAAGTCGTTCATCGCCAGCCGGAACCAGACCCGGCTCGATTCCGGGGTCAGCGGGGCGATGAACAGCGCGATCGACTCGCGGAAGTCGGCCACCGCAACGCTGGCGGCGTCGGGCACCTTGGTGAGGATGGCCGTGTACGGCGCGTTGACCTCGTAGCTGTATTCGACGTCGGCACCGCCCTGCGCGTGCACGCTGGACTTCGGCTGCCAGGCCTGGCAGCCGCTGGCGACGAAGCCGGTCGGCGTCGTGGCGATGCGGTAGTCGGCCAGCGCGGTGTGGTCGCGGTCGCCGAGCCAGCCCTCGTGCACGAAGCCGAAATGCGCCATGTCGAGGAAGTTCTCGACGATGCGCGGCGCGCTGGCGGCGACGTCGTAGGGGCCGCAGTTGACTTTCCGCAGCCGCGGCTCGTGCTCGGCGACGAAGGCCGGCGGCGCGGCCTCGCCGTCGGCCGCCAGCCGCACCCAGACCAGGCCGCAGTGTTCGACGGCCGCGAAGACCGTCGCGCGATGGGTGGCCGGCGGCACGAAGCCGGGCAGCGCCGGCACCACCGCCGCCTGGCCGCCGGGGTCGAAACGCCAGCCGTGGTAGCGGCATTCGAGCTGGCCGCCTCGAACACAGCCCATCGACAGCTGCGCGCCGCGGTGCGGGCAGCGGTCGGCCCAGGCCTGCACGGCACCGCCGGCGTCGCGCCACAGCACCAGCGGTTCGCCGAGCAGCCGCGCCGCCATCGGCGCCGCGCCGACCTCGGCCGCCAGCGCCACCGGGTGCCAGCAGCGCTGCTCGACCATCGCCGGCGCCGGGCTCACTTGCCCGCGGGGGGCTTGCCCTCGACGCCCTTCAGGAAGAAGTTGACCTTGCTGTTCCAGGCGTCGTCGGCGACGACGTCCTTGGCCAGCACCTCCTTGCCGGTGTTGTCGACCAGCGGGCCCTTGAACACCGCGACGCTGCCGTCCTTCAGGCCGGCCTTGGCGGTCTCGACCAGCTTCTTGACGTCCTCGGGCACCACCTCGTTGATCTTGACGAAGTCGTTCATGCCCTCCTTGGTGCCCCACTTGGTGTCTTCGGTCTTCCAGGTCTTGTTGAGCACGTCGTTGACCGCCTTCTCGTAGTAGACGCCCCAGTTCAGCACCGCCGATCCCAGGTGCGCCTTGGGCGCGTAGGCGCTCATGTCGCTGTCCCAGCCGAAGGCATACTTGCCGGCCTTCTCGGCGGCCTGCAGCACCGCCGACGAGTCGGTGTTCTGCAGCAGCACGTCGGCGCCGCCGTTGAGCAGCGTGGTCGCGGCCTCGGTCTCCTTCGGCGGGTCGAACCAGCTCGACACCCACACGACCTTCAGCCTGGCCTTCGGGTTCACGCTCTGCGCGCCCAGCAGGTAGGCGTTGAGGTTGCGCATCACTTCGGGAATCGGGAACGAGCCGACGAAGCCCAGCGTGTTGCTCTTGGTCATCTTGCCGGCGACGATGCCGGCGAGGTAGGCGTCCTCGTAGAAGCGGCCCTCGTAGACGCGCAGGTTGGGCAGCGTCTTGTAGCCGGTGGCGTGCTCGAAGAAGACGTCGGGGTGGTCCTTGGCGACCTTCTCCATCGCGTCGCCGTAGCCGAAGCTGGTCGCGAAGATCAGCTTGTTGCCCTGCGCGACCAGGTCGCGGATCACGCGCTCGGCGTCGGGGCCCTCGGGCACCTTCTCGACGAAGCTGGTCTTGATCTTGTCGCCGAACTTGGCCTCGATGTGCTTGCGGCCGTTGTCGTGCGCGAAGGTCCAGCCGGCATCGCCGACCGGGCCGACGTAGATGAAGCCGATCTTCAGCGGCTCGGGCGCGGCCACCGAGGCCGGCGCCGCGGCGGCCGATGCCGCGGGCGCCGCCGGTGCGGCCTCTTCCTTCTTGCCGCAGCCGGCGAGCAGCGAGGCGCCGGACACGGCGGCCAGCGAGGCCCACTTCAGCAGCAGGCGCTTGGAACGATCGGTCATCGGGACTCCTACAAAGGTTGGTTTGAGATCGAACGGGTGCAGCAGGATCTGCTCAGCCGCCGGGGTGGAAGGGTTTGCCCAGCGAGGCCGGCATGTTAGCCCGCAGCCATATCGGGTTGCGCGAGATCAGCACCAGCACGACGATGGTCGCCAGGTAGGGCAGCATGCTCAGGAACTGGCTCGGCACCTCGACCCCCAGCCCCTGCAGGTGCAGCTGCAGCATCGTGACGCCGCCGAACAGGTAGGCACCGAGCAGGATCCGCGCCGGCCGCCAGGTGGCAAACACCGTCAGCGCCAGCGCGATCCAGCCGCGGCCGGCGACCATGCCCTCGACCCACAGCGGGGTGTAGACGGTCGACAGATAGGCCCCGGCGACGCCGCACAGCGCGCCGCCGGCCAGCACCGCGGCCAGCCGCAGCAGCCGCACCTTGTAGCCCAGCGCATGCGCCGATTCGGGCGCTTCGCCGATGGCGCGGATCACCAGCCCGGCGCGGGTGCGGTAGAAGAACCAGGCCACCACGGCGACCGCGGCGATCGTCAGGTAGACCACCGGGTGCTGGCGGAACAGCGCCGGGCCGATGAACGGCAGGTCGCCGAGCAGCGGGATCGAATGGGTCACCGGGTCGCCCAGCTTCTGCCCGACGTAGCGCACGCCGACGAAGGCCGAGAAGCCGCCGCCGAACAGGCTGACCGCCAGCCCGGTGGCGTACTGGTTGGCGTTGATCCAGATCACCAGCCAGCCGAACACCGCGGCCACCACCGCGGCGGCCGCGGCGCCGCCGAGCAGCGCCAGCACCACGCTGTGGCTGTGGAAGGCCACCGCGAAGCCGCTGACGGCGCCGACCAGCAGCATGCCCTCGGCGCCGAGGTTCAGCACCCCGGCCTTCTCGTTGATCAGCAGGCCCAGCCCGGCGATCGCCAGCGGCGTGCCCGAGGCCAGCATCGCGGCGATCAGCAGCGCCGTCTCGTTCATCGCGCAGCTCCCGTCGCGTGGATGGCCGGGCGCAAGCGCCGCAGCCGGTAGTGGATCAAGGTGTCGCAAGCCAGCAGCGAGAACAGCAGCACGCCCTGGAACACGCCCGACAGCGCCGCCGGCAGGCCGACGCGCGACTGCGCCAGCTCGCCGCCGATCAGGAACATCGACAGCAGCACGCTGCCGAACACGCAGCCCAGCGGGTGCAGCCGGCCGACGAAGGCGACGATGATCGCGGTGAAGCCGTAGTTGTTCGACACATACGGCGTCAGCTGGCCCATCGGCCCGGTGACTTCGAAGGCGCCGGCCACGCCGGCCAGCGCGCCCGAGCTCAGCAGCGCGGTCCACAGCGAGGCGCGGCCGGAGAAGCCGGCGTAGCGCGATGCCGCCGGTGCCAGCCCGCCGACCGTCATCTGGTAGCCGCGGTAGAAGCGCGACATGAACAGCCACATGCCCAGTGCCGCGAGCAGCGCGACGGCAAAGCCCCAGTGCAGCCGCATGCCGGTGATGATGCGCGGCATGCCGGCGCCGTCGGCGAAGCTGACGCTCTGCGGGAAGTTGAAGCCGCGCGGGTCCTTCCAGGGCCCGAAGACCAGCCAGCTGAGGAACAGGTTGGCGACGTAGACCAGCATCAGGCTGACCAGGATCTCGTTGGCGTTGAAGCGGTCGCGCAGCAGCGCGACGATCGACGCCCACAGCGCGCCGCCCAGCGCGCCGGCGATGATCGCCAGCGGCAGGAAGGCCCAGCGGTTGATCGCGACCTGCGCACCGGTCACCCACAGCGCCAGGCCCCCGGCGGCGATCGCGCCGACCAGGAACTGGCCTTCGGCGCCGATGTTCCAGACGTTGGAGCGGAAGCACAGCGCCAGCCCGAGCGCGCAGAGGATCAGCGGTGTCGCCTTCAGCCCCAGTTCGGTGATCGCGCGCAGGCCGTTGAACGGCTCGAACAGGAACACGCTGAGGCTCCTGACCGGGTCCTTGCCGAGCGCGGCGAACAGGATCGTCGCGACGACGATGGTGATCGCCAGCGACAGCAGCGGCGAGGCCCAGGCGAAGAACTTCGACGGTGCCGGGCGGGCTTCGAGCCTAAGCATGGGCCACCTCCTGCGACGGCATGGTCGAGCGCCACAGCCCCGACATCCATTCGCCGATCTGCGTCACGGTGGCCTCGGCCACCGCCAGGCTGGGCGAGACGCGGCCCTGGGCGATGACCAGCAGCCGGTCGCTGATCTCGAACAGTTCGTCGAGTTCCTCGCTGACGACCAGGATCGCGCAGCCGTCGTCGCGCAGCCTCAGCAGCGCGCCGCGGATCTGCGCCGCGGCGCCGACGTCGACGCCCCAGGTCGGCTGCGAGACGATCAGCGACTTCGGTCGCGCGTCGATCTCGCGGCCGACGATGAACTTCTGCAGGTTGCCGCCCGACAGGCTCTTGGCGGCCGCGCCCGGGCCGCCGGCCTTGACGTTGTAGTCGGCGATCAGCCGCTGCGCCAGGTGCGTGACCGCCCGCAGGTCGATCCAGCCGCTGCCGGCCACCGCCTCGGTGCGCGTCAGCAGCGTGTTCTGCGCCAGGCTCATCGTCGGCACCGCGCCGCGTCCCAGCCGCTCCTCGGGCACGAAGTTCAGCCCCAGGCGCCTTCGCCGTCGTGGCGACGCGCGGGCGATGTCGGTGCCGAACAGCGTGACGCTGCCGGGTTCGGCGCGCGGGTCCTCGCCCGACAGCGCGGCCATCAGCTCCTGCTGGCCGTTGCCCGAGACGCCGGCGATGCCGACGATCTCGCCGGCACGCACCTCGAAATCGATGTCGACCAGCGTGGTGCCGAACGGGTTCTGCTTCGGCAGCGACAGCCGGCGCACGCTCAGGCCCACGGCGCCGGGCTTGGCCGGCCGGTGCGCGAGCTCGGGCGGCTCGCTGCCGATCATCAGCTTCGACAGGCTGGCGTTGGTCTCCTGGGTCGGGTCGACCTCGCCGGTGACCTTGCCGCCGCGCAGCACCGTGCAGTGGTGGCACAGCGCGCGGATCTCGTCGAGCTTGTGGCTGATGTAGAGGATCGAGCAGCCCTTGGCGGCGAGCTGGCGCAGCGTGACGAACATCTTCTCGACCGCCTGCGGCGTCAGCACCGAGGTCGGCTCGTCGAGGATCAGGAGTTGCGGGTCGGTCAGCAGCGCACGCACGATCTCGACCCGCTGGCGCTCGCCGACGCTCAGCGTGTGCACCGGGCGCAGCGGGTCGACCTCGAGCCCGTATTCGCGCGACACCGCACGGATGCGCTCGGTCACCGCCGGCAGCGCCATCGCCTTGTCGAGCCCGAGCCAGACGTTCTCGGCCGTGCTCAGCGTGTCGAACAGCGAGAAATGCTGGAACACCATCGCGATGCCCAGCGCGCGGGCGATCTTCGGGCTGGCGATGTTGACCTGGCGGCCGTTCCAGTAGATCTCGCCCTCGTCGGGCCGCACCGCGCCGTAGATGATCTTCATCAGCGTGCTCTTGCCGGCGCCGTTCTCGCCGAGCACCGCGTGGATCTGGCCGGGGGCGACGTTCAGCGACACCTTGTCGTTGGCGCGCACCGCCGGGTATTGCTTGCTGATGCCGGCGAGTTCGAGTCGGAGCATGGGCGGTCGATCCGTGTTGGGGCGGTTGATCAGGCGCGGGCGAAGCGGCGCACGCCAGCAATCCAGGTCTCGGCGAGGTTGCGCTCGTCGCCCAGCGTCAGCCAGGCGAACAGCCGTTCGTGGAGTTCGCGGGTCAGGCTGTCGCGGCGCTGCGCCACCGCGCCCACCGCGTAGTCCCACAGGCACAGGTCGGCCATCGCACCGGGTTCGAGCGAGCCGATCTCGTCGCCCAGCCGCAGCGCCTGCGCCGCGCCGCGGGTCGCAGCATGCAGCAGCGCCCAGGCGGTCAGCCGGTTGCCGGCCAGCGCCTGGACCTTGTAGCCGTCGGCCATCGTGCGGTGCATGCTCAGCGAGGTGCCGCCGCCGACGTCCGACGCCAGGCTGACGTTCACGCCCGCGGCGGCGGCCTGCTGCCAGCCGAACAGACCACTGCCGAGGAACAGGTTCGACGACGGGCAGAACGCGATCTGCGCGCCGCGGTCGTGCATCAGCGCGCGGTCGATGTCGTCGAGCCAGATGCCGTGGGCCAGCACCGCGCGTTCATTGAGCAGCCCATGCCGGGCGTAGACATCGAGGTAGCTGCGCGCCTCGGGGAACAGCTCGGCGATCCAGGCGACCTCGGCGCGGTTCTCGGCGACATGCGTCTGCATGTACAGGCCGGGGTGGTTCGCCAGCAGCCGGCCGGCCATCGCCAGTTGCGCCGGCGTGCTGGTGGCGGCGAAGCGCGGCGTCACCGCGCAGGCGATGCGGCCGCGGCCGTGCCAGCGCTCGATCAGCGCAGTGCAGTCGCGTTCGGCCTGCACCACGTCGTCGCGCAGGTCGTCGGGCGCATGGCGGTCCATCAGCACCTTGCCGGCGATCAGGCGCATGCCGCGGGCCTGGGCGGCGCCGAACAGCGCCTCGCAGCTGGCCGGGTGCACCGTCGGGAAGACCACCGCCGCGGTGCTGCCGTGGGCCAGCAACGCATCGAGGAACAACTCGGCCGCGGCCTGGGCCACGGCCGGGTCGGCATGGCGGGCCTCGGCCGGGAAGGTGTAGGTGTTCAGCCAGTCGAGCAGTTCGGCGCCCCAGGAGGCGATCACGTCGACCTGCGGGCAGTGCACATGGGTGTCGATGAAGCCGGGCAGCAGCAGCTGGCCGCGGCGGTCGAGCTTGCGCCAGTCGTCGCCGGGGGCGTCGGGCTGCACCGCGGCGATGCGGCCGTCGGCGCCGATCAGCAGCCAGTGGCCGGGGCGGAAGCGCACCGCGGGGCTGGTCCGGTCGCCCAGCCCGGGATCGCCGGTGAAGTCGAGCAGATCCGCAAGGATCGCGGTCGGGATCGCTGAAGTCATCCCTTCACCTCCAGCAACCCCCGGGCCACGTCGCGCACCTGCTCGCGCAGCCAGCGCACCGCGGCCGACGCATGGGTCAGGTCGTGCCACAGCTGGTAGTAGGTCAGCGGCGGGAACTCGACCGGGCAGCGCACGATGCGCACCGGCAGGCTGCCGATGTAGCGGGCACAGAACTGGCGTCCGGTGGTCAGCACCAGCGACGAGCGCGCGACCATCGCCGGCGCGAGCCCGAAGTGCGGCGTGCGCACCACGATGTGGCGCTGCAGGCCCTGGATGCGCAGGTGCTCGTCGACCACGCCGACACCGCCGGCGTGCAGCGGGGTCGGCGCGATGTGGTCGCTGGCCAGGTAGCGCTCGACCGTCCACTGCCGCGGGCTGCGCAGCGCCGGGTGATCCAGCCCGACCAGGCAGGCGATCTCGTCGCTGACCAGCCGGCCCAGGTGCAGCTCGGCCGGCGGCGCCAGCCAGTTGCCGATCACCAGGTCGACCTCGCCGCGCGCCAGGTGGCCGCGGTAGTCGTAGTCGCGCGTCAGCGGCAGCAGGTCGAGCTGCACGCCGGGCGCCTGTACGCGCACCCGCGCCACCAGCTCGGGCAGGAACAGCGGGTCGAGGTAGTCGCTGGCGGCGATGCGGAAGGTCTGCGCCGCCGCCTGCGGCGCGAAGCCCAGCGCCGCGGCATGGCCGCCGAAGATCGCCCGCGCGCCCTGCAGCACCTGCTGCGCCGCCGGCAGCAGCGACAGCGCCACCGCGGTGGGCGCCATGCCGCTGCCGGCGCGCACCAGCAGCGGATCGCCGATCAGCCCGCGCAGGCGCTTGAGCTGCGCCGACACGGCAGGCTGGCTGCTGTTGAGCTGGAGGGCGGCGCGCGAGACACTGCGCTCGGTGATCACGGTGTGGAAGGCCCGGATGAGTGAGAGCTCGATCTTGTCGAATGCCGACCCGGGCGCCATACCGCCGATCTTATAGACGTTATTCCGCAGCCGATATACCACTGCCCGCTGGAGCGGCTACCTTACGGGTATGTCCCAAGCCCCTACCGACACGGCCGACCTCCCCATGCGGCCGATCCGCTTCGTCCACCAGGGCCGCACGGTCTCGGTCGACGGTCTGCCCGCCACGACCTCGGTGCTGGCCTGGCTGCGCGAGCAGGCCCGCTGCACCGGCACCAAGGAGGGCTGCAACGAAGGCGACTGCGGTGCCTGCACGGTGCTGGTCGGCAACCTGCAGGCCGACGGCACGGTCGGCTGGCAGCCGATCAACAGCTGCATCCAGTTCCTGCCGACGCTCGACGGCAAGGCGCTGGTGACGGTCGAGGACCTGGGCGGCGGCCACCCGGCGCAGCAGGCCCTGGTGGCCTGCCATGGCTCGCAGTGCGGCTTCTGCACGCCCGGCTTCGTGATGTCGCTGGCGGCCTGCCACCAGCGCCACGCCGCAGCGGGCACCACGCCCAGCCGGCGGCAGATCGCCGACGACCTGTCGGGCAACCTCTGCCGCTGCACCGGCTACCGGCCGATCCTCGACGCCGGCCAGCAGATGTTCGAGCGCTCGCGGTCGCAGCAGCTCGACAGCGCGGCCGATTCGCCCACCGCGATGGCGCTGGCCGCGCTGCAGGCCGATGCACCGCTGCACGACCCGGCCGCCACGCCGCCTCACCGGCCATTCCAAGCGCCGCGCAGCGTCGAGGCGCTGGCGGCGCTGCTGGCCGCCAGGCCGCAGGCCCGGCTGCTGGCCGGCTGCACCGACATCGGGCTGTGGGTCAACAAGCAGTTCCGCGAACTCGGCGAGATCGTCTACCTGGGCGAGGTCGCCGAGCTCAAGCGCATCGGCGAGGCCGGCGGCTGGCTGCAGATCGGCGCCGGTGCGTCGCTCGAGGCCGCCTGGGACGCGCTCGCCCGCCACTGGCCTGCCGCCCGCGAGATGGGCCTGCGCTTCGCGTCGCGGCCGATCCGCGAGGCCGGCACGATGGGCGGCAACGTCGCCAACGGCTCGCCGATCGGCGACAGCGCGCCGGTGCTGATCGCACTCGGCGCGCAGGTCGTGCTGCGCCGCGGCGAGGTTCAGCGCACGCTGGCGCTGCAGGACTTCTACCTCGACTACATGAAGAACCAGCTCCAGCCGGGCGAGTTCGTCGAGGCGCTGCGCGTGCCGCTGCCGGCGGCCGACGAGACGCTGCGGGTCTACAAGCTGAGCAAGCGCTACGACTGCGACATCTCCGGCCTGGCCGCCGGGCTGTGGCTGAAGCGCACGGACGACACGGTGGTCGACGCGCGCTTCGCCTTCGGCGGCATGGCCGCTATCGTCAGGCGTGCCGCCGGCGCCGAGGCCGCGGTGCGCGGCCAGCGCTGGACCGAGTCCACGGTGCAGGCGGCGATGACCGCGCTGGACCATGACTTCCAGCCCTTGAGCGACCTGCGCGCCAGTGCCGGCTACCGCCGGCGCGCGGCCCGCAACCTGCTGCAGCGGCTGTGGCTGGAGACGCGCGCCGCCGAGCCGCTGGCGGCCGACCGGATTTCCGTGTGGAGCGCATGAGATGAACCAGCTTCGTGAACCCTTCCTGCCCGCCGGTGCCGAGGCCGGTGTGGCGGCCGGCGTCGGCGTGCCGCTGCCGCATGAATCGGCCCACCTGCACGTGGCCGGCGCCGCGCCCTACATCGACGACCTGCCCGAGACCGCCGGCACGCTGCATGCGGCGCTGGGCCTGTCGCCGGTCGCGCATGGCCGGCTGCTGGGCATCGATCTGGCCCGGTTGCAGGCCCAGCCCGGCGTCGTCGCGGTGCTGACCGCCGCCGACATCCCCGGCCCCAACGACTGCGGGCCGATCGTGCACGACGACCCGATCCTCGCCGACGGCACGCTGCGCTACCTGGGCCAGCCGGTGTTCGCGGTCATCGCCACCGACCGCGACGCCGCGCGCCGCGCCGCCGCGCTGGCCCGCCAGGTGCTGCAGGTCGAGCCGCTGCCGGCGGTGCTGACCGCGCTCGACGCCCATGCGAAGCAGCAGTACGTGGTGCCGCCCATGCACCTGCTGCGCGGCGATGCCGATGCCGCGCTGGCCGCCGCGCCGCACCGGCTGCAGGGCACGTTCAGCCTCGGCGGCCAGGAACAGTTCTACCTCGAAGGCCAGATCAGCTATGCGCTGCCGCAGGAAGACGGCGGCCTGCTGGTGCATTGCAGCACCCAGCACCCCAGCGAGATGCAGCAGGTGGTCGCCCACGCGCTGGGCCTGGCGGCGCACCGGGTGCAGGTGCAATGCCGGCGCATGGGCGGCGGCTTCGGCGGCAAGGAGAGCCAGAGCGCGCTGTTCGCCTGCGTCGCGGCACTGGCGGCGCGGCGGCTGCAGCGGCCGGTCAAGCTGCGGCCCGACCGCGACGACGACATGTTGATCACCGGCCGCCGCCACGGCTTCGAGTTCGAATGGGACGTCGGCTTCGACGACGACGGCCGCATCGCCGGCGTCACGGTCGAGATGGTCGCCAACGCCGGCCATTCGGCCGACCTGTCGCCGCCGGTGCTGACCCGCGCGCTGTGCCACTTCGACAACGCCTACTGGCTTCCCGCAGTGGCGATGCACGGCTACTGCGCGAAGACCAACACCCAGAGCAACACGGCGTTCCGCGGCTTCGGCGGACCGCAGGGCGCGCTGGCGATCGAGCTGATCCTGGACAGCGTCGCGCGCCGGCTCGGCCGCGACCCGCTGGCGGTGCGCCGCGCCAACTTCTACGGCACGCTGTCGAACAACGTCACGCCCTACGAGCAGGTCGTCGACGACAACATCATCGAGCCCTTGGTGGCGCAGCTCCAGGCGCAGTGCGACTACGGCGAGCGCCGCGCGGCGATCGCCGCGTTCAACGCCGGCAGCCCGGTGCTCAAGCGCGGGCTGGCGCTGACGCCGGTGAAGTTCGGCATCTCGTTCAACGTCGCGCACTACAACCAGGCCGGCGCCCTGGTGCATGTCTATGCCGACGGCTCGATCCTGGTCAACCACGGCGGCACCGAGATGGGCCAGGGCCTGAACACCAAGGTGGCGCAGGTCGTCGCCCATGAGCTCGGCGTCGGCCTCGGCCGCGTGCGGGTCACCGCGACCGACACGCAGAAGATCGCCAACACCTCGGCCACCGCGGCGTCGACCGGCGCCGACCTGAACGGCAAGGCGGCGCAGGACGCGGCGCGGCAGGTCCGCGAGCGGCTGGCGGCGCTGTTCGTCTCGACCCTGCCGGCCCAACCCGGCATCGACGCGTCCGCGGTGCGCTTCGGCGGCGGCGAGGTGGTTGCCGGCGCCCACCGCATCGGCTTCGACGCGCTGGTCGCGCGGGCCTACACCGAGCGCGTGCAGCTGTGGAGCGACGGCTTCTACGCGACCCCGGGCCTGCACTGGGACCGCCAGCGGCTGAAGGGCAGGCCGTTCCACTACTTCGCCTACGGTGCGGCCTGCTCCGAGGTGATGGTTGACACGCTGACCGGCGAGCACAGGCTGCTGCGGGCCGACCTGCTGCACGACGTCGGCGCCTCGCTGAATCCGGCGATCGACATCGGCCAGGTCGAGGGCGCGTTCATCCAGGGCATGGGCTGGCTGACGATGGAAGAACTGTGGTGGCACCCGCAGAGTGGCAAGCTGATGACCCACGCGCCGAGCACCTACAAGATTCCCACCGCCAACGACTGCCCGGCGCATTTCGACGTGCGGCTGTACGGCGAGGCCAACCCGGCCGAGACGGTCCACCGCAGCAAGGCGGTCGGCGAGCCGCCGCTGCTGTTGCCGTTCTCGGTGTTCCTGGCGATCCGCGACGCGGTGTCGGCGGTCGGCGGCCACCGCGTCGACCCGCCGCTGCGCGCGCCGGCCACGCCCGAGGCGGTGCTCGACGCGCTCGACGCGGTGCGCGGCGCTCCGGCCTGATGATCGATGCGATCAGACGCAGCGCCGCCGCCTGGCTGGCGGCAGCTCGGCCGGCGATGCTGGTGCAGGTGCTCGAGACCCGCGGCTCGGTGCCGCGCGAGGCCGGCACCCGCATGCTGGTGGCCGCCGACGCGGTGGCCGGCACGATCGGCGGCGGCCACCTCGAACTGCAGGCGATCGCGCGGGCCCGCACGCTGCTGGCCGCCGGCGCCACGGCCCCGGTCGACCAGCCGATTGCGCTGGGCCCGACGCTGGGCCAGTGCTGCGGCGGCGCGCTGACGCTGCGCACAGCGCCGCTGGACGCCGCCGCGCTGGCCGGCTGGGCCGACGAGCCGGCGCTGTTCCACCTGCAGCTCTACGGCGCCGGCCATGTCGGGCGGGCGATCGTCGCGCTGCTCGAGACGCTGCCCTGCCGGGTGCAGTGGATCGACGAGCGCGAGGGCGAATTCCCGGCCGAACCGTCGGCGCCGCAGGTCGAACGGCTGTGCGTCGAGCCGCCGCAGGCCGAGGTGCGGCAGGCCCCGCCGGGCGCGTTCTACCTGGTGTTGACGCACAGCCACGACCTGGACCAGGCGATCACCGAGGCGATCCTGCGGCGCGGCGATTTCGGCTTTCTCGGGCTGATCGGGTCGGCGACCAAGCGCTCGCGCTTCCTGCACCGCTTCGAGCAGCGCGGGGTGCCGGCCGAGACCCTCGAACGTCTGACCTGCCCGATCGGCGTTCCAGGCATTCCCGGCAAGCAGCCGGCGGCGATCGCGGTGGCGGTGGTGGCGCAGCTGCTGCAGCGCGCAGCGCCTGGCGCGGCCTGAGGCTCAGACCTGGGCCAGGCGCTCCAGCGCCGGCGGATCGATCACCCGCACACTGTAGCCGCTGACCTCGATCACGCCCTGCCGCGTGAAGCTGCGCATCAGCCGCGACAAGGTCTCCGGCGTGATCGCCAACTGCGAGGCCACGTCGCGCTTGCGCTCGTGCAGCCTGACCACCGCCTGGCCGACCACGCCGTCCAGCGGCTCGCAGCGATGGTGCAGCCACTGCGCCAGCCGCGCCGGCGCGTCCTTGTGCATCAATTCATGGGTGTTGGCGGTCAGCGCCTGCACCTCGCGCGCCAGTCCCTGGATCAGCCGTTGCGCCAGATCCGGGTGCTCGGGCAGCGCGGCAGCCACGGCCTGGCGCGGCAGCTCGATCACCGTGGACGCGCCCAGCGCCTGGGCGTCCATCGCATGCGGCGCCGCCAGCCAGGCCGAGCCCAGGTCCAGCCAGGCCGGCCCGCGCACGATGCGCTCGGTGCGGAAGGTGCCGTCGGCGGTGCGGAAACCCAGCGCCACCTCGCCGCTGCGCAGCGCCACCAGCGCATCGGCCGGGCTGGCACGGGCAAGCACGGTCTGCCCGGCCTCCACGCTGCGGGTCTGCGCGATGCGGGCCAGTTCGGCCAGATCGGCGGCGGCCAGCCCGGGCCCGCCGAACAGCGTGTTCCACACGGCCGCATCGCCCTGCGACGGTTGACGATTGCGCGGGCTGACCTCCGGTTCGATCGGCCTGGCAACCGGGCTGCGTTCGGACAGCACGGCAAGGCCGGACGGGGCAGCGTGGTGGTGTTCCATGCGAGTCGGCAGTGTTGGCCTGCGGTAGTCGGCTGAACGGTGGAAACGATGACCTTCTGACGCCAAATGTCCGCCAGCCGGTGCCGGACCGGCTTGCGTTGGATCAACGGCGCGCGCTGGTGCACGACCGGGCTGCTGCCCGCCAGTCCCGGCGTGGACGCGGCGGCCCTCGGCGGCTGCGGCGGGGCCGCCGCGTCGCCGCGGTGACAGGGTTCGCCACCGCGCCGCGGCGCACTGGTTCTGTGAGACTGCCGGCGAGCGCCCAGCACCGATGACCCGCCCGAGCCACGACCCGCCACCTGCCACCGCAGCGCTGCTGCGGCGCATCGTCGCGCTGGCGGCACCGACCACCGCGCTGTCGATGCTGCAGGTGGCGGCGCAGCTGGTCGAGACGGTGCTGGCCGCGCGCCAGGGCACCGCGGCGCTGGCCGGCTGGGCGGTGATGCTGCCGTTCGCGCTGCTGCTGGCGCAGATGTCCACCGGTGCGATGGGCGGCGGCGTGGTCTCGGCGGTCGCGCGCGCGCTCGGCGCGCAGCGCCGCGACGAGGCCTCGGCGCTGGTGCTGCATGCGATGCTGATCGCCACCGCCTTCGGCCTGCTGTTCGCGGTCGGCGTCTCGCTGGCCGCCGCGCCGCTGCTGCAGGCGGTGGCCGGCCCCGCGGCAGCCGCGGCCGCCGTGCCCTACGCCTGGTGGCTGTTCGGCGCCGGCGCGGTGCCGGCCTGGTGGACCAACACGCTGGCCTCGGTGCTGCGCGGCGGCGGCCGGCATGCGCTGGTGGCGCGGATCCAGGCCCTGCAATGGCTGGCGCTGCCGCTGCTGGCCTGGGCCCTGGCCGAGCCGCTGGGCTTCGGGCTCAGCGGGGTCGGCGCGGCGTTCGCGGCGGTCAACGGTGTCGCGGCGTGGGCGATGCTGCGGGTGGTGCGCCAGGGCCAGGCCGGCTTCGTGCCGGGCTGGCGCGCCCGGCCGCAGCGCGCCTTGTTCGTCCGCATCCTGCAGGTCGGCGCGGTGGCCTCGGCGCTGGCCGCCTTGTCGAACCTGACGACAGTCGTCGTCACCGCACAGCTGCGCCACCTGGGGCCGGTCGCGGTGGCCGCCTACGGCATCGCGGCGCGGCTGGAATTCCTGATCATCCCGCTGGCCTGGGGCGTCGGGTCGGCGCTGACCGCGCTGGTCGGCCGCGCGGTGGGCGCCGGCGACTGGCCCTGCGCGCGGCGCACCGCGTGGATCGGCGGCCGGATGGCGTTCGGCGCCACCGCGGCGATCGGCATCACGGTCGGCGCGCTGCCGCTGGCCTTCGCCGGGCTGTTCACCGACGACGCCGCGGTGGCCACGCTGGCCGCGCAGGCCCTGCGCTACACCGGCCCGGCCTTCGGCTTCTTCGGCCTGGGCATGGCGATGTACTTCGCGTCGATGGGCGCGCAGCGCATGGGCACGCCGGTGATCGCCGGCTGCGCCCGGCTGGGCATCGCCACCGGCGGCGGCTGGCTGCTGGCGCACGGCGCCTGGGGCCTGGGCGGCTGGCCCGGCCTGGGCACCGAGGGCCATTTCCTGGGCGTCGCGCTGGGGCTCGCGGCCTATGGCCTGATCACCGCCAGCGGGGTGCGCGGCGCAGTCTGGCAGGCCAGGCCCCCATCGGCCCGGTAGGCCCAACCGGCACCGCGGCGGCGGTGGCCGGGTTTCCGCCGGTCGAGGTTCCGGGGTCGGCAGGGCGGCCGATGGTCACGCCGCTTCACCGGATTGCGCCCGCGCCGCCTTTGCCCTACGGTGGCGCCATGACCCTCACCACGTTCGAAGTCCGCAGGGGCCAGCTCGCCACCACCCGGCTGCAGACCGCCACCGACAGGCCATTGGCCGACGGCCAGGTGCGCGTTCGCATCGCCCACTTCGCGCTGACCGCCAACAACATCACCTACGCCGCCTTCGGCGAGGCGATGAACTACTGGCAGTTCTTCCCGGTGCCCGCCGATGCCGACGGCACGGCCTGGGGCTGCATCCCGGTGTGGGGCTTCGGCGACGTGCTGCAGTCGCTGCACCCGGGCGTGGCGGTGGGCGAGCGGCTGTATGGCTACTGGCCGATGGCCTCGCACGCGTTGCTGCAGCCGGTGCGGCTGTCGCCGGGGCACTTCAGCGACGGCACGCCGCACCGCGCCGCGCTGCATGCGGTCTACAACCAGTACCAGCGCTGCAGCGCCGACCCGTTCTACACCCCCGACAGCGAGGCCCAGCAGGCGCTGCTGCGGCCGCTGTTCCTGACCGCCTGGCTGATCGACGACTTCCTGGCCGACAACGCCTTCTTCGGCACCGCCAGCGCCGGCCAGCGTGGCGTGATGCTGTTGTCGTCGGCGTCCAGCAAGACCGCGTACGCGACCGCAGCGCAACTGGCGAAGCGCCAGGACGTCGAGGTGGTGGGCCTCACCTCGACGGGCAACGCCGCCTTCTGCGAGAGCCTGGGCATCTACCACCGGGTGCTGAGCTACGACCAGCTCGACGCGCTGCCCGCCGACACGCCCTGCGTCTACGTCGACTTCGCCGGCAACGCTGCGCTGCGACAGGCGATCCACGGCCGCTTCGCCCGGCTGGCCTACAGCTGCTCGATCGGCGGCACGCATGTCGAGCAGCTGGGCGGCGCGAAAGACCTGCCCGGCCCGCGCGCCACGCTGTTCTTCGCGCCGGCGCAGGTCAAGAAGCGCCACGCCGACTGGGGCGCGGCCGAGTTCAACCGCCGCCTGGTGGCCGCCTGGCACGGCTTCCGGGCGCAGCTCGGCGACCCGGCGGCGCCCTGGCTGGTTCCGCAGTGGCATCGCGGCGCCAGCGCGGTGACGGCAGCCTACGCCACGGTGCTGGGCGGCCGGGCCGATCCGCGGCTGGGGCACATGCTGAGCTTCGACACGGCGCCGCTCACGCGCCCGAAGCCTCGAGGCGGCCCGGCCGCGCCGGGGCACTGAGCACCACCGGCCGGTCGCGCCACCGCGGGCCTGCCCGCCTGGCGACTTCTTTGCTAGGCTGCGCCACCGGACCGGCCCGGTCCAAAAGCTCAGGGGGATGGCGATGGCTTCGAGAACAGGCAAGAAGGCGGCGCGCGCGGTGCCGGCCGCCGAGGACCCGGGCGCGCCGCGGCAGCTGACCTGCTTCGTCGTCACCGGCTTCGGCAACAAGACCGACTACTCGACCGGCCGCGTGCTGAACCTGGACAAGACCTACGAGCAGCTGATCCAGCCGGCCTGCGATGCGGTCGACGTCAACTGCTTCCGCGCGATCGATGCCAACCTGACCGGCAGCATCGATTCGATCATGTACCGCTGGATCTACCAGGCGGACATCGTCATCGCCGACCTGTCGACGCTGAACGCCAACGTCTTCTACGAACTCGGCGTGCGCCACGCCCAGCGCCCGAACACGACGATCATCATCGCCGAATCGGTGCTGGTGCAGCGCATCCCGTTCGACCTGAGCTCGTTCGTCGTGCACAAGTACGTGCATGGCGGCGAGGCCATCAGCGCGGCCGAACAGCAGCGCTTCGTCGGCCACCTGGCCGAGGTGCTCGGCAAGATCATCGCGATCGAACAGCGTCGCCAGCAGCAGGCACCGCAGATCGGGCGCGAGACCGACAGCCCGGTCTACAAGTTCCTCAACGGCATGACGCCGCCCGCCTACGAGGCGGAGAGTTACGTCGAGCCGCCGGCCTACGTGCCGCCCGCCGAACGCCACAAGAAGGAGGTCCAGCAGGGCGAATCGCTGGCCAGCATCATCGACGCCGCCGAGGCCGCCAAGAAGACGAAGGACTTCGCCGAGGCGATCCGCCTGTTCGGCCTGGCGATCGAGCGGCAGACCGGGGGCCAGGCCGGTCGCAAGCCCGACGTGTTCCTCGCCCAGCGGCTGGCGCTGGTGACCTACAAGCACGGCGAACGCAAGGGGGCCGACGGCCAGATCGACCCGAAGGTCGCGACCGAGGCGCTGATCGCCGCCGAACAGATCCTGGCGAAGTACTGCGAGCCGAAGATCTCGAACGACCCCGAGACGCTGGGCCTGTCCGGCGCGATCAACAAGCGGCTGTTCGAACTGAGCGGCGACCGCGCCTACCTGGACCGGGCGATCCGCTTCTACGAGCGCGGCTTCTACGTCAAGCAGGACTATTACAACGGCATCAACGTCGCCTACATGTACAACCTGCGCGCCAACCTGATCGACGACCGCTTCGAGGCCATCGTCAACTACGGCCACGCCAACATGATCCGCCGCCTGGTGGTCGAGATCTGCGAGGAACTGATCGCCGACGAAGCCGCCTTCGCCAACCGCGGCGACCAGGAATGGGTCTACCTGACGCTGGCCGAGGCCTTCCACGGCCTGGGGCGCAACGCCGACGAAGTGCGCCTGGCACCGAAGATCGAACTCGTGGCCAGCGCCTTCGGCAAGGAGACCTACACGCAGCAGCGCGCCAAGCTGCAGGCGGCGATCGACCAGTTCAGGCAGCGTGTCCGCCCCGATGAGCTCAGCGCAGCGCCTTCGGGCGCTGCCGCTGCCGAGACTCCGGCGGCCACCCCGGCCGCGCAAGCTGCAGGCGACAGGCATCCGATCACCATCGACGCCGACATCGCGCCGGGCCGGCAGGTCAGGTCTATCGAGGTCAGCTGCAAGATCGAGTACCTGTAGGCGGCCCCGACTCAGGCCGGCGCCGCGCCTGCCCGTCGCCGGGCCGCTGGCGCCGCGGCCGGCTTCGCCTTCTTGCGCGCCGCCGGCAGCCCCCGGGCCACCAGTTCGTCCAGCGCCTCCAGCAGCGCCTGCGACAGCTCGCGCGCATCGGGCACCGCATTGCGTGCGGTGGTGAAGCCGAAGCCCATCGCGCCGGCGTAGCTCATCACGGTGACGTTCAGCCCGACGCCATGCTCGACGATCGACATCGGCCAGTAGGTGGCCATGCGGGCGCCGGCCACGTACAGCGGCACCGTGGGCCCCGGCACGTTGGAGATCACCAGGTTGGCGATCGGCGGCATCGCCCGGGTCAGCCCCAAGCGGCCGTACAGCGTGGCCAGCCCGTGCAGCAGCCAGGGCGTGCCGATCGACGGGAAGTCGGTCGGGATCACCTGCTTGGCGCGGCTGGCCATGGCCTTGACCGCGCCGGCTGCGTCGCGGATCGCGCGCAGCCGCTTCACCGGGTCGGCGATCTGGGTGTTCAGGTTGACCAGGCTCAGCGTGGCCTGGGTGCGGTACTCGGTGTTGCCGGGCGCGCGCAGCGAGATCGGCATCGTCGCGATCAGCGGCTTCTTCGGGATGCCGCCATGCCGCGCCAGGTAGCGCCGCAGCGCGCCGCTGCACAGCGCCAGCACGATGTCGTTGAGCTTGGCCTCGTGCGCCGCGGCCAGCTGCTTGAGCGTGTCCAGCGGCACCGACACCGCGGCGAAGCCGCGCTCGCCGCCGATCGGCACGTTGATCGGCGTCTTCGGGCCGAACGCGAAGTTCTTCGGCGCCGGGCTGCCGCCCGGGGCCGGCTCGGCGCGCGCACCGAACAGGCCGGTGAGCGTCTTCGCGACATCGGGCAGGTGGCGCAGCAGCTTGACGAGCTGCCCGGCGTCGTGGCGCAGCGCCGCGGTGGCCAGTTCGGCCGCGCCGGGGTGCTCGGCCGGCGGCGCGGGCTGGCGCGGGATGCGCCGCGGCGTCGGGTCGATGTCGAACAGCGCCTGCGCCAGCATCACGCCGGCGAGGCCGTCGACCACCGCGTGGTGGACCTTGATGTAGTAGCCGACCTGGCCGCTCTGCAACCCGTCGATGATCGTCAGCCGCCACAGCGGCCGGCTGCGGTCGAGCAGCTGCGAATGCAGCTCGCCGGCGCAATCCTCGAACTGGGCCTGCGTGCCGGGGGCAGGCAGCGTCACGCGCTGGACGTGATGGTCCAGGTCGACGGCGTCGTCCTCGACCCACACCGGGTTGGCGAACTGCAGCGGCATCGGCGCGAGCTTGCGGGTGAACACCGGCGCGACATGCAGGCGCTTGCGCATCTGCCGCTTGACGTCGGCATGGAAATCGCCCCGGTAGCCGGCGGGCAGGTCGAACAGGTGCAGCGACGCGACATGCATCGGCGTCTCGGGCGTTTCCAGGTGCAGGAACGCGCCATCCACTCCACTCAGGGTCTTCATTTGCGCCTCGCTGGCGGCCGATCGGGTCACGGCCCATCGCAACAAGGCTAACCCAGGCGCGCGTGGCGAACCCCGAGCCAAGTCAATCGGCGGCGTCGGCAGCCCGCGCGGTTCAGCGCGTGCCGGCGGCCACGGCGATGTCGGCGGCCGGGCTCACCAGTGCATGGCCGAGCTGGGCGTCGAGGCTGCGCAGCTGCGCCAGCCGGCGGCGCGTGCCGGGGTGCGTCGCACCATCGGGCTGCTGGCCCTGGCGGGTGAGCAGGCGCAGCGCGTTCTCGACGCCGAAACCGAGCTTGCGCACCAGCGTGAAGCCGAAGGCATCGGCCTCGAACTCATGCCGGTGCGACAGCGCATGGGCCTGGGCGCCCAGCGCCGCGGCGACCGGATCGGTGGTCTCGGGCCGCACCTCGCCCGGGATGAAGCGGCGGTACAGGCCGTCCAGCGCCGCCCAGTGTTCCAGCCTGACATGGCCCAGTTCGTGCGCCAGCATCAGCAGGCGCTCGCCCTCGGGCAGGTCGCCCACCGCCTCGCTGACGGCGACGCTGCGGCCGTCGAACTGGGCCTCGGCGAAGAGGTCGCCGCCGACCAGCACCAGCCGCGCCGGTTCGCCCGGGGGCAGCATCGCGACCAGTCGGTCGAAGCTGGCCTGCACCCGCTGCGACGCTGCGCTGAGCGGGTCGGCGGCGCCACGCTGTGCCAGCCGCTGCTGCTGCGAGCGCTGCAGCACCTCGGTGATCGTCACCGCGGGCGCGGCGGTGCTCGTCGCCGGCCCGGGCGCCGCCGTGGGAACGGCAAGACCCTCGGCCCGGACGGCCGCAGCCAGACACAGGCACCCCACCAAGAACAAGCGTCGCATCGTCGGCTCCTGACGTTCCAGGCCAAGATACGCGCCCCAATGGCAGGCAAAGCCGGGAATTGAAGGGCAGAAGTGCACGAGCCGTGCCAACGGCGGCCCGCTGGCCGCCCGCAGCCCCGCAGTGCGGGGGTCGGTCGCCGCCGCGGCTACAGCACCAGCAGCGCGCGGAAGTCGTTGACGTTGGTGAAGGTGGGCCCCGGCACCAGCAGGTCGCCGAGCGCCTGGAAGAAGCTGTAGGCGTCGTTGCGGTCGAGGAAATCGGCCGGCTTCAGCCCCAGCGCCGCGGCGCGCGCCAGCGTGTCGGGGCCGGCCAGCGCGCCGGCGTTGTCCTCGATGCCGTCGATGCCGTCGGTGTCGGCCGACAGCGCCCAGACGCCGTCCTGGCCTTGCAGCGCGATCGTGCAGCCGAGCAGGAACTCGCTGGCCCGCCCGCCGCGGCCGCCCTTGGCCTTGACGGTGACCGTGGTCTCGCCGCCCGACAGGATCACGCAGGGCCGCTCGAAGGGTTCACCGCGCCGCGCCACCGCGCGCGCCAGCGCCGCATGCACCTTGCCGACCTCGCGGCTCTCGCCTTCGATCTCGTCGCTGAGGATGTGCGCGGCCAGGCCGGCGCTGCGCGCCAGCGCCGCCGCGGCCTCCAGGCTGGCCTGCGGGGTCGCGATCATCCGCAGCTCGTGGCCGGCGAAGCAGGCATCGCCGGGCTTGGGGGTCTCGAAGGCGCCGCTCTCCAGGCCGGCGCGGGCAGCGTCGGGGACGGCGATGCCGTAGCGCGCCAGGATGCGCAGCGCGTCGGCGCAGGTGCTGGCGTCGGGCACCGTGGGCCCGCTGGCGATCACCGAGGGGTCGTCGCCGGGCACGTCGCTGATCAGCAGCGTGACCACCCGCGCCGGGGCGCACAGCCCCGCCAGCCGGCCGCCCTTGATCGCCGACAGGTGCTTGCGCACGGTGTTCATCTCGTCGATCGCCGCGCCGCTGTTCAGCAGCGCGCGGTTGATCGCCTGCTTGTCCTCGAAGGCCAGGCCGTCGGCCGGCATCGCCAGCAGCGCCGAGCCGCCGCCGGAGATCAGGCACAGTACCAGGTCGTCGGCCGTGAGGCCGCGGGTCAGCTCGACGATGCGCTGCGCGGCGCGGCGGCCGGCCTCGTCGGGCACCGGGTGGCGGGCCTCGACGACCTCGATGCGGCCGGGCTGCGCTCGATAGGCCGGCGGCACATGGTCGTAGCGGGTGACGACCAGGCCCGACAGCGGCGCATCGGCCGGCCACAGCGCGTCGACCGCCGCGGCCATCGCGCCGCCGGCCTTGCCGGCGCCGAGCACCAGCGTGCGGCCACGGGCCGGTTCGGGCGGCGGCGGCAGGTGCGCGCCGATCACGTCGGCGGGCAGCGCCCGCGACACCGCGGCGGCATAGAGCGCGCGCAGGAAGGCACGGGGATCGGCGGACGGTGCGGGCATCGACATGGGATCATTATCGAGCGCCGCCCGAGCACCCTTCTTGCAAGCCCCCGCCCATGACCCGAGAACGCAGCCTGCTGATCGCCGACGCCGAGGTCGTCGTGACGATGGACGATGCCCGGCGCGAACTGCGCGGTGGCAGCCTGATGCTGCGCGGCGGGCGGATCGAGGCGGTCTGGCCGGCCGGCGGGAGGCCGCCGGGCACCCGCGCCGACGAGTTGATCGACGCCCGCGGCCACGCGGTGCTGCCGGGGCTGGTCAACACCCACCACCACATGTTCCAGTCGCTGACGCGGGCGATTCCCGCGGCGCAGGACGCCGAGCTGTTCGGCTGGCTGAAGACGCTGTACCCGATCTGGGCCGGGCTGACGCCCGAGATGGTGCAGGTCAGCACCCAGGTCGCGATGGCCGAGCTGCTGCTGTCGGGCTGCACCACCAGCGCGGACCACCTCTACCTCTACCCCAACGGCGTGCGGCTGGACGACAGCATAGCGGCGGCGCAACAGATCGGCATGCGCTTCCATGCCGCGCGCGGCAGCATGAGCGTCGGCGAGAGCGCCGGCGGGCTGCCGCCCGATGCGCTGGTCGAGGACGAGGCGGCGATCCTGTCCGACACCCGGCGGCTGATCGAGACCTACCACGACAGCGGCCGCTGCGCGATGCTGCGGGTGGTGGCGGCGCCCTGCTCGCCGTTCTCGGTCAGCCCGGGGCTGATGCGCGATGCGGCCGCGCTGGCACGATCGCTGGGCACCCGGCTGCACACCCACCTGGCCGAGAACGACCACGACATCGCCTACAGCCGCGACAGGTTCGGCATGACGCCGGCCGAATATGCCGAAAGCGTCGGCTGGCTCGGCGACGATGTCTGGCACGCCCACTGCGTCAAGCTCGACGCCGCCGGCATCGCCCGCTTTGCCGCCACCGGCACCGGCGTCGCGCACTGCCCCTGCAGCAACATGCGGCTGGCCTCGGGCATCGCACCGGTGCGCCGCATGCTCGACGCCGGCGTGCCGGTCGGCCTGGGCGTCGACGGCAGCGCCAGCAACGACGGCGCGCACCTGCTCGGCGAGGCCAGGACAGCGATGCTGCTGGCGCGGGTCGGGCGGGCGCTCGAATCGTTCGGCTGCGACCACGGCCCGGCCGAGATGACCGCGCGCGGCATGCTGGAAGTCGCCACCCGCGGCGGCGCCCGGGTGCTGGGCCGCGACGACATCGGCCAACTGGCGCCCGGCATGGCCGCCGACCTGGCGCTGTTCGACCTGCGCAGCCTGGGCTTCGCCGGCGGCGCGGTGCACGATCCGGTGGCCTCGCTGCTGCTGTGCACGCCGGCCAACGCCGCCTTCACCATCGTCGACGGCCGGGTGGTGGTGCGCGAAGGCCGGCTGGCCAGCGTCGAGCTGGGGCCGCTGGTCGAGCGCCACAACCGGCTGGCGCGGCAGCTCGCCGGCGGCTGATCGTCCGGCGCCCGCACGATGCCCCGCCTGCGGTTCGCCTGGCTGGTTCTGCTGCCGATGCTGGCGCTGGCCGCCGCGCCGGCCCGGGCCTGGGACCACCGCGGCCACCAGGCGATCGGCTCGATCGCCGACCGGCTGATCGCCGGCACACCCGCCGCCGCCCGGGTGCGCGAGCTGCTGGCCGGCGACCTGCAGACCGCCTCGGTCTGGGCCGATTGCGCCCGCGCGGTGGCGGCCACCCCCGACGGCTGGCGCTACGCCAACGCCGGCAGCCAGGCCGCCTGCGCGCCGTTCGAGACCGCCGACGGCCGCTCCGGGCTGGTCGACTTCGTCGCCCGCAACGAGCGCCACCGCAGCTGGCACTACACCGACATCTCGATCGCGCAGCCACGCTACGACGCGGCCTTGCCCGGCGCCCGGCCGGCCGACCTGGTGCAGGCCATCGGCGCGGCGCTGGCCGTGCTGCAGGGCGGCCGGTCGCCGCCGCCGTTCGACATCGCCGGAGCGCGCGAGGCGCTGCGGCTGCTGGCACATTTCGTCGGTGACCTGCACCAGCCGCTGCATGTCGGCTCGATCTACCTGGGCGATGCCGGCCAGCCGATCGACCCGACGACCGCGCAGCAGGCGGCGGCCCAGGCCAACGCCGGCGGCAACCTGATCACGCTGGACGGCCGCAACCTGCACGCCACCTGGGACGACACCCCCGATGCGCTGTCGTCGGCGCTGGCGTCGTCCGCCGGCCTGGCCCGCGCGCGCCAGGTGCCGCCGACCGCCGGGCCGCTGGACCGCTGGCCCGCCGCCTGGGCCGACGACACGCTGGCCGCCGCCCGCCAGGCGTTCGACGGCCTGCAGTTCGAGCCCCGCGCCGGCGCCGGCTGGCCGGCACGCGCCGACGAAACCGGCTACCGCCAGCGGCGCGAGGCGCTGCAGCAGGCGCAGCTCGTCAAGGCCGGCGCGCGGCTGGCGCAAGTCCTCGCCGCACTGTGGCCGTGAAGGGCTGGCAGACTGGCAGGCCCGACACAACGGCCGAGTGGAGCCCTGCATGAAGATCGACTTCGTCTCCGACGTCTCCTGCCCCTGGTGCGCGATCGGGCTCAATGCGCTGGAACAGGCGCTCGAGCGCGTCGCGCCCGAGATCACCGCGACGCTGCACTTCCAGCCCTTCGAGCTGAACCCGCAGATGGCCCCCGAGGGCCAGGACATCGTCGAGCACATCACCCAGAAGTACGGCATCAGCGCGGCGCAGGCGGCGGCCAACACCGAGGCGATCCGCCAGCGCGGCGCGTCGGTCGGTTTCGAGTTCGGCGTCGGCAAACGCCGCCGCATCTACAACACCTTCGACGCCCACCGGCTGCTGCACTGGGCCGGGCTGCAGGGCGAGGCGGCGCAGCGCGCGCTGAAGCACGCGCTGCTCGGGGCCTATTTCACCGACGGCCTGAGCCCGGCCGATCACGACGTGCTCGCCGCCGCCGCGGTCGCGGCCGGGCTCGACGAGGCCGGCGCCCGCGCGGTGCTGTCGAGTGACCGCTACGCCGCCGAGGTGCGAGAGGCCGAGGCCTTCTACCACCAGCAAGGCATCGCCTCGGTGCCGGCCATCATCATCGACGACCGCCACCTGATCACCGGCGGCCAGCCGGTCGAGCTGTTCGAGCGGGCGCTGCGGCAGATCGCCCGGGCCGCCTGATCAGGGCTTGAGGTCGGCCGCCTTGATCGCCGGCGCCCAGTCGGCGATCTGCTTGGCGACGAAGTCGGCGAACTGCGCCGAGCTCATCTTCACCGGCGTGATGCCCAGTTCCTCGAAGCGCTTGACCACCGCCGGGTCGGCGACGATCGCGGCCAGCGCGGCGGCCAGCTTGTCGCTCACCTCCTTCGGCAGCCCGGCCGGGCCGCTGACGCCGAAGTAGTTCTCGGCCACCAGGTTGGGCAGGCCCAGTTCGACGACGGTGGGCACCTCGGGCGCCAGCGGCGAACGGCTGCGCGAAGTCACGGCCAGGCCCTTCAGCTGCCCGCTCTTCATCATCGGCACGTAGGCGGTGATGACGTCGATGCCCACCGGAATCGTGCCGGCGATCAGGTCGGTGGTCATCGGCGCGCCGCCGCGGTAGGGCACGTGGGTCATCGGGAACTTCATCTCGTGCTTGATCATCTCGCCGACGATGTGGCCGATCGAGCCGGGCCCACCGCTGCCGAAGCTGTAGCCGTTGGCGCCCACCGCCGCCTTGGGCAGGTCCTTCAGGCTGGCCGGGCCGGTCTTCGGATTGGCCAGGATCGCCACCGGCGCGATGCCCAGCATCGCGACATGGCTGAACTGCTTGACCGGGTCGTAGGGGAGCTTGGGCACCGCCCAGGGGCCGATCGACAGCGGCGTGCTGTTGCTCAGCATCAGCGTGTAGCCGTCGGGTGCCGCGCGCACCACCTCGGTGCCGCCGATCGTGCCGCCGGCGCCCGGCTTGTTGTCGACGACCACCGGCTGACCCAGCGCCTTGGCCAGCGGCTCGGAGATCGTTCTCGCGACGATGTCGCTGGCACCGCCCGACGCGAAGGTGACGACGATGCGCACCGGCTTCTCGGGCCAGGCGGACTGGGCCGCCGGCGCCGCCAGCAGCGCCGGCAGCGCCAGCAACCAGCCGAGCCGACGGCACAGCGCAGCGGCACTACGCTGCGGGACGGGTTGGCGAAGCGACATCGGGATCTCCTGAGGCAGGTGACGCTGCAGGATCAGCGACACAATCGGCGGATGACGGCCCAGACTCTGCAACGAACGTGCCCGGCGCGGGCGCCCAGCTTGCCACGCCGCGGCCACCCCGCCCAGTGCCACGCGACCTTGCCCGCGACGAATATCCCTGGCTCGAGGGCTTGGCTAGCCGGCCCGGGCGCCGCGCCGGGACGGGCCGGGCCGCAGCGCTCAGCGCAGGTCGTAGGCGAACTGGAGCATCACCCCCGCGTCGCCCAGCAAATGGAAGGCCACCGACGCGTTGCGGTCGAACTGCCAGCCCAGCCCCACCAGGGCCCCGGGCGAGAAGCCCTGGACGTTCATCGGCACCTTGCTCGCGTACTTGCCGGTGTAGCCGTACAGGATGCCGAACGACCACTGGAAGAACAGCGGCGGCTGGTCGAGCAGGTTGTCGTAGCGCTGGCCGATGTAGGCGTAGGCGCTGGGCTGGCCGAAGGAATTGGTGAAGAAGGCGCCGCCGAGCAGCCAGCGATCGGTGTACTGCCGCTCCATCCCGAGCGCGTAGACGTCCTTGTGCTCGGGGCTGTAGCGCCAGTGGTAGGTGTAGGGCGACGCCACGATGCGCCAGTACGCCGGGCCGCGCCAGGCGTCCAGGTCGCTGACCCGCTCCCAGGTCGACGAGGCCGTCGCCTGGGCCGACGCCAGCATCGAGGGCTCTTCGCCGTTCGCCGCGGCGGGCTGCCCGGCGGGCGCAGCGTCGGGGGCCGCCGAGGACTGCGCGATGGCTGACGGCATGGCCGCCAACGCGGCAACGCCGACGGCAGACGACAAAATGGCCCGCGAGGGCCAGGCGATGGAAGGACGCATCGGCGCCATTGTCGCCGCAGGCGGCCATGACCCCGTGCGCGCCTACCGCGTCCGGGTGGCCGCGCCGCTCGCCGCGCTGGCCGCCGGCGGCGCGCTGGGCGGCTGCGCCTGGCTGCAAACCCAGGAGCGACGGCTCGCGCTGCGCCCGACGCCCGGCGCGCCGGCCAACCCCGACGCGGTGATGGCCTGGCGCACGGGCGACCAGGTCTTCACCGTGCCCTCGGCCGCCGCGCCCGGCCAGCGCCTGGCGATCTGGTGGCTGCCCCAGCCCGACCCGCAGGCCGCGACGCTGCTGTACCTGCACGGCACGCTGCGCTCGCTGTACGGCAACGCGCCGAAGATCGACGCGCTGCGGCGCACCGGCTTCGCGATCCTGGCGGTCGACTACCGCGGCTGGGGCGACAGCACGACCATCGTGCCGTCGGAAGAAACCATCGTCGCCGATGCCTGGCAGGCCTGGGCGCTGCTGCAGCAGCGCCAGCGCGATCCGCGGCGGCGGGTGATCTACGGCCACTCGATGGGCAGCGCGGTGGCGGTGATCCTGGCCAGCCAGCTGCGCCACGGCGTCGACTACGGCGCGCTGGCGCTCGAATCGGCGATCACCCGCCTGCCCGACGTCGCCGCCGAAGCCGGCTTCTGGGGCCGCATCGGCGCCTCGATCACGACGCTGCAGTTCGATGCCATCGGCCGCATCGGCGCGGTCGACGCGCCGATCTGGATGCTGCACGGCGACGCCGACAAGACCGTGCCGATCGTGCTCGGCCGGCGCCTGCGCGACGCCGCGCCGCCCGGCGTGCACTGGACCGAGGTGCCCGGCGGCCCGCACAGCCGGCTGCACGAGTACGCGCCGACGCTGTACACCCAGACCTTTCGCGAGCTGCAGGTCAGCCTGGTTGCGGGCACCGGGCTGTCGGCACCGCCGCCCCATCTTCCGCCCCATCTTCCACCCAAGTTGCCGCCCTCAGCGCCGCCAGCGCAGCCCGGGCCCTGACCGCGCGCGCCGGCTACGGCCAGGCCGGGCTCGCCCGTGACGACCGTCTGCCCGAGCACGGCGAGTTCGCCGCCATCGCCGGGCCCCAGGCTGCGGCAGGAGCACCGGCAAGAGCACCATCATGGAGCTGGCCACCGGGGCGGGCGGACTCATCGAGGTCGATGGTGGCCGGCAGATCGGCCCGATGCAGGACCGACCGGCGCGTGGTCGGCGGCGTCACTGGCGCCGAGATGGCAGGGGCAATCGCGAACCGAGGACGGCCTGTACGATGTGCGACACACCGGCAAAACCCGAGGTGTGCAGCCGCGTGTGCATGCGCGATCCTTCACCGCTTCCACCCAACCCGGAGAGTCCCCCGATGCGTCACGCCCCTGCCCTGTCGCTGGCCGCCAGCGCCACCGTATTGCTTGCCGCCTGCGCGACGCCGTCGCCGCGCGAGCCGATGACCTTCTTCGTCAGCAGCACCGGCAGCGGCAAGGGCGCCGACTTCGGCGGACTGGCCGGCGCCGACGCGCTTTGCCAGCGCCTGGCCACGGCCGCCGGGGCCGGCGGCAAGGCCTGGCGCGCCTATCTCAGCGTGCCCGGCGCGTTCCCGTCGCAGGCCAACGCGCAGGGCGTGGCGTCGGTGAACGCACGCGACCGCATCGGGCAGGGTCCCTGGCACAACGCCAAGGGGCAGCTGATCGCGCGCGACCTGAACCATCTGCACGACGGCAACCTGATCAGCAAGGAGACGGCGCTCGACGAGAAGGGCAATCTGGTCAAGGGCCGTGGCGACACGCCGAACGAGCACGACATCCTCACCGGTTCGCGCGCCGACGGCACCGCCTTTGCACCGCAGACCGACACCACCTGCAAGGGCTGGACGAGCAGCACTGACGGCTCGGCCATCGTCGGTCACCATGACCGCATCGGCCCCCTGCCCGAGAACTGGGCGAAGAGCTGGAACTTCTCGCACCAGTCGGCCGGCTGCAGCCAGGAGGCACTCGTGCGCACCGGCGGCTCTGGACGCCTGTACTGCTTCGCCGGCAACTGAGGGCCCCGGCGGTCTGCGTTCGGCGGCCACTGCCTGCACAAGACCGGTGCGGCGCGCCGGTGGCCGGCGCCAGCCTGCGGCTCAGCGGAGCCGCAGCGTCGCCGTCGCCGAGTTGTTCGCCGTCAGCGGTTCGTGGGTCGTCGTCGCGGCAGTGGCCCTGGTCGACGCGCGCCGTCTGACCGCCTTCGACGTTGACCGCCTGGCTCTGCACGCCGCAGGCCGGCGCAACGTCGTGGCCGAACGGCGCCAGCACCGACCAGCCGGTGCTGGCGTCAGCGTCGACGCGCGTCACCGCCATCTGCCCATCTGCGACAGGTTGCTGGCCGCGAGGTAGCCGTTGCCCGCAGCGTCGAGCCGCATCGGGCCGTGCGCGAGGAAGGCACAGGCCGGACCGTCGGCGTCGCGGTTGACCCACGGCGGCGTGCCGGCGGACGCGCAAGACGGCACGCGGCGCCGGTCAGCGACGCCGAGGACGATGGCGCACGGCGTCGCGGTGATCAGAACAGCTCGCCGACCTTGAGCAGCGTCAGCACGCCCAGGACGGCGAAGACGACCGCGGCGATGCCGTGCACCAGCCGCATGGAAACCCTCTGGGCGATCCTGTCGCCCAGGAAGACCGCCGGGATGTTGGCCAGCATCATGCCGAGGGTGGTCCCCAGCACGACCTGCACCACATCGGCATAGCGCGCCGCCAGCGCGACGGTGGCGATCTGCGTCTTGTCGCCCATCTCCGCGAGGAAGAACGCAATGACGGTCGTTCCGAACACGCCGAAGCGCTGCCTGCCGGCCGCCGCGTCGCCGTCGATCGCGTCGGGTACCAGCATCCAGCCGGCCATCGCGAGAAACGACAGGCCGATGGCCCAGCGCAGCACGTCGGGCCCGAGCGCCTGGGCCACCCAGCCACCGAGCGCCCCGGCTGCGGCGTGGTTGGCGAGCGTGGCGACGAGGATGCCGGCGACGATGGGCCAAGGCCGACGGAACGTAGCGGCCAGTACGATGGCCAGCAGCTGGGTCTTGTCGCCCATTTCACCGAGCACGACCACGCCGGTGGACACGAGGAAAGCTTCCAAAGGGGTCTCCAACGGGCCGGCGGATTCCGATGACCACACCGCATCCCCGGCCCGCACCGAGAGGCTGTGTGGTCAAAGGTCTTGCCAGGCATCGGAGCTGCCCGTGCCATGGCCCGAAGGCCAAGTGTGTTGACGCGGGCCCCTGCATGGCGCAGGGCGGCTACTCCCCAGTGACCCGGCCATTCTACGAGACCGCTGCCGCCAGCCCGCCCGATCGATCCTCGCCGAGCGAATCGGGCGTCAGAACCTGAACGTCGCGCCGAGCGCGGGGCCGCTGAACGAGAAGTCCCGCATCGTCTTGTCCGCACCCTGGTCGTAGGCGAGGTGTCGGTAGACCAGCTTCAGTTCGCCCCAGGAGAAGCGGTAGGCGATGCCCGCCAGCGCCTGCCAGGTGAGATCGGACGACCCGGCGCCGACGTCGAGGTAGTACGGCAGCGACCACTTGCCCTCGCCGAGCTTCAGGCCGCCGCGCACGCCGACGATGCCGTCCCACTGGGTCGTGCCGGCCGTCGCGCGTCCCGACGCCGGCAGCACCGCGCCGCCGGGACGGTTGACCGCTGCGCCCAGGCGCCAGTCGACGGCGGCGTCGACGTCCAGGTAGCGCAGGCCGGCAACGGCGTCGAGCGTGCCGCGCGGCGTGTCGACCAGGGTATGGCTCGCCCCCAGCGTCCACGACCAGCCTTCGAGCTGCGAGGTCGTGCCGAGGTCGAGGGTCGCGTCGACGGGGCCCGAGCCGACGCTGCGGACCTTGCTCTTCTCGGCGTCGAACTTCAGGTAGATCAGATCGGTGAACACTGCCCACGGCCCCTTGCGGGCCTCGCCGGCGAGCATCAGCACGCCGGAGAGGTTCTCCAGGTAGCTGTTCGGGCCGGCCTCGACATCCAGCCGGTCACCCAGCGCGGGCGGCAGGCTGACCCGCAGCGTGCCGTTGACGTTGGGCAGCCACAGGTAGGGCGTCAGCGAGAACTGCCAGCCGCCGTCCTGCGCCCAGGCTGCCTCGCCCAGGGCCAGCAGGCCCAGCGCCGCGAGGCTGTGGCGCATCCAGGTCGTCGGTCTCGTCATCGTCTTCTCCTGCTTCAGCCCTGGGGCCGTGGTGTGAGCCAGGTGAACCGGCCGCGCGGAAGCAGGTTCCTGAAGGCCTGGCGGAATCTGCGGTGGCGCGAAGCGGCGGCTGCAGATCTTCCTCGATCACGGCGCCTGCAGGCGCGAGAACGAGACGACCGCGCTGAGGCCGGCGAAGGGTGTCGACAGGCTGCCGTCGTGGTTGCGCAGCCAGCCGGCATCGAGTTGCAGGCTCCAGGCCGGCGTGAACTCGTAGCGGGCCTGGGCCTGGGCCTGAACGATCAATCCGTCGTTGACCCGCACCCCACCACCGCCGGCGGCGCCCAGCGTGAACTCGCCGCCGAATCGCCAGCCGCTGGCGGCGTTGCGGTGGGTCAGCCAGCCGACACCGACCTGGCCGGTGGCGTAGCCGCCGGCGTTGCCGTGGGTGGCGATGCCGGCCTGGCCGACCAGGCGCCAGTGCGGTCCGATCTCGCGCTCGAGCTTCAGCAGCGCCAGGTCGAGCGCGGGCTCCCTGCTGTCGTCGCGCCGCACCTGCGGGTAATGGGCCCAGCCGGCCGAAGCGGTCCAGGGCTGCCAGTTCAGCGGGGCATCGGGCGGCTCGGGCGAGCGCGCCGGGCCGGGCACCACGTCCCAGCCCAGCCAGGCGAGTTCGAGCCGGGCCTCGTTGGCGCTGAAGCGGCCGTTGCTGTCGATGCGCCCGGCCAATGCCGACAACTGCCACGGGCCCCCGGGCCGCCACGACACGCCGAGGTCGAGCTTGCGCAGCAGGCCGCCGGCGGTGTCGAGCGCGATGCCGCCGCCGCCCGAGCCCAAGGCCGCTTCGATGCGCAGCGCCAGCGGCCGGTAGGCCGGCAGCGCCCAGCGCGCGCCCAGGCCGGCGAGCAACTCGGCATAGCCGGCGTAGTCACCGGTCAGCGATCCGGCGGCGCCGAGCAGCCAGTACGGCCGCACCCCCTGCCAGTCGCCGGGCAGGTCGCGGCGCAGCATCAGCCCGGCGGTGCGCAGCGGCGGGCCGTGGCCCTGGCCGTCCCGCCGCGCCGAGCCGTCGCGCATCGTGTACTGGGTGAAGCTGGCCACCGTCTCGGTCGGCCAGGCCTGTGCCGCCCAGTCGCCGGTCGCCGGGCCCGGCCCGCCGCCGGGCGGGCCGTACAGCGCGTCGCCCGTCCAGGCCAGCGTCGCGAACGGCTGCGTGCTGTCGACCCGGCCGTTCGGGAAGTTCACCCGCGACACGCCCAGGCCCAGGCGCAGCGGGCCGACGTCGCGCTGCAGTGCCGCATGCGGGCGCAGCATCAGGCCGCCGCCGATCCAGACCGGGCTGCCGCCGCCGCCGCCGGCGAACAGCCCGGCCTCGGCCGACCAGGGCCCGTCGCGCCAGCGGTACAGCCCGGTGACGCCCCAGGCGAAGAAGCCGCCGCGATCGCCCGAGGTGGCGCCGAACACCGACGCCCCGAGCGACAGCCGCGGCGTCAGCGGGCGCGAGTAGTGCAGACCCGTCATGCCCATCGTCGCGCCGGCGGTGACGCCGACGCGCTCGGTCGTGACGGCGATGTCGACGATCGAGGGAGTGACCGGCGGCGGGGCGGGGGGTGCGTCAGGCAGCGGCATCGGTGGCGCCACACTCTATCGTGCGGCCCCGGCACGGGCTTCGACCGTTGTACGCGCCCTACACTCGCGGACCCCGACCGCAGCGGCACCCGCCGCCCCGCTGACACCATGGGCTGGCACGGCCATCTGCAACTCGATTACCGGCGCGACGGCGTTCGCACGATCGCGCTGGACCGCCACCACGGCCCGCTGCGCGTGCTGCAACGCCTGTATCCCGAGGGCGACGCGGTCTGCCACCATGTGTTGGTGCACCCGCCGGGCGGCCTGGTCGGCGGCGACCGGCTGACCGTCGATGCGACGCTCGCGCCGGGCTGCCACGCGGTGATCACCACGCCCGGCGCCGCCCGCTTCTACCGCAGCAGCGGCGCGCCGGCCGTGCAGCAGGTGCATGCGCGGCTGGCCGATGGCGCCCGGCTCGAATGGCTGCCGATGGAGGCGATCGCCTACCGCGGCTGCGAGGCCGAGAACCGGCTGCGCTTCACGCTGGCGCCGCAGGCGCAGATGATCGGCTGGGACCTGCTGGCGCTGGGCCTGCCGGCCGCCGGCCAGCCGTTCGACGCCGGCCGCGTGCTGCAGCAGTTGGAGCTGCCCGGCCTGTGGCTCGAGCGCGGCCGCATCGACGGCGCCGACCGCGCGCTGCTCGAATCTCCGCTGGGGCTGGCCGGGCACGGCGTGTTGGCCACGCTGTGGCTGGCCGACGGCGCGGCGCTGGGCCGCGAGCGCAGCGAAGCGCTGATCGACACGGCCCGTGCGCTGATCGAGGCCAGCGCGCTGGCGGCCACCGCCGGGATCAGCGCGCCGCACCCCTCGCTGCTGGTGCTGCGCGCGCTGGCGCAGCGGGTCGAGCCGGCGATGACGCTGCTGCAGGCGGTCTGGGCAGCCTGGCGGCCGCTGCACTGGGGGCTGGCGCCCAGCCCGCCGCGGGTGTGGCGCACCTGACCCGGCGCAAGCTGCAGTCTGCGGGCGCCCTAGAATCAATCGGTCAAGGAGCATGGCATGAAGCAATCCAAGCATGGCCCGAGTGGCGGCACCCGATCGGGCGTGCCCATGTGGCGCCGCCGCGGCGGGACGGCCTTGTCGGCCCTGCTGTCGGCAGCACTGGTGGCGCAATCGCCGGTGCAGGCGCAAGCCCAGGCCCAGTCGCCGGCCTCCGCACCGGCCCAGGCCCAGGCGGCGGCGCCGAGCGCGGTGTTCAAGGACGAAGAGCTCGACCAGATGCTGGCGCCGATCGCGCTGTACCCCGACGCGCTGCTGGCCCAGATCCTGATGGCCTCGACCTACCCGGCCCAGGTCAAGGAAGCCGCCGACTGGTCCAAGGCCCACCCCGACGTCAAGGGTGACGAGGGCATCAAGGCGGTCGAAGGGCAGGCCTGGGAGCCGTCGGTGAAGTCGCTGGTCGCCTTCCCGCAGGTGCTGGCGATGATGCGCGAGAAGCCCGGTGACGTGCAGCGCATGGGCGACGCCTTCCTGGCCGACCCGGCGCGGGTGATGGACCGGGTGCAGGGCCTGCGCAAGAGGGCACAGGACACCGGCAACCTGAAGAGCAACGAGCAGCAGAAGGTCACCACCCAGACCGAGGCCAGCAAGCAGGTCATCGTGATCGAGCCGGCGCAGTCCGAGACGGTGTACGTGCCGGTCTACCAGCCCAGCGTGGTCTACGGCACCTGGCCGTACCCGTCGTACCCGCCGTACTACTGGCCGCCGCCGGCCTATTACTACCCCGGCGCGGCGTTCGTCGGCGGCGTGCTCTGGGGCGCGGCGATCGTCGGCATCGCCAACGGCCTGTGGGGCGGCTGCAACTGGGGCGGCGGCAACGTCAACATCAACGTCAACAAGTACAACAACGTCAACGCCGGCAACCGGATCAACACCGGCGACAACAGCTTCAAGCACAACCCCGAGGGCCGGCGCGACGTGCCCTACCGCGACAGCAAGAGCCGCGAGCAGTACGGCAATCGCGCTGGCGCCGACGGCGCCCGCGACCGCGAGGCCTATCGTGGCAAGGACGGCGGCAAGGACGGTGCTGCCGGCCGCGACGCCGACCGCGCCCGCGCCGAGCAGACGCTGAAGCAGCGCGGCGCCGACCCGGCCGCCGGCCGCGAGCAGTTGCAGGGCGCCGACCGCGCGAAGATCGACAACGCGGTGCGCGAGGCCGACCGCTCGCGCGAGGCAGCGGGCGGCCGCGACGGCGCCGGTGCCTCGACCCGCGATGTCGGCGGCGATCGTGGTGGCGACCGGGGCGGTGCCAGTGCGTCGACCCGCGACGTCGGCGGCGACCGCGGTGGCGCCTCTGCCTCGACCCGCGATGTCGGCGGTGATCGTGGCGGCGCCAGCGCCGGCACCCGCGATACCGGGGCCTTCTCCGGCGTCAACAACGCCAGTGCCAGCCGCGCCAATGCCGACCGCGGCCGCAGCAGCACGCAGTCGATGCAGCGCTCGGCGCCGGCCGGGCGTGCTGGCGGCGGTGCCCGCGGCGGCGGCGGCCGCCGCTGAGTTCAGGAGTCCTGCATGAAGCTCGAAATCCACAAGTCCGGTCCGAAGCCCGGCCTGCTGCCGGCGCTGCTGCTGGCGGCTGCGCTGGCGCTGCCTGGCGCCGCCCTGGCCCAGGTGCCGTTCGCCAGCGCCGAAGCCGCCGCCGATGCCTTCGTCGACGCGCTGGCGAAGAAGGACCAGCCGGCGATGAAGCGCCTGCTCGGCCCGACCTGGCAGGAATTGATCCCACCGACGGCCCTGGCCGGCGACAACGCGAGGCTGTTTGTCCAGAAGGCCGGCGAGTCGCGCAAGGTGCAGGTCGACGGCCAGCGCGGCGAACTGGTCGTCGGCGCCGATGCCTGGCCGCTGCCGATCCCGCTGCAGCAAGGCAGCGACGGGCAATGGCGCTTCGACCCGAGCGGCGGCCGCCAGGCGCTGCTCGAGCGCCACATCGGCAACAACGAGCTCTCGGCGATGCAGGCGGTGCTGGCCTACCTGGACGCGCAGCGCGACTATGCGCTGGCCGACCGCAACGGCGACGGCCTGCTCGAGTACGCGCAGAAGTTCGTCAGCCGCCCCGGCAAACGCGATGGCCTGATCTGGGACCCCAAGCTCGGCGACGAAAGCCCGCTGGGCCCGGCCTTCGCGCCGGCCAAGCCCGGCCTGGGCTACCACGGCTACCGTTTCCGCATCCTCACCGGCCAGGGGCCGGCGGCCCCCGGCGGTGCACGCAGCTACATGATCGGGCCGCGCCTGGTCAGCGGCTTCGCGGTGATCGCCTGGCCGGTCAAGTACGGCAGCAGCGGCGTGATGAGCTTCATCGCTAACCAGGCCGGCACGATCTACGAGCGCGACCTCGGCCCTGGCACGGCCGAGGCGGTCGCGGCGATCAAGGTCTTCGACCCCGCCGAGGGCTGGCAGCCGGTCAAGCCCTGATCGGCACGGCCGGGCGCATCACGCGTCCGGCCGCTGACCCTCGGCCACCCAGGCCTGCATCAGCCGGTAGCACACCGCGAGCACCACCGGCCCGATGAAGATGCCGACCAGGCCGAAGGCCAGCAGGCCGCCGATCACGCCGGAGAAGATCAGCAGCAGCGGCAGGTCGGCGCCCATGCGGATCAGGAACGGCCGCAGGAAATTGTCCAGCGTGCCGACGACCAGCGTGATCACCAGCAGCACGGTGCCCCAGGTCGGGTCGCCGCTCCAGTACAGCCAGGCGACTGCCGGCGCCAGCACCAGGATCGGTCCGAGCTGGGCGATGCACAGCATGAACATCAGCACGGTCAGCAGCCCCGCATAGGGCACGCCGGTCAGCGCCAGCCCCAGGCCGCCGAGCACCGACTGCACCAGCGCGGTGACACCGACGCCCATCGCGACGCCGCGGATCGCCTGGCCGGCCAGCACCACCACCGCCTCGCCGGCGGCGCCGGCCAGACGCCGCCCGACGCGGATGAGCATCGCCGCTGCCACCTCGCCCTCGGCGTACATCAGTGCCGACAGGCCGACCACCAGCATCGCGTTGACGACCAGCACGCCGACCGAGCCGACCTGGGAGGCGACCCACTTGGTCGCTTCGCCGGCATACGGCAGCACCTTGGCGACCAGGCCCTCGCCGCCGGCGGCCACCAGTTGCAGCCACAGCGCCTGCAGCTTCGGCCCGACCAGCGGCAAGCCGACCACCCAGTCCGGCGGCGTGCTGATCCGAAGGCCGGCCAGGCGGCGGCCGGCGGCGACGATCTCGTCGACGTTCTCGACCAGCGTGATCACCGCCAGCACGATCGGCAGCACGAACACCAGCAGCAGCACCAGCGTCATCACCAGCACGGCCAGGCTGCGGCGGTGCAGCAGCAGCGCCTGCAGGCGCAGCATCAGCGGCCAGGTCGCGACGACGATCGTCGTGGCCCAGATCGCCGGGCCGATGAACGGCCGCAGCACCCAGAACGCGGCCAGGATCAGGCCGCCGATGATCAGCACGCCCAGCGTGCTGCGGGCCAGGTCGGAACGGGGTTGGGTCATGCAAAGGCTCCAGGGGCCGGCGGGCCGGTCAGCGGCTGTGATGAATTCGAGCCTGCCAGAGCGGCGCCCCCAAACGCCTCCGATCGAGGCGCAAGGCGCAGCCATGGCTCGGGCCATGGCGAGCATTTGCGGCGACGAGCGGGGGTGTTTGGGGGTGTCGAGCGGGCATGATCGAACGAGTCACGGTCTCAGGCGAAGTCGTAGCGGCCGCCGCGCGCCAGCGCCTGCTTGTACGCGGGGCGGGCGTGGATGCGGTCGAGGAAGGCCATCAGCCTGGGCCGGCGGGCGTCGAGCCCGGCGCGCTGCGCCGCGGCCTCGAGCGGGAAGCTCATCATGATGTCGGCGCCGGTCAGTTCGTCGCCGGCGAACCACGGGCTGCGGCCGAGCTCGGCCTCCATGAAGTCGAGCTGGCGCGCGATGTTGGGCCGCACCAGCAGGTCCATCACCTTGCCGCTGATCGCCCGCGCCACCGGGCGCACGATGAACGGCATCGGGCCGTTGGCGATGCGGTCGAAGATCAGCGTCAGCAGCAGCGGCGGCATCGCCGAGCCCTCGGCGAAATGCAGCCAGTAGCGGTAGCGCAATGCCTCGGGCGTGCCCGGCGCCGGCCGCAGCCGGCCCTGTCCGTAGGTGTCGAGCAGGTACTCGACGATCGCGCCGGTCTCGGCGACGGTGACCTGGCCGTCGGTGATCACCGGTGACTTGCCCAGCGGGTGCACCGCGCGCAGTTCGGGCGGCGCGAGCTGGGTCTCGGGGTCGCGCTGGTAGCGCTGGATGTCGTAGGGCAGACCCAACTCCTCCAGCAGCCAGAGGATGCGCTGCGAGCGCGAATTGTTCAGGTGGTGGACGACCAGCATCGTGGGGGATCGGGGCGGTGGGCGGCGCTGCCGCGGAGCCTGCATTGTGTCGCCCGCCGAGCAAGCGGCGTTCCAGCCGCCGGGATCAATGCCGCGATGCCAGCACCCCGGCCGCAGCGGCGCGGCCGCTGGCGAAGCAGGCGCTGAGCAGGTAGCCGCCGGTCGGCGCCTCCCAGTCGATCATCTCGCCGGCGCAGAACACGCCGGGCAGCGCGGTCAGCATGCCGTGCTCGTCCAAGGCCTCGAAGCGGACGCCTCCGGCGGTGCTGATCGCCTCGGCGACCGGGCGCACGCCGCGCACCGTCAGCGGCCAGGCCTTCAGCGACCCGGCCAGCGCGGTCGGCTCGCGCGCGAGCAGCGCGCCGAGTTCCTCGGCGCTGAATCGCTCGCGCAGCAGCGCCGCCTTGACGCCGTCGAGCCCTGCCTGGGCCTTCAGGTGGTTGGGCAGCGAGCGGGCACCGCGGCCCTGGGCCAGTGCGCGCGCCAGCTGGGCCGCCGACCGGCCGGGCAGCAGGTCGAGCTGCAGCGTGGCCGCGCCGTCGCGGGCGATGGCCTCGCGCAGCCGCGCCGACACCGCGTAGACCAGGCTGCCCTCGATGCCGTAGGTGGTGACGACGAACTCGCCGGCGCGGTCGAAGGCCGGGCCGTGACCGTCGTCGAAGTGCAGCCGCACCGTCTTCATCGGCGCGCCGGCAAACCGCTGCGCGAAGTAGGCGCTCCAGCCGACCTCGAAGCCGCAGTTGGCGCTTCGCAGCGGCGCGATGGCGACGCCGCGCTGCTGCAGCCAGGGCACCCAGGCAGCATCGCTGCCGAGCTGCGGCCAGCTGGCGCCGCCGAGCGCGAGCACCACGGCGTCGGGCTGCAGCGACAGATCGCCGGCAGGCGTCGCGAAGCGCAGCAAGGCCGGCGCATCGCCCGTCTGCCAGCCCAGCCAGCGGTGGCGCATGTGCAGGCGCAGGCCCTGGCCGCGCAGCCGGTGCAGCCAGGCGCGCAGCAGCGGCGCGGCCTTCATTTCGGCCGGGAACACCCGGCCCGAGCTGCCGACGAAGGTGTCGACGCCCAGCCCCGCCGCCCAGTCGCGCAGTGCCTGCGGACCGAAGGCCTCGAGCCAGCGCGCGACCTGGCGGCCGCGATCGCCGTAGCGCTGGACGAAGGCCTCGAACGGCTCGCTGTGGGTCAGGTTGAGGCCGCCCCTGCCGGCAAGAAGGAATTTGCGTCCAACCGAGGGCATCGCGTCGTACAGATCGACAAGGGCGCCGGCGTGCAGCAGCGTCTCGGCGGCCATCAGCCCGGCCGGGCCGCCGCCGACCACGGCCACCCGAAACGCGCCGGACGCGGCGGGCAAGGGTGGTGCAGCGGCTGGCGTTTCGGCGGTCCCCATGCCGGCGAGTCTAGGTCGCTCGATCGCCGGTCGTGCAGGGCGGGCCGGGCAAGGCCTTTCGTCGGCACGACATGACGGACGCTTAGAGTCGAGGTTCAACCGATGCTTCCCACCGGATCCCGCCACGATCGCCCTGCAGCCCACCGCTTGCTGGTGTGGACGCTGCTGCTCGCGCTGGCGGTCCAGGGCTATGCCGGGGTGCTGGTGCAGCTGCTCGGGCCGATGCACCGCCACGACCCGGGCACCGCAGCCGTCGCCGGCGTCGGCGAGCAGCTCCATGCCTGGCTGGATGCGCTCCAGGCCTGGCAGCGCGACCTGCGGGCCCGCAGCGTGGCGCCCGGCCTGCTGGGCCACGGCGGCGCAACGCATTCGCACGGCCTGTTCGAGCGCCATCACCACGCGCACGGCGACGCGACCGTGGTCGCCCTCGACGGCGGCGCGGCGGGTGATGCCGTCGAGGACGCCTCCGCGGCGGCAGCGGGCAGCCTCACCGCGCCGTCCGGGCCGGCCGCGCGCCTGATCCTGCCCGCCGCGACGACCCAGGCAGGCTGGGCGCGGCCGGCATCGGCCCGGCCGTGGCGTGACGCGGCAGCGCGGCGACCCGAGCGCCCGCCGCCGGCCTGAGCCCGCGGGCACTGCCCGCGCCGACCCCACCCGTCGCACGAACCCGGCCTGGCGCGCAGCGCCGGGCCGCCCCTTGCTGCTGCGCCCACGGCTGCCTGCCCGGGGGCGCCAACGGACCAGGACCCTGCCCATGAAACCCGAACCCGGCCTGGCGATGGCCGCTGCCCTGCTTTGCGCCGCCACCGCGGCGCCCGCGCAGACCCAACAAGCCCCCGGCCCGCTGCCCGGTGGCACCGCACCGCCATCGGCCGCCGTCGATCGGATCGAGATCACCGGCCGCCACTACGACAACGCGGTCGGCAGTTCCGACGCCGCCTCGCAGGGCGTGATCCGCGCCGAATTGCTGAAGAGCCGGCCGGCACTGCGCCCCGCCGAGGTGCTGGAATTCGTCCCCGGCATGATCGTCACCCAGCACTCGGGCGACGGCAAGGCCAACCAGTACTTCCTGCGCGGCTTCAACCTCGACCACGGCACCGACTTCGCGACCACCATCGACGGCCTGCCGGTCAACATGCCCAGCCATGCCCATGGCCAGGGCTACACCGACCTGAACTTCCTGATTCCCGAACTGGTCGACCGCATCGCCTACAGCAAGGGGCCGTACTTCGCGCGCAACGGCGATTTCGCGTCGGCCGGCTCGGCCGACATCGCCTACCGCCGGCGGCTCGACGCGCCGGTGGTCCAGCTGAGCGCGGGCCAGCGCGGCTATGCCCGCGGTGTTGCCGCGGCATCCACCTCGCCGGCGCCCGGGCTGCAGCTGCTGGGTGCCCTGGAACTGCAGCGCAACGACGGCCCCTGGACCGTGCCCGAGGGCCTGCACAAGACCAACGCGGTGCTGCGCCTGAGCGGCGGCGATGCCGCGCAGGGCTTCAGCGCCAGCCTGATGGCCTACCAGGCGCGCTGGACGGCGACCGACCAGGTGCCGCAGCGGCTGATCGACGCCGGTACCTGGCAGGGCCAGCCCTTCGGCCGCTTCGACTCGCTGGACCCGACCGACGGCGGCGACACCCGGCGCAGCTGCCTGTCGGGCGAATGGCACCGCCAGGACGAGGCCGGCACGACGCGGCTGCTGGCCTATGCGATCGACTACCGGATGAAGCTGTTCTCGAACTTCACCTACGCGCTGGAGCGCCCGGCCGACGGCGACCAGTTCTCGCAGCAGGACCGGCGCAGGGTCTACGGGCTGAAGGCCAGCCACAGCTTCGACCATGGCCTGGCCGGGCTGCCGGCGCGCAGCGAGCTCGGCCTGCAGCTCAGGCAGGACCGCATCCGCGTCGGCCTGTTCGATTCGGTGGCGCGGCAGATCAGCGCCACGACCCGCGACGACCAGGTGCGCGAGACGATGCTGGGCCTGTACGGCCAGACCGCGGTCGAGCTGACGCCCTGGCTGCGCGGCATCGCCGGGCTGCGCGCCGACGCCGCGCGCTTCCGGGTCGACAGCCTGTCGCTGGCAGCCAACTCGGGCCAGGCGAACGACCAGCTGCTGAGCCCGAAGCTGTCGCTGGTCGCCGGCCCCTGGGCCCGCAGCGAGCTGTTCTTCAACGCCGGCCGGGGCTTTCACAGCAACGACGCGCGCGGCACCACCGCCAGCATCGACCCGCGCAGCGGCGAGCCGGTCGACAAGGTGCCGGGGCTGGTCGCCTCGCGCGGCTTCGAAGTCGGCGCGCGCAGCGAGTGGATCCCGGGGCTGCAGACTTCGCTGGCGCTGTGGCGGCTCGACTTCGACTCCGAGCTGGTCTACGTCGGCGACGCCGGCAGCACCGAGCCGAACCGGCCCAGCACGCGGCGCGGCGTCGAATGGAACAACCGCTGGGTGCCGACACCCTGGCTGCTGGTCGACGCCGACCTGGCCTGGACCCATGCCCGCTTCGCGACGCCCGACCCGGCGGGCGACTTCATTCCGAACAGCGTCGAGAAGGTGGCCTCGGTGGCCGTCACGCTGCGCGACCGCGGGCCCTGGTCGGCCAGCCTGCAGTGGCGCTACCTCGGCGCCGGCGCGCTGATCGAGGACGACAGCGTGCGCTCGAACGCGTCGCTGACGACCAACCTGCGCGCGGGCTACCGGTTCGCACGCGACAGCGAGCTGACGCTCGACGTCTTCAACCTGTTCGACCGCCAGGTCAACGACATCGAATACTTCTACACCTCGCGGCTGCCCGGCGAACCGGCGGGCGGTGTCGACGACCGGCACGTGCACGCCGCCGAGCCGCGCACGCTGCGGCTGACGCTGAGGCTGGGGTTCTGAGCGGGCGCCGGGCCGGCACCGGGCTGGCTGGTGCCCGTCCCCGACCCGCTCGCGGACGGCAGGCTCAGATTGCGACGCGCTGGCGCACGCCGTCGGCTTCCATGTCGGCGCCGCGGCCGCGGGCGATGATCTCGCCGCGCTCCATCACCAGGTATTGGTCGGCCAGCTCGGCGGCGAAGTCGTAGGCTCGAGCATCTGTCTGAGCACCGGGAACAGCTCGAACAGCTCGGCCGGGATCGCCGTGCCGCCGGGCTTGACGGCCAGGCCCATGCGCCAAGGACCTGCGGGTCGAGCGAGCCGCGCACCTGCTCGAGACGAGCAGCAGGAGCCTCGGGCTGATCGCCGCGCTGGTCGGCTACGCGGATGGCGTGACGCTTCGCAACCCGTTGCCGCGGCGCACGGGCCGCAGTGCGCGCGCGCTTCAGGCGAGCGCCTGAAAACGACGACCGCATCGCTCCTTCGGACTTGGGAGCAAGCTTTGCGGACACCCGGTGAAGCGCGCACCGCGCGGTGTGGAAAGAATCGACTCTTCCACAACACCCCAAGGATCCTGACCATGCGCACGACGACCCAAGTGATCGACAACCATCTGAAGTGCTTCAATGACGGCGACCTCGACGGCATCCTGGCCGACTACGCACCCGGTGCCGTCTTGTTCACGCCCGAGGCGACGCTGCGCGGGCACGGTGCGATTCGCGATCTGTTTGTCGCCATGCTGGGCGAGTTCGGCCAGCCCGGCACACGCTTCGAACTCGAGAAGCGCGCCGTCGACGGTGACCACGGCTACATCCTGTGGAAGGCAGAGACTGCCGACCAGGTCTACGAACTGGGCACCGACACCTTCTTCATCCAGGACGGCAGGATCGCGGTCCAGTCCTTCGCCGCCCGGACCGGGTCGAAGGGCTGATGCACCCGGAAGTGTCCGAAATGCCACGCTACGCAGCCTCGCTCGACATACGCGCGACACACGAGACGGTGTGGATGCACCTGTCCGATGTCCTGGACTGGCCGAAGTGGTTGCCGACGGTCAGCGCCGTAGATGCCGTGCGCGGCGCTGCACTGAATCCCGGATCCCGGTTCCTGATTCGGCAGCCACGACTGAAGCCACAGGTCTGGACTGTCACGGACATTCAGCCCGGCAAGTCCTTCACCTGGGAGGCCGGGAGCCCCGGAACCCTGCTCGTCGCCTCGCACACCGTCATCCCGACGGGGCCCATGTCCTGTCGGGTCTCGCTGGTCTTCCGGTTCCATGGGATCGTGGGTGTCGTCTTCGGTGTCATTCTGGGCAGCCTCACCAGGAAGTACCTCGCCACGGAAGCTGCAAGCCTGCGCCAAGTCTCGGAAGCGGGCGATCCAGGGGGCCACCTCAGACTGGAAGTCGTGGCTGCGCCATGAGCAAGCTCTTGCTTGCCCATGGCGCTGCGGCTGCCTCGGCGCTCAGTGCCGGTGCGGCTGTCGTGGCCACACGCTTCGTGATCGGCGAGGCCGACCCCGTTTCGCTGGTGCTGTATCGCTACGCCATTGCCGTGGCGTGCTTCCTGCCGTTCCTGCCGGGGATGTGGCCGAAGGGTGGCTTGACGATGGTCGAAGCTGCGAAGGTGGCCGCGTTCGGCCTGCTCTTCTTCGTGTTGTTTCCCTGGGCGTTCAACGCATCGCTCCAGTATGTTCCCGCGGCACGAGGTGCGGTGGGCCTGGCCAGCATCCCGATCCAGACCATGCTGGTCGCCGCGCTGTTCGGGCGGGAACGGGCCACGGCAGGCAAGGTCATGGGTGCAGCGATTGCATTCGCTGGCATCGTGGTCGCTTATGGAATCGCCGCGTCCGATGGTGGAGCAGGAGACTACCTTGCCGGCGACGCACTGATGCTTCTTGGCGCCACGTGCGCGGCGACGTACTCGGTCTTCAGTCGCGGCATCCTCAGGGAGCACGGCCCGATCTTCGTGACAGCGCTGGGCATGGCATCTTCCGTTGCGGTGTTGCTGCCTGCAGTAGCGCTGACGAACACCGATACGCTGCTCCCGCATCTGACCGCGAAGGGATGGTTCGCTGTCCTGTTCCTCGGCTCGGTCGCGGGCGCGCTGCAGTTCTCGCTGTTCATGTGGGCACTGCGCTGGCTGCCGCCTTCGACCACCGTGCTCTATCTGATGCTCAACCCGGTCAGCGCGATGGCGCTGGGCGTGGCCGTGCTGGGAGAACGAGTCACGCCGCAGTTGATCGTGGGCTTGTTGCTGGTGATCGGCGGTGTCCTGATTGGCAGTGGCGTCTTGGCAAGGCGACGCGGCACACCGGAGTGAGCGAGGGCCTGCCGCGCTCTTGCGGCGGCCCCTTCCTGCGTGCGGAGCCGCCTCAACTTCCCGGCCAGATGAATTCCACGCGAACCCCACTGGGCTCGCGGCACATCATGTGTCTTGCCGGCCCGCTCCCCAGTGGCTCTGGCGAGAACTCGATCTCGATCCCGCTGCTCGCGAGCCGGTCATGGAGGGTGTCCAGGACATCCTCACGTTCAACCAGCAGGGCCAGGTGATGCAGTCCGACGTTTCTCGCCCGGTCGAAGGGGATTGACGGCTCCTTCTTGATCGCCCAGAGAGAGAGCATGATCCTGCCGTCGCTGACATAGACGGCCGGGTACTGTGCGTTCCTCTTGACTTCCTTCCAGCCCAGCGTGGAGGTGAAGAAGTCCGCGCTTTCGTCGAGCCTCGATACGGTCAGGCCGATATGGTGCGTTCCGCTGGTCATCGGCGCACTCATCGCCCTTCTCCAATGCAGTCGCCGGCTTCATCTTGCGCGGCTTCACCTGCCCGCAGCTTGCCATGGACGCGGCAAGCCGGCGGCAAGTCTCCAAGACTGCGGATCTGGGGGCGGTGCCCGACCCCACCTTGCTCGACCGAAGCAGTGGCCCCGCTCGGCAACCCGTCGGCCGCAGCCTCATGCGCGGGACTCTGGGTGCGGGCCGGCCCCTCGATCGCTGAGGGAAATCGCACGCCGTCCGGCTCCAATCGCACGCGCAGCGCGTTCGTCAGGTAGCTCACCGTCGTGTAGAACCCCGCCAGCAACAGCAGTTCGATCACCGCCTCGTCGCTGAAGAGGCGTTTGAGGCTGTCCCAGGTGGCATCGCTCACATCGCTGCCGGCATGGAGCTCGTCGCACAGGCGCAGCAGCGGGCGATCACCATCACTCCAGCAGGGGTCGTCGGGAGAGCCCTGGGCAAGTGATGCGACCTGGCTGTCGGTCAGCCCCACCTTCTCGCCAAAGATGGCAACGTGCACGCCCCACTCGTACTCAGAGCGGTGCAAGGCCGTGGTTCGGTCAATGACCAGTTCGCGCTGGCGCAAGCTCAGGTGACCCCGATCGAGCAGGCCGCCGGAAAAGAACTTCGCGAAGAGTCGAGGGTCACGGGCAAGGATCGCAAACAGCCTCAGCGGGGGTTTTCCTGCCGGCATCGTGCGATCCAGCCAGGCTTGAACCTCAGGAGGGTAAGGTGATGCTGCGGGGGTGATTCGTTCCATGGTGCTTGTGCTGCTGGGTTTGCCGGAGTCGGGAGTGGCCGGTGTGAAGCACACGTTGTACTGGGTGCAGGCGTCCCGAAGACCCACCGTGTGAATGGCGCCTTCGCGAACCTAGGCCCTGCGCTGCTCCTTGCGCCAGGCGGCGGGCGGAATGCCAACGGCTCGCTTGAAGGCGCGTGAGAACGCTGCTTCCGAGTCGTAGCCGATCTCCTGCGCCACGGCGGCCACCTTGGCCTCGCCGTTGCGCAGCAGGCCCGCTCCGAGCTGCATGCGCCAGTTGGTCAGGTACTGCATCGGTGGCAGCCCCACCAACTGGACGAAGCGTTCGTGCAACGCCGAGCGCGAGAGACCCACGCGCTGCCCGAGCTCATCGACCGTCCAGGGCTCGGCCGGCATTTCGTGGAGCAGGCTGATCACTCGGCCCACATGGCGGTCACGCAGTGCAGCCAGCCAGCTCAGTGCGTCCTCCGGCAGCGACTCGAGGTACTGCCGCGCCGCGTCGATGAAGACGACCTCACTGACGCGCTCGAGCACCACGGCACTGCCGGCGCGGCGACCGCGCGATTCCGCGACCGCCTGGTCGAGCAGCTGGGCCACCCAATGTCCGACACCCGTCGACGGAATGTGCAGGAGCCTCGGCAGCGACGCGATCAACGGGTTGAACGGCCTCAGGTCGCAGGCGATGAAGCCGCAGACCACCACGGACTCCGCTTCGCTGGCCGGCAGCGGGTCGCCGGGGCGAAGCACGCCGCGGTGGTAGGCCACGGTGATCGGCTTGGGTGCTGTCAGGAGTCGGCGTAATCCGGCCACCCGGAGTCGGCATATGCCCGCCACTTGGCGTGGCGCCGAAGGGCATCTCGAAGCACCCTGTGGACGACGCTATTTTGCCGCGCTGACGACGCCCTTTTGGGGCGCCTTCTT
>JAEUOY010000090.1 GCA_016790515.1 Burkholderiaceae bacterium | reverse complement strand
CGTGCTGGACCTGCGCCGCCCGCAGATGCAGAAGAACCTGATGCTGCGCTACCGCGTGGCCATCGAGGTGCGCAAGTTCCTGGACGAGCAGGGCTTCATCGACATCGAGACGCCGATGCTCACCAAGAGCACGCCGGAAGGCGCGCGCGACTACCTCGTGCCCAGCCGCGTGCACGACGGCCACTTCTTCGCGCTGCCGCAGAGCCCCCAGCTGTTCAAGCAGCTGCTGATGGTGGCCGGCTTCGACCGCTACTACCAGATCACCAAGTGCTTCCGCGACGAGGACCTGCGCGCCGACCGCCAGCCCGAGTTCACCCAGATCGACATCGAGACCTCGTTCCTCGACGAGGAGGAGATCCGCGCGGTCACCGAGGCGATGATCCGCACCGTGTTCCGCAAGACCATGGGCGTCGAGCTGCCGGTCTACGCGCAGCTGACCTATGCCGAGGCAATGCACAAGTACGGCTCGGACAAGCCCGACCTGCGCGTCAGGCTCGAGTTCACCGAGCTGACCGAGGTGATGCGCGACGTCGATTTCAAGGTCTTCTCGACCCCGGCCACGACGCCGGGCGGACGGGTCGCGGCGCTGCGCGTGCCCGGCGGCGCCGAGATGAGCCGCGGCGAGATCGACGCCTACACCGAGTTCTTCAAGATCTACGGCGCCAGAGGCCTGGCCTGGATCAAGGTCAACGACGCCGGCAAGGGCCGCGACGGGCTGCAGAGCCCGATCGTCAAGAACCTGCACGACGCCGCGGTGGCCGAGATCATCGCCCGCACCGGCGCGCGCAACGGCGACCTGATCTTCTTCGGCGCCGACAAGGCCAAGATCGTCAACGACGCGCTGGGCGCGCTGCGGGTGAAGGTCGGCCACAGCGAGTTCGGCCGCAGTCACGGGCTGTTCTCCGACACCTGGGCGCCGCTGTGGGTGGTCGACTTCCCGATGTTCGAGCACGACGACGAGGCCGGCCGCTGGAACGCGGTGCACCACCCGTTCACCGCGCCGAAGGACGGCCATGAGGACCTGATGGACACCGACCCCGGCGCCTGTCTCGCCAAGGCCTACGACATGGTGCTCAATGGCTGGGAGATCGGCGGCGGCTCGGTGCGCATCCACCGCGCCGACGTGCAGGCCAAGGTGTTCGCCGCGCTGAACATCACGCCCGAGGAGCAGCGCGTCAAGTTCGGTTTCCTGCTCGACGCGCTGCAGTACGGCGCGCCGCCGCACGGCGGCCTGGCCTTCGGGCTGGACCGCATCGCCACGCTGCTGGCCAGGGCCGATTCGATCCGCGACGTGATCGCCTTCCCGAAGACCCAGCGCACGCAGTGCCTGCTGACCGGCGCACCGAGCCTGGTCGACGAGAAGCAGTTGCGCGAACTGCACATCCGGCTGCGCAACCCGGGCGTCGTGAGCGCCTGATCCGCCGCGCCCGCCCCGGCGGGCGGTTGGCGCGAGGGGCTCACTCGGTATAACATTCGTTATAACTTCGGTGGAGCCCCACATGCACGCGCTCAAGCTCACCCAGATCGGCAATTCGGTCGGTGTCATCCTGCCCAAGGAGGTGCTGACCTTGCTGAAGGTCGAAAAGGGCGACACGCTGTATCTGACCGACAGCCCGGACGGCATGCGGATCACGCCGCACGATCCCGTGTTCGAAGATCAAATGCAGACCGCACGAGACATCATGAAGGCGCGGCGCGCGGTGCTGCGAGAGCTCGCCAAATAGCGCCATGTCTGCCAACCAGACCTGGGTCTGGATCGACCCGGCCGTCATCCTGGCCGTGCACGACGAGCAACTCGCCGAGCATGGGGGTGCGGCTGGCGTTCGTGATGCCGGCCTGCTGGAATCGGCGCTGGCGCGGCCTCGCAACCTGGCCCACCACGGTCAGCCCGACGTCTGCGAGCTTGCGGCGGCCTACGCGTTCGGGCTGGCGGAGAACCACCCGTTCATCGATGGCAATGAGCGTTCGGCCTTCGTCGCCATGGAATTGTTCATGATGCTCAACGGCTGGCGCCTGACGGCTGGTGACGCAGACTGCGTGATGGTGATGCTCAATCTCGCCGCTGTCGAGGTCGATGAGGCCGGCTTGGCGCAATGGCTTCGCGATCACGTCGAGCGCTTTCGAACCCACCGACCTTGAACTCAGATGCCTGCCTCGATCGACAATCCGCAACGCGACCGTGAAGCCGGCGTGGCCGACGCCACCCTCGACACCACCCGCATCGACGACACGCGCATCGCCGCGGTGCGCGCGCTGGTCTCGCCGGCGGTGCTGCTCGAAGAGCTGCCGGTCACCGCCGGGATCGAGTCACTGGTCGAAACCACCCGCCAGGCGATCGGCGCGGTGCTGCAGGGCCGCGACGACCGGCTGGTCGCGGTGGTCGGCCCCTGCTCGATCCACGACCACGTGCAGGCGATGCACTACGCCCGGCTGCTGAAGCCGCTGGCCGACGAACTGGCCGGCGAGCTGATCGTCGTGATGCGGGTCTACTTCGAGAAGCCGCGCACCACGGTCGGCTGGAAGGGCTACATCAACGACCCGCGGCTGGACGGCAGCTTCCGCATCAACGAGGGCCTGCGCCGCGCCCGCGAGCTGCTGCTGGAGATCAACGCGCTGGGGCTGCCCGCCGGCACCGAGTTCCTCGACCTGCTGAGCCCGCAGTACCAGAGCGACCTGATCGCCTGGGGCGCGATCGGCGCACGCACCACCGAAAGCCAGAGCCACCGCCAGCTCGCCTCGGGCCTGAGCTGCCCGGTCGGCTTCAAGAACGGCACCGACGGCGGCGTGCAGGTGGCCGCCGACGCGCTGGTCTCGGCCGCCGCGCCGCATTCGTTCATGGGCATGACCAAGATGGGCGTCGCGGCGATCTTCGAGACCCGCGGCAATGCCGACGGCCACGTGATCCTGCGCGGCGGCAAGTCGCCGAACTTCGATGCGCACCATGTCGACGCCGCCTGCGCGGTGCTGAGGAAGGCCGGCCTGCGCGAGCAGGTGATGGTCGACTGCTCGCACGCCAATTCGGCCAAGCAGCACCGCCGCCAGATCGAGGTGGCCGCCGACGTCGCGCGCCAGCTGGCCGGCGGCGAGCGCCGCATCGTCGGCGTGATGGTCGAGAGCCACCTGCACGAAGGCCGCCAGGACCTGCTGCCCGGCGTCGCGCCGAAGCCCGGCGTGTCGATCACCGATGCCTGCATCGGCTGGGACGACACCGCGCCGCTGCTGCGCGCGCTGGCCGATGCGGTGAAGCAGCGGCGGGCCCGGGCATGACCGACCCGGCGCGGCCCTACAAGATCCCCGAGAGCGTGCTGGTGGTGATCCACACGCCCGCGCTCGAGGTGCTGCTGATCGAGCGGGCCGACAAGCCCGGCTACTGGCAGAGCGTGACCGGCAGCAAGGACGACCCCGACGAGCCGCTGGAAGAGACGGCGATCCGCGAGGTCGCCGAGGAGACCGGCATCGTGATCGGCAGCGACGCCGTGCCACGAGGTGTTCCGAGGTCTGCGCTGCGCGACTGGGGCTTGCGCAACGTCTACGAGATCTACCCGGTCTGGCGGCATCGCTACGCGCCGGGGGTGACGCACAACACCGAGCATGTGTTCGGCCTCGTTGTTCCCGCCGGCACGCCGGTGCGGCTGGCGCCGCGCGAGCACCTGCAGCATGTCTGGCTGCCCTGGCGCGAAGCGGCCGACCGATGCTTTTCACCCAGCAATGCCGAGGCGGTGCTGCACCTGCCGCGGCTGACCGGCTGATGGAGACGCCGATGCGCAGCACCGATTTCAGCGTCTCGCGCCTGCCGGGTACCGGCCATGGCCACACGCTGGCCACGCGCCAGCTGCTGCGGGTGGCGACCTACAACATCCACAAGGGGGTGCGCGGCCTGGGCCCGCGCAAGCGGCTCGAGATCCACAACCTGGGCCTGGGCATCGAGGCGCTGGATGCCGACCTGGTCTGCCTGCAGGAAGTGCGACTGTTCCACCAGCGCGACGCGCTGCGCTTCGAGCGCACGCTGCTGGGCTGGCCCGACGAAGGCCAGGCCGACTACCTGGCGCCCGAGGGCTACGAGGTGGCCTACCGCACCAACGCGACCACGCGCCACGGCGAACACGGCAATGCGCTGCTGTCGCGCTGGCCGATCGGCGTGGTGGGCCACCACGACGTCAGCGACCACCGCTTCGAGCAGCGCGGCCTGCTGCACGTGCCCGTGCTGTGGCACGGTGTCGAGGTGCACGCCGTGGTGGCCCACCTCGGGCTGATCCACGCCAGCCGGGTCCGCCAGGTCGAACGGCTGTCGGCCTTCATCGAGGCCGAGGTGCCGGCCGGCTCCCCGCTGCTGGTGGCCGGCGACTTCAACGACTGGGGCGAGAAGCTGGACCTGCCGATGCAGCGCATCGGCCTGAAGCGCGCCCGCGCCGGCGCCGAGCGGGCACAGCGCACCTTCCCGTCGTCGGTGCCGCTGTTCGCGCTCGACCGCGTCTATGTCCGCGGGCTGGCCTGCGTCTCGGCCACCGTGCCGCGCAGCAGCGGCTGGTCGCGCATGTCCGACCACCTGCCGCTGGTGGTCGAGCTGCAGCTCGACTGACCCCAGGCCGTCCCGCCCCGACCTTGCCGTGTCCCCGCCGCCGCCCGCCCCGCTGATCACCGGCGATGCGCAGCTGCCGCTGACCGGTGGCAACGCGGTGCAGCTTCTCGCCGGCGGAGACGAGCTGTTTCCGGCGATGTGCGCGGCGATCGCCGCGGCGCGCCACCAGGTCTGGGTCGCCGCCTACATCTTCCACGACGACCCGGGCGCCGCCATCGTGGCGCAGGCCCTGGTCGAAGCGGCGCGGCGCGGCGTCTGGGTCGGGGTGGTGGTCGACGGTTTCGGCAGCAAGGCCACGCTGTACCAGCTGCACCAGTGGCTGCAGCCCGACGGCGTCAACCTGGCGGTGTTCCGCCCGGTGGACCGCTGGTGGCGGCTGCTGCAGCCGGGCCAGCTGCGGCGGCTGCACCAGAAGCTGTGCGTCGTCGACGGCGTGCACGGCTTCGTCGGCGGCATCAACATCATCGACGACCGCAACGACCTGAACCACGGCTGGTCCGACGCGCCGCGGCTCGATTTCGCGGTGCGCGTCCAGGGCCCGGTGGTGGCGCAGATGGAGCAGGCCGTGCGCGCGATCTGGAGCCGGGCCGCGCTGGGCGCCGACTGGCGCGAGGAGCTGTCGCAGCTGGCGCGCGGCGCCGAGCCGCTGGCCCGCGCGCGGCGGCTGCTGCACCGCTTGCGCAGCCTGCCTCGCCGCGCCGAGATGGCCGGCGCCGCGTCGGCCGCGCCGGTGCGGGTGGCCTTCGTCGTGCGCGACAACCTGCGCCGCCGGCGCGCGATCGAGCACGCCTACGTCGACGCGATCAGCCGCGCCCGCGAGCGGGTCGACCTGGTCTGCCCGTACTTCTATCCGGGCCGCCTGTTTCGCCGCGCGCTGCGGCTGGCCGCACGGCGCGGCGTGGTGGTGCGCCTGCTGCTGCAGGGCAAGGCCGACTACCGCTTCGCCGCGCTGGCCGCCCAGGTGCTCTACGACGAGATGCTGCGCGCCGGCGTCCGGGTGTTCGAATACACCCCGGCCTTCCTGCATGCCAAGGTCGCGGTCATCGATGCCGACTGGTCGACGGTGGGCAGCAGCAACATCGACCCGCTGTCGCTGCTGCTGAACCTGGAGGCCAACGTCATCGTCCGCGACGAGGCCTTCGCCGCCGGGCTGGCGCTGCGGCTGCAGGCCGCCTTCCTGGCCTCGCGCGAGGTGCTGCGTCCGCCGGTGAGCCAGGGCTGGTGGGCGGTGCTGCGGCGCGGCTTCGTCGCCACGTCGGCCTACTGGTTCCTGCGGCTGGCCGGCATCACCGGGAAGTACTGAATTGAAACCCCCACGTTCGCGTCGCTCGCTGCCCCCCGAAGGGGCGTCTCAGTACCTTCGGACGGCCGGGCGGTATTGAAATGAAACCCCCACGCTCGCGTCGCTCGCTGCCCCCCGAGGGGGCGTCTCAGTACCTTCGGACGGCCGGGCGGTACTGAGGTGCAGGACCTCGTCATCGCGCGGCCGCAGGGCCTGTACTGCCCGCCCGGCGACTTCTACATCGATCCCTGGCGGCCGGTTCATCGTGCGGTGATCACCCATGCCCATGCCGACCACGCCCGCGCCGGCCACGGCCGGGTGCTGGCCACCGCGGCCAGCGAAGGCGTGCTGCGCAGCCGGCTCGGCGCGGCGCTGCCGCTGCAGGGCCTGGCCTACGGCGAGGCGGTGGTGCACAACGGCGTGCGCGTCAGCCTGCACCCGGCCGGCCATGTGCTGGGCTCGGCCCAGGTGCGGCTCGAACATGGCGGGCGGGTCTGGGTCTGCTCGGGCGACTACTACCTGTCGGCCCACGACGAGCGCAACCCGACCTGCGAGCCGTTCGAGCCGCTGCGCTGCGACTGCTTCATCACCGAATCGACCTTCGGCCTGCCTGTCTACCGCTGGAGCCGCCAGGCCGAGGTGTTCGGCGCGATCGACGCGTGGTGGCGCGCCAATGCCGCGGCCGGCCGGCCCAGCCTGCTGCTGGCCTACAGCTTCGGCAAGGCGCAGCGGCTGCTGGCCGGGGTCGACGCATCGATCGGACCGATCGTCGTGCATGGCGCGGTGGCGCCGCTGAACGCCGCCTACCGGGCGGCCGGCGTGCCGCTGCCCGAAGCCGTCGCGCTGGGCGACCTGCCCGACAAGCGCGCGCTGGGCCAGGCCCTGGTGGTCGCGCCGCCGTCGGTGCACGCCAGTGCCTGGGCCCGCCGGCTGGGCGACTTCAGCGACGGTTTCGCCAGCGGCTGGATGGCGCTGCGCGGCGCGCGGCGGCGCCAGGGCGTGGACCGCGGATTCGTGCTCAGCGACCATGCCGACTGGCCCGGGCTGCAGCGGGCGATCGCCGCGACCGGCGCCGAGCGGGTGATCGTGACCCACGGCCAGGAGGCGGTGATGGTGCGATGGCTGCGCGAACAGGGCTTGCAGGCCGATTCGTTCCGCACCGAATACGGTGCCGAAGGCGGTGAAAAAGACGATCCGGTCGGCGCGGCCGAACCGGCGGCCGCCGCCTGATGCGCCGGTTCGCCGCGCTCTATGCCGAGCTCGATGCCGGCACCGCCACCGAAGCCAAGCTGCAGGCGCTGCAGCGCTACCTCGCCGAGGTCCCGGCGACCGATGCGGCCTGGGCGATCTACTTCCTGGCCGGCGGCAAGCCGCGCCAGACCGTGCCCACCGCGGTGCTGCGCGCCGAAGCCGGCGCCGCCGCGGGCATCCCCGACTGGCTGTTCGAGGCCAGCTACCAGGCCGCCGGCGACCTGGCCGAGACCATCGCCCGGGTGCTGCCGCCGCCGCGCCGCTCGAGCGACCTGGGCCTGGCCGCCTGGCTCACCGAGCGCCTGCTGCCGCTGCGCGGCGCCGACCCGGCGACCCAGGCCGAACGGCTGCGCGACTGGTGGGACGAACTGCCGACCGACCAGCGCTTCCTGCTCGTCAAGCTGATCGGCGGCGGCTTCCGGGTCGGCGTCAGCAAGCTGCTGGTGCAGCGCGCCATCGCCCGCCACGCCGGGCTGGACCCCAGGCTGGTGGCCCAGCGCATGATGGGCTGGACCGACGCCCGCGCGCTGCCCACCGCCGGGCGTCTGCAGGCGCTGCTGGCGGCCGACGATGCGCAGTCGGCCGTTTCGGGCCAGCCCTACCCGTTCTTCCTGGCCCACCCGCTCGATGGCGCGACCGACGACCTGGCGGGCCGACTGGGCCCAGCCGGGCACTGGCAGGTCGAATGGAAGTACGACGGCATCCGGCCCAGGTGGTGCGGCGCTGCGGCCAGGTGTGGATCTGGTCGCGCGGCGAGGAACTGATCACCGAAGGTTTTCCCGAGGTGGCGGCCCAGGCCGGACTGTGGCCCGACGGCACGGTGCTCGACGGCGAACTGCTGGCCTGGGACGGCGATGCGCCGGCGCCGTTCCAGCGGCTGCAGCGGCGCATCAACCGCCAGTCGCCGGGGCGCAAGCTGCTGGCCGAGGTGCCGGTGCGCTTCGTCGCCTACGACCTGCTCGAAGCCGACGGCCACGACCTGCGTGCACTGCCATTGCACCGGCGCCGGCAACGGCTGGAGGCCTTGCTGGCGGCCTGGCCGGCATGCCTGTCGCCGCTGCTGCCGGCCGACAGCTGGTCCGCGCTCGCCGCCCGGCGTGCCGGCAGCCGCGAGCGTGGCGTCGAGGGCTTGATGCTCAAGCACCGCGACTCGGCCTACGGCAGCGGCCGCACCAAGGCGGACGGCGTCTGGTGGAAATGGAAGGTCGACCCGTTCACCGTCGATGCGGTGCTGGTCTATGCGCAGGCCGGGCACGGCCGCCGTGCCGGGCTGTACACCGACTACAGCTTCGCGGTGTGGAACCGGCCGCCCGCCGGGCCCGACGAAGCCGCGGCCGTGGTCGAGGCGATCGGCCGGCGCGAGCCGCCGCAGCCGGGCGCACTGCAGCTGGCCACCTTCGCCAAGGCCTATTCAGGTCTGAGCGACGACGAGTTCCAGGCCGTCGACCGGGTGATCCGCGCCACCACGCTGGAGAAGTTCGGCCCGGTGCGCAGCCTGCGGCCGACGCTGGTGTTCGAACTGGGCTTCGAAGGCATCGCCCGCAGCCCGCGCCACAAGAGCGGCATCGCGCTGCGGTTCCCGCGCATCCTGCGCTGGCGGCACGACAAGCCGCTGCATGAGGCCGATTCGCTGGCGTCGCTGGAAACGCTGATCCGTCGACCCGACCCACCGGCTTGACACCAGACCGGTACAGCGGCCTGCCCGCCGGTGCATCAGGTCGTCCGGAAGCCTCACCGGCCGCACTCAGGCCCGTGGACCTGCCGTCGCATCAACGCCGGGTGCGCCGTCGTCGGCCCGCGCCGGCGCGGCGAACCACCTCGACCTCGGCACCAGCTTGGCCTGGTCGGGGTCGCCGAAGTAATGCGGCGACATGATCTGCACGCCGTGCTCGTTGAACACGTCCTGGATGTTCGCGTGCAGCACGCTCAGCACCAGCGCGCGTGGCCGCGGCTCGTGCGGCACGGCCTGGCAGACCAGCCGGTACTCGGGGTAGAAGTCCGACAGCGCCGTCTGGAAGACCGTCGGCGGCGGATCGGCCAGCACCCCGGGGGTGCGGCGCGCGGCCTCCCCCAGCATCGCCTGGACCTGGCGCCAGGGCGTGTCGTAGCCGATCGTCACGGTGGTGTCGAGCACGAAGCCCGCGCCCTTGACCGCGCGCGAGTAGTTCTTCGTCACCGCGCCCAGCACCAGCGAGTTCGACAGCGTCACCTCCTCGCCCAGCCCGGTGCGCAGCCGGGTGACGAAGGTGCCCAGCTCGGTGATCGTGCCCTCGTGATCGCCGATGCGCACGTATTCGCCGCGGCGGTAGACCCGCGCATAGGTCAGGATCAGGCCGCTGCCGGCATGGCCGACGAGGTTGGACGAGCCGATCGACAGCATCAGCCCGATCAGCACCGACAAGCCCTTGAAGGCCTCGGTCTGCGCACCCGGCAGGTAGGGATAGGCCATCGCCAGCGCGAACAGCCACAGCAGGATCTTGGCCAGGCGCCGGGTCGGCCCCAGCACCTCGGGGTCCAGCCACGAGACCTGCAGCTCGTTGCGGCCGGCGCGCATGAAGAAGGCGTCGAGCAGGCTCGACACGAAGCGGGTGATGAAGAAGATCACCGTCGCGGTGGCCAGCCCGGGCACGGCGTCGACGACGGCGCCGCCGATGTCGGAGAACAGCCCGACCAGCGATTGCTTCAGGCCGACACCCCAGACCCGGCTGTACGGGAACTGCGACAGCACCAGACCGACCCAGGTGTAGACCGCCAGCGCGCCGACCAGCAGCGACAGCAGCGCGACCATGCCCCGCACGGCCCAGACCAGGCGGTCGTGGCGGATCAGCTCGACGCCGCTGATGCGCAGCCGCTCGACATGGGCTTCGCTGAAGCGGACCAGCCAGGCCGCGGCCGCGCGCCGGACGCGGCGCAACAGCCACAGCAGGCCGATGCCGACCGCGGTGGCGGCCAGCGAGATGCCCATGCCGCGCAGCAGGGCGTCGAACTGCCGACTTTCCTTCGAGGCCTCGATCGCCTCGCGCAGCGCCGCGGCGGCACGCTCGGCGGCCTGATCCTGCGTCTCCTCGCGCAGCACGTCGACGTCGGGCGGGGTGACGAAGAACGCGATCGCGCCGTCGATCTGGACGATGGTGCCGAGCGGGTTGGGCTTCAGCGTGACCGCATGCGGGCCCGGGCCGGCCAGCTGCTGCGCGATGCGATCGGCCGCCCGCTGCGCCCGAACGGCCGGCGACATGCCCACCGCCGGGGCGCGGAAGGTGACGATATCGCGGTTGAAGTGGCGCAGCGTGGCCTCGCTCGGCGCGGCGGCGGTCGTCTCGCTGGCCGCCGCGCTTGCCGCGCCGGGCAGCAGCAGCGCCAGGCCCGCCAGAAGCGCCAGGCCCGTGAACAGCGCCCGGCGCGCCGCGGCGGACGGCCACCGTCGCACGATACAGCCCGGCCAGGGCGTTGGGTCAGGGCATTCGCTGCGCGTCATCACTTCGATTCTCCGCGGCGCCGTCGGCGCACCTTGGGGACTGGATCGGATCCTTCACGGGCTCCGATCATCGCCGCTTCGTGGCCTCGGCGCTGCCGCCCAGGGCCGTGCGGCAGGCCTGGCCGTCGGCGGGTGCGTCGCGCAGCCGTCCGGCCAGCAGCGTCAGCCCGCCGGTGGCCACCGCGGCGCCGACGGTCACCGCCTCGCGGGCAGTGCCCTTCGGGTCGATCGCGACGTCCGGTGCCAGCAGCGGGCCCTGCAGCGTCACCAGCTGCGCCAGGTTCGCCGGGCTCAGGCCGAGCCCCTTCTTGACCTGCGGGTGAAAGGCCAGCGCCACGGTCTGCTCGCGCAGGTCGAGCTGGCCGCTGGCCGAGATCGCAAGCTGGCCGGTCTCCAGCGCGATCGAGCGGTCGATCCTGGCCACGCCCTGCGTCAGCGGCAGGCGCAGCACCGCGCAGCCGATGGTGATATCGCCGTCGGCTGCGCGCCGCGGCAGCAGCGCATCCAGCAGCGTCGCCAGCGGGTTGCGCTCGAGCGCCGCCGCGGTGCCCGACAGCGTCGCGCCGCCGAGTTGCAGCAGCAGCCCGCCGCTCGCGCTGGCGGCCAGGCTGCGCGGCGTGCTGCCCGACAGGCGCAGATCCGCTTCGAGGTCGGCCCGCCCGCCCTTCAGCCGCTGCAGCACTGCCGTCGACGCCTTCAGCGCATCGATCGACAGGCCATGGGCATCGACCCGCAGCCTCGTGCTCGGCGCGCCGGGGGTGCCGCGGGCTGCGCTGCCGGCCGCCGGCAACTGCGCCTCGAACTGCCCGCTGACCTGGCCGCCCAGCACTGCGACGGCCAGCCGGTCGATCGCCAGGCGTCCCGGCGCCGTGGCGAGCTGCCCGCTCAACCCGGTCAGCGGCGGCAGGCCGGGCCATACCAGGCTGTCGATCCGGACGGCCAGGTCCGCAGCCGGCAGCGATGCCAGGTCGGCGAACGGCAGCGGCTCGTCACCGAACAGCGGCTGGTCGCGCTCCACCGTTGCGGGATGTCCGGCCGCCGCGGCGGTGGCGGTCGGCAGCCGGCCCAGGTCCAGCTCGTCCGCGTGCAAGCTGCCGCTCAGGCCTGGAGGATCGCCGCCGCCGCGCAGGACGAGCTGCCCGGTGATCGCCTGGCCGGCCAGCGACAGGCGCAGGGCATCGACCCTGAGGGCCTCGCGACGGCCCTCGACGCTCGCCTGCAGGCGCAGCGGCAGCGGCAGGCGGGCCAGGGCCGGCGCCAGCGGCAGCAGCGGCGCGGTGTCGTCGACCTGCAGCCGGACATCGGCGCGGCCTTGTCCGGCGCGTGCCCCGGTTCCGACATGGCCTTCGGCCGCCAGTTCGGCACCGGGCGCGCTCGCCCGCAGCGTGAACGGCCAGTCGCCGTCGCCACGGGTCAGGTCCAACAGATGGCCGATCCGGGCCTGGACCTGCCAGGCCACGCCGCCCGGATCGAGCGTGGCGGTCAGCTGGTCGCGATCGCCCTGGGCCCGCAGGTCCAGCGCGGCGATCGCCACGCCGTGCGTACGGCCGCTGCCGCCATCGCGCAGGCTGATCCGGGTGTCGGTGGCGAGCAGGCGCTCGAGCACCACCGTGTCCGCCGTGTGGCCAGCGGGCGAGGGCGGCGGGCGCTGCGCCGCCGGCGGCGTGAACTGCCAGTTCAGCCGCCCCTGGCCATCGGACTCGAGCAGCAGCTGCGCGCCTTGCACCTGCACCTGCAGGATGCCGATGCGGCCTTGCAGCAGCGGCCTCAGTGCCACCTCGAACGCGGCGCGCTCGAGCCGTACCATTTCCGGCTGCGAGCCCCAGTCGGCGTTGCCCAGCCTGACATCCTCGGCCACCACCGCGATGCGGGGCAGCAGGCGGATCGACAGCGCGCCGGCGATGCGCAGCTCGCGGCCGGTGGCGGCCTGGACCTCGGCGCCCAGCAGCGCCGCCAGCCGCGCCGGCGGATACAGGCGCACCAGCGCAAACCAGGCCGCCGTCCCCGCCAGCAGCAGTGCGGCCAGCACGATCGCGGCGAAGCGCCACCAGCGTCCGCTCGACCGCGTTTCGGTCATGTCAGGCCTGCCGGGCCGGCCGACGCCGCGCTGCCTGCGTCACGCCCTCGCGGCATCCGGCGCCGCGCTGCGCGCCCCGGCCGCAGCGGTCTCAACCCCCGCCGGCATCCGGGCCGACCAGCTTCCACTGCCCCTTGGGCTTCTCGCAGAACCTGTAGACGCCTTCGCCGGCCATCGTCTTGTAGCGGTTGGCGATCTTCAGGCGGCGGCAGGCCAGGCCGTCCCAGGTCAGCCGGTTCAGCGGCGTCACGCTGCCCGAGGCACCGGTCTGGTCGTTCTGCCAGCGCACCGGCTCGCCATCGTTCGCAGCCCCGAGCGCGGCATCGACGCTGGCCATCATCAGCCGCTGGTCCTGCTCGGTGAACCTGGCGATCACCGTGTCCTTCAGCGCAGCGACCTCGCCGGCAGCCTGCACCGCGGCGGGCAGCAGCAGCGCCAGGGCGAATCGGGTCCGGGTGGCAATGCGCATCGACACGGCGGCGCGTCAGGGCGCGCTGGCTGCCGAGGCCGGGGCCGAGGCGGCGTCGGCGGTCGGCACCACGACCCCGGGCGTCAGCGACACCTCCTGGGCCAGCGTGACCTTGGTGATGTAGTGGCGGGTCTCGCCGAAGCAGGAGCTCGGCAGGCCGACCTTCTCCTCGTAGTGCAGCGACACGCGCCGGCCCATCGCCTGGGTCAGTTCGGCCGCCACCGCGTCGTCGCGCACCGTGAAGGCGAACTTCTCGACCGTGCTGGTCCCCGGCAGCGAGACCAGGGCCAGCTCGCCCTCCCAGGTCTTGCAGACCCAGCCCTTGTTCGACAGCTTCTGGATCCAGCCGGCGCGCTCGCCGGTCGAGTAGCTCCAGTTCAGCGCCACGGCGAAGTACAGAAAGCCCAGCAGGACGATGATCAGCAGGAAGGCCAGGACGCGTTTGAGGCTCATGTCGGCGAACGGGAGAGGCGGGCGGCCCACCGCGAAGTGGTGCCTCCGACAGGAATCGAACCTGTATCTAGCGCTTAGGAGGCGCTCGTTCTATCCATTGAACTACGGTGGCGGGCCGCCGCGATTCTCGCATGCCGCCCCAGGCCGCCCGGGGCTCACCAGCGCCAGGTCCAGATCAGGTCGAGCGCGTTCTCCTCGCCCGACTGGGCGCGCAGCGTGAAGCGCTGGGCGACCCGGTAGATCACCTGCCAGGTGCCGGTGGTGGCGTGCACGCCGCGCTCGTAGCCGACCCACCAGCGCCGCGACAGCTGCTTGCCCAGGCTGACCACGGTGTCGCGGGTGTCGCCCTCGGTCTGCTTGACCGAGAACTCGGTCAAGCCCAGCGAGCCGAGCAGCTGCTCGGTCGGCCCCGGGCTGTCGCCGGCCAGCAGCGCGTAGGCCGCGCGCTGCAGCAGCGCGGCGTCGGCGGTGCCCAGGCCTTCCGAGGCGCGCCCCAGCAGCAGCCACGACAGCTTGTCGTAGTCGGCCATGTCGGGGTTGCTGTAGAGCCGGATGCGCGGGTTGCCGGCGCTGCCGACGATGGTCACGCCGACCTCGACGTCGAGGTTCGGGCGCAGTGCCAGCACGTCGAGCCGTGGGTTGTCGATCGGGCCGTTGAAGACGAACTCGCCGCGGGTGATCTCGAGCTTCTGGCCGTAGGCCGCGTACAGCCCGTCCTGCGCCCGCACCGTGCCGTGCAGGGCCGGCCGCCCGCCCGGGCTGCTCAGCACCAGCTCGCCGCGCAGCAGCGTGTCCACCCCCATGCCGCGCAGCCGCAGCTTCTGCCCCAGGTCCAGCTTCAGGTCGATCTGCGCATTGCGCAGCGGTGGCGGCGCCGGCGCGGCCGGGTCCCGGCCGGCGAGGCCGTTGGCCCTGCCGGCTGCCGCGCCACGGTGGACGACCACGTCGCTGTCCAGCGATGGGGCCTCCGAGCGGCCGATGTCGAACAGCCCTTCGTCGATCGCCAGCGCGCCGTCGAGCTGCAGCCGCTGGCGATCGAGCCTGATCGCGGCGTCGCCGCTGACCACCAGCCGGCGGTCGACACGGCCGAGCACGCGGAACTGCTCGGCCGTCACCCGCAGCGTGGCGCTCGGTTCGGCGCCCAGATTCGCGCCGCCGGTCGCGCCGAGCCGGCCGGCGCCGGCCTTGACGCTGAGATGCTCGATGCGGGCGTTCTCGCCCTCGAGCACCAGCTCGAGCCGGCCGTCGGTCAGGTTCACGCCCTGCAGCAGGTTGCGCGCGCCAAGCTCCTCGCCGCGCATCGAGCCCCGGACCTCGGGCGCACCCAGCGTGCCGCCGAACTGGGCCACGGTGTCCAGCCGTCCCGACAGCCGCCAGCCCGGCGGCATCCAGGCGCCCCAGACGCCGAGGTCGGCCACCCGCGCCTCCAGCACGCCCTGCAGCGGCGCGGCCAGGTCGGGCAAGCGGCGATCGGGCGTCGTGCGCAGCAGCTGCGCGCCGGCGACCGTGCCGACCCGCCGGCCGGCCAGGCCCTGGGCGAGCTGCCAGAGGCCGTCGTGTGCGCTCAGGGCCAGCCGCAGGTCGCTCAGGCCGAGCGACTGGGTCACGTCCAGGTCGTCGGTGATGCTGAGGTCGCCGGCCACCCGCTCGAGCACGATGTCGGCATCGAAGCGGGCCGCGCTGTGGATGTCGATGCGCCCGCCCAGCGTCAGCGTGCCGCCCCAGCCCATCCCGGGCTGCAAGCGCTCCAGCAGCGGCGCGACCGCGATCGTCTCCAACACCGCGGCGACGTCCAGCCGCCCGGCGCCGCCATCGGCGCGCCACTGCAGCTCTCGCCAGTTCAGCGCGGTGGCCAGCAGCTGGACGCGCCCGGGCTCGGCCTGCAGCGACTGCAGTGCGCCGGTGGCGTCCAGCGTCAGCGCGCCGGCCAGGCCCTGCGCCGCCAGCCAGGGCCGGCTGCCGCCCTCGGCATCGCGGGCGCCGGCCTTCAGCGCCATCGCCTGCCAGCGGTAGCTGCCGCCGCTGGCTGCCCCCGGCGGCGTCCATTGGCCGCGCGCCTCGGCCTCGAAGCGGGTGCCGGTACCCGCCGGGCCGAGCAGCGCCTCGGCCCAGGCCGGCGGGCGCAGCGGGCTGTCGATCAGCAGCCGCAGTGCATGGTTGCGCAGGCTGCCGCTCACTTCGGCCTGCAGCCGGTCCAGCCGCTGGTTGCCGCGGGCCAGGCCCTGGGCCGCCGCCTGCAGGCTCAGCGGCGCCTCGGGGTCGCCGCCGCTGCGCAGCGACAGCGTGGCGGATTGCAGGCTGCCCTGCGCGGTCACGATGTTCGACGCCGCCAGCGTGCCTTCGACGCGCATCGCCGGCCAGCGGCCGGCGGTCTTCAGCGAACCGTCGAGCGTGCCGCCGCGCGGCCAGGCGTCGGCGGCGGCCGGCGCCAGTTCGGCGAGCATCTCGCCGAGCGGGGCCAGCGCGGCCAGCGAGGGCGCCTGCAGCCTGAGCTGCCAGGCATCGGCCGCTGCTGCGCCGCCGCCCTGGCCCGACAACGCGAGCTGGTTGCCGGCCAGGCTCAGCGTGCCGTCGACCTCGGCCGTCGGCCCGCGGCTGTGCAGCCGCAGCGCGCCGCTCAGCGGCACGCCGGCCAGCAGGCTGGGGTCGATCTGCAGCGAAGCCTGGCCATCGACGGCGGCGAGCAGCCGGTCAAGCGCCAGCGTGTCGGCGGCCAGCAGCCGGGTGGCGGCGTGCTGCCACAGCAGGTCGGCGGCCAGCGTGGCCGACAGCCGGTGCGGCCCGCGCCGCCAGGCCGACTGCTCGGCGCCACGCCACCACGGGCGGGGGTCGAAATCGCGCAGCGCCAGCTGGCCGCGCAGCTGCCAGCCGGCCGGCACCGCGCGGGCGTCCAGCGTGCCGCGCGCCCGGGCCGCGCCGGCCTGGGCCTCGGCCTGCCGCAGGTGCAGCTGGTCCCGGCTAGCGTCGCCGTCGAGCGCGAGCTGCACCGGGACCCCGTTGCCATCGAGCAGCCGGCCGCTGAGCCGGGCCGTGAAGGCGAGCCGGGGCGCCGCTGCGGCCGCCGGCAGAGGCAGGCCGCTGGCGCGCAGTTCGAGCGGCCCGCCGAGGACCAGGTTCGCGGCCTGACGATGCAGCCGGGCCGGACGCAGCCCGACCAGCTGCAGCTCCAGCGCCAGCGTGTCGGCCTGCCAACGGCCCCGGCCGGTCAGCTGGCCGGCAGCGCCGGCCGCACCCGCGGCATCGCCCAGTTGCAGCGCGAACGCGTCGAACGTCAGCCGGTCGGTCTGTCGCGGCGTGCCGCTGGCCGCCAGATCCAGCGCCTGGATCGGCAGGCGGCCGCGGTCCCAGGCGCCGGGCAGGCCGTTGTGCAAGCGCACCGTCACGCGTGCGGGCTGGTCCAGTCCCTGGGCCTGGACCTCGGCGCTGCCGTCGAGCCGGGTCTGCGGCAGGCGCGGCGACAGCGCGGCCAGGTCGAGCGCCTCGGTCTTCAGCACCAGGTCGGCCAGCGGCCAGGCGGCGAAGGGCAGCAGCGTGGCGCTCGCCTCGAGCCGCTGCGGTGCGGCGCCCGCGCGGGCTTCGCCGCTGAGCTGCAGCCGGCTGGCCAGCCGGGTGACCGGACCTTCGCCGTGCAGCGAGGCCTGCCAGCCGGGGCTGGCGGCGCTGGCCAGGCGCTGTGCGGCGATGCGGGCGCGCAGCGGCAGCGGCGCGTCGGCGCCGATCTGCAGCTCGGCCTGCAGCTGCACCGGTGCCGGCGCATCGGGCGGCCCCAGGTCGAGCACCGCGCTGGCGCCGGCCAGCCGGTGCAGCCGGCCGCCATCGGCGCCCAGCGCGAGCGCGGCCTGCAGCTGGCGCAGCGGCGGTTGCTGATCGATGCGCAGCTCGCCGATCGTCACCTGGGTGATCTGCAGGTCCAGCGGCAGGCGCAGGTCCGCCGGTGCCTGCGGCGGCGCGCCGCCCGGCGGACCGCTGTCGAACTGCAGGCGCTCGGCGTGAAGTGCGCGCAGGTTCAGGGCCAGCAGCTGGCCCGGGCGCGGCCACAGGTGCAGCGCCAGCCCGTCGAGCTGCAGGCCGGCGATGCGCAGCCGGCCGGCCGCGGCCGGCAGCTGCAGGTCCAGCGCATCGACCTGCAGCCTGCCGCGTTGCAGCGTGCCGCGCACGCCCTGGGCGCTCAGCCCCGGCACGCGCTGCAGCAGCCAGGGCAGGGCGGCCTCGTCGTGCCAGGCCCACCACAGCACGCCGCCGGCAGCGCTGACGGCGAGCAGGGCCGTCA
>JAEUOY010000058.1 GCA_016790515.1 Burkholderiaceae bacterium | reverse complement strand
AGGAGCTGGTTCGTCGCGGTCCAGGCCGGCCTGCAGCGCGGCCTGGCGCAGGACTCGGTGCGCGCCGCCGATGAGTTGCTGCGCCTGGCGCAGGACCGCTTGCGCGTCGGCGCCGGCAACGAGCTGGCGGTGGCGCAGGCGCGCGCCAATGCCGGCAGCTACCGCGACCGGCTGCGCCAGGTCGATCTCGCTCGCCAGCAGGCGCTGCGCGCACTGGAGCTGCTGCTGGGCCGCTACCCGTCGGCCGAGATCGCGGTGGCCGACAAGCTGTCGCCGCTGCCGCCGCCGGTGCCGGCGGGCCTGCCGTCGCAGCTGCTCGAGCGCCGGCCCGACGTGATCGCCGCCGAACGGCGGGTCGCTGCGGCCTTCGCGCGCGTCGGCGAAGCCAAGGCCGCGCAGCTGCCGCGCATCAGCCTGACGGCGGGCATCAGCAGCGTCTCCAGCGACCTGCTGGTGCTGCAGAACCACGACAACCCGGCCTGGAGCGTCGGCGCCAACCTGATCGCGCCGCTGTACCAGGGCGGTGCGCTGCGGGCGCAGGTCGAGATCCGCAGCGCCGAGCAGAAGCAGGCGGTGGCCGACTACGCGCGTGCCGGCCAGCGCGCCTTTGCCGAGGTCGAGAACGCGCTGTCGGCCGAGTTCGCATTGCGCGACCGCAGCGTGTTGCTCGATGCGACGGTGCGCGACAACGAACGCGCGCTGGAACTGGCGCAGGCGCAGGTCCGCGTCGGCAGCGCCGACCTGCGCGCGGTCGAGCAGAACCAGCTGGCGCTGTATGCGGCCCGCCAGACCCGCCTGGGCGTGCAGGCCGAGCAGCTGGCGCAGCGCATCAACCTGCACCTGGCGCTGGGCGGCAGCTTCGACGAGACGCCGTCAGCGCAGGTGGCCGCCCAAGCCGTCACGCCATGACGAGCGCCGCGGCTGCGCCGGCCCCGACCGGCGGCAACAGCCTGCGCTTCGACCTCGTCGCCGGGCTCACCGCCGCGGCGGTCGTGCTGCCCAAGGCGATGGCCTACGCGACGGTGGCCGGCCTGCCGGTGGCGGTCGGCCTGTACACCGCCTTCGTGCCGATGGTGGTCTATGCGCTGCTCGGCACGTCGAAGGTGCTCAACGTCAGTTCGACCACCACGCTGGCGATCCTGGCCGGCACCGAGCTGGGCCTGGCAGTGCCCGACGGCGATCCGGCCAGGCTGGTCACCGCCTGTGCGACGCTGAGCGCGCTGGTCGGCCTGATGCTGCTGGCCGCCCGACTGCTGCGGCTGGGCTTCGTCGCCAACTTCATCTCGACGCCGGTGCTCACCGGCTTCAAGGCCGGCATCGGGCTGGTGATCGTGCTCGACCAGGTACCCAAGCTGCTGGGCCTGCACATCACCAAGGCCGGCTTCTTCCACGACCTGCTGAGCCTGGCGCAGCACCTGGGCCAGACCTCGCTGCTGACGCTGGTGGTGGCGCTGGCGACGCTGGCGGTGCTGATCGGGATGGAGAAGCTGCGGCCGCATTCGCCAGCGCCGCTGGTCGCCGTCGGCGGGGCGATCGCCGCGTCGTGGTACATCGGCCTGAAGGCCCAGGGCGTGTCGATCGTCGGGCTGATCCCGCAGGGGCTGCCGGCGCTGACGCTGCCCGACCTGTCGCTGGTCGAAACGCTGCTGCCCGGCGCGCTGGGCATCGCGCTGATGAGCTTCACCGAATCGATCGCTGCCGGCCGCGCCTTCGCCCGGTCGTCCGACCCGCCGATCGACGCCAACCGCGAACTCGCCGCCACCGGCGCGGCCAACCTCGCCGGCGCCTTGTTCGGCGCGATGCCGGCCGGCGGCGGCACCTCGCAGACCGCGGTGGTGCAGGCCGCCGGCGGCCGCTCGCAGAAGGCCTCGCTGGTGACCGCCGCCACCGCGGTGGCGACGATGCTGCTGCTGGCGCCGCTGCTGGGGCTGCTGCCGAACGCGACGCTGGCCGCGGTGGTGATCGTCTACTCGGTCGGGCTGATCCAGCCGGCCGAGTTCAAGGCCATCCGCCAGGTGCGCACGATGGAATTCCGCTGGGCGCTGATCGCCTGCATCGGCGTGCTGGTGTTCGGCACGCTCAAGGGCATCGTCGTCGCGATCGTCGTCTCGATGATCGGGCTGGCCAGCCAGGCCGCCCGGCCGAGCGTCTCGGTGATCGCCCGCAAGCGCGGCGCCGACGTGCTGCGCCCGCTGTCGCCCGAGCACCCCGACGACGAGACCTTTCCCGGCCTGCTGATCCTGCGCCCCGAGGGCCGGCTGTTCTTCGCCAACGCCCAGAGCGTGGCCGACCAGATCAGCGCGCTGGTCGAGCAGCACCGGCCGCGGGTCGTCGCGCTGGATTTCAGCCGCGTGCCCGACCTCGAATACTCGGCGCTGCAGATGCTGATCGAAGGCGAGAAGCGCGTCCGCGACCGCGGCATCGAGGTCTGGCTGGTCGGCATGAACCCGGGTGTGCTCGAGACGGCGCGCCATGCCGGCCTGTACGACAAGTTCGGCCGCGAGCGCATGCTGTTCAACGCCCGGCTGGCGATCGAGCGGTTCCAGGCGATGGCGGCGCCCGGCACGTCCGGCGCGGCGGCGGGCAGTCCGCCCCAGGCGCCAGGCACGCCCTGATCGTCGGCCCGTCAGTCGTCGAGTTCCGGCGTCGGCGGTCGCGCGAAGCCCTGCAGCGAGGCCACGCGCCGGGCGGCGGCTCCGGCTGACTGCCGACGATTTGACAGCGCACCGCGATCGTGACACTGTGGCTGCGGCTCTCGGTCGCTGCCGGCCGGCCTTCGATGGCAGCCGCGCGGCCCAGACCCGCCGAGTGCTGGCCCGTCACGACGCCACGATGGCTGCGAGGCTGCCGTTCGGGCGAGTTCCGCGGTGTTCGATCGGTCGCCCAGCGCCCAGGGCCGAGCCGGCCTCGGGCCCCCGAAGGAGAAACACCATGAGGTCGATGACGCTGCCCCTGCTCGCGTTGGCCCTGTTGCTGCCCGCCGCCGCCCGAGCCGGCGTGGTGAAGGAGAAGGAGCCGAACAACACCCTGGCCGGCGCCCAGGCCGTCGACGGCCACTTCACGCTGGACTTCAGCGCCGACATCGGCAACGGCACCCATGTCGACAACACCTCGACGACCATCCCGCACGTCACGGTCCATGGCAGCGGCGACGGCAGCTTCGACTACTACTCGTTCTACTTTCCCGGGGCCGGCAGCACCGCCGGCTTCGTCGTGCTGGACATCGACCACAGTTCCTCGGGCTTCGACTCGCACCTTGCGCTGTGGGCCACCAATGGCGACCTGCTGGGCCACAACGACGACTACGACTACCGCGGCGGGGCCGGCGGCAGCGTGCCCAAGCCCCACAGCGACGACTCCTACGACTCGCTGATGACGACCTACCTCAGCGCACCGGGCACCTACGTCGTCGGCGTCGGCCTGTGGTCCGCCAGTCCGGTCAAGGGGGGCTACGAAGAGGGCTTCGCCGGCGCCAAGCCCCGGGCGGGCGACTTCTACACGCTGCAGATCTCGGTCGAGAACGTTCCGGTGGTGCCCGAGCCCGGCACCGGCGCGCTGCTCGGCCTGGGCGCGCTGGGCGTGCTGACGGCGGTGGCGCGGCGGCGCGCGTAACACGCCGGGCGCCGGTCGCCCGGGCCGTGCAGTTCGGCGTGCGCCCGGAGCCGGACGCGGGACCCGTGGCGATGCCGGCGGCGGCCGCGCGCACCGCAACGGCGCTCGACCCGGTTCAGCGCCCGACCGTCTCGGGCCGGGCGCCGGCCAGGCGTCCCGGTGCCGGCACGCCGACGCCGAACAGCGCCGCCACCGCCTCGCGGTACTGCGGCTGTCCCAGGCTGTTGGTGTTGTGGTGCGAGCCACCTTCGACCAGCAGCCAGCGCTTCGGCTCGGGGGCGCGCTCGTAGAGTTCGCGGCCCAATCGGGGCGAGATCAGCCGGTCCTCGCTGCCGTGCACCACCAGCACCGGCGCGCGCACCGCACCGATGCGCGACGCGGCGTCGAAGCGCTGGGTGATCAGCGGCGACACCGGCAGCCAGCCCCATTCGAAGCTGCCGACCACGTCCGGGATCGACGGGAAGCTGCCCTCGACGATCAGCCCGGCGGCATCGGGCACCTCGGCGGCCAGCCGCACCGCGATCGCGCCGCCCAGCGAATGGCCGAAGATATGGCGCGGCACGCCGGGCTGGCGCTCGGCCAGCCAGCGCCAGGCGGCCAGCGCGTCCTCGTGGGCCAGGTCTTCGGACGGCAGGGCCTTGCTGCTCTGGCCGAAGCCGCGGTAGTCGATGCCCAGCACCGCATAGCCCAGCTCGTGCATGCGGCGCATGCGGTGGGCGCTGCCGCGCACGTCGTAGCGCGCGCCATGCAGGTACAGGAGCACCGGGGCGTCGGCATCGCCCTGGGGCAGCCACAGGCCGTGCAGCCGCACCGGTTCGCCGGTTTCGGCCGAGGTGAACGCGATCCAGACGTCCGCCATGCCTTGCGCCGCGGCCAGGCCGCCGTACCAGGTGCGGTCGCTGGGCTGGAAGATCCATTCGCGCTGCTTCTCATCGAGCGTCGCGCAGCCGCTGATGCCGCCGGCCACGGCCAGCGCCAGCACAGCGGCGTGCAGCGCCTGGCGCAATGGGCGCGCCACCGGGCGCGGCGGACGAACAACAGGCGAGGGCGGCATCGAAGCGCTATTCTGAGGCCCCGCAAGGGCCCTGGCAGCGCCGACGGCAAACACCGGGCCGGCGGCATGGGCGAGACGCGATCCCGCGCGCTCAGGTCCTGCCGCCGTGGTCGGGCGACGACCGCCGCCCGCGGCGCCCGGAACCCGGTCTGGCGCTCAGCGCCAGGTGCCGTCCGGCTGACAGGTCAGGCCCCCGATCTTCGTGCCGGTCGGGTACTTCTTGCCCTGGTAGACGCAGTCGGCCCAGGCCGTCGATGCGAAGCCGGCTGCGAGCACGAGCGCCAGCACAGCCAATGTTTTGCGAGCCATGTGCACCTCCATCCACAGACATCCGTGCGCGTCGCCGTGCCGGTGAGGGCCGACGCGCCCGGATGCGATCGCCTCAAGGCCGGCCGCCGAGATCGAGCTTCTCGCGGTACTCGCGATAGTTCGTCGGCCGCTCGCGCGGCGGGAAGAAGTCCCGCGGGAACCACATCAGCCCGAAACGGACGACCTCCGCACCGGTACGCTCCTTGCAGACATTGTCGATATATAACGCATAACGCGACCCGCCCCACAACTTCGTATTGTCGGTGAGGGGCATGTCGAACCAGGACACGTCGAAAGTCACCGTCCCGCCGGTGCTGGCCGCGGTCTTGCCCGAGTTGTCGGCCAGCGACGTGGTGCACGCGGGTGCCGGCTCGTCGGCACCCGGGGGACTTGCACGCCGCCAGGCCGCCTCGTCGAACCGGCCCACCGGCTTGACCGTCACCGTGAACGTCTCCTTGGCCCAGTCGGCGTCGATCACCGACAGGGCGATGGCGCTCCTGCGGTCGGGCGCGTTCTGGAAGATGGGTTCCATGACGCAGACCTGCCGGCCGACCTCCTGGTACCCGAGGTCGCACGGGGTGCGCAGGTCGCTTTCGGCCGTCGGCAGACGGCCGCCGAACCGGACGCTGAACATCTGTATGGACCCGCTGAGGTCGTGCGCCTCCAGGTCGTCGGACCGGAACCAGCGCCACGGCGCCGCGATGCCGGCGGCCTCCGGCGCCTGCTCCGACTCCGCGGGGCGGATCAGCATCTGGGTCTGGCGCTGCCGGACGCGCCGCGCGACCGAAAGCAGCTCCAGGCGCTGGTCCTCCAGCGACATGCGCTCGGGCGAGCCGGCGGCGGCACGGCCGATCTGCCCGCGCAGCGCCTCGTCGACGTCCAGCAGCAAGGGCTTGAGCTCGAAGTGCTCGTGGAAGTTCAAGGCCAGCAGTTCGCCGAACATCGCCCGCCGCTCGGGCGTCATTTCCGCATCCTTGGAACCGACCAGCTTCTCGGTGACGGCGCGGAACATCTCGGCGCGGATCTTGGTGTCCGCATCCTCGCGCGCGGCCATCAGCTGCGTCATCGTCATCGAGCGTTCGAAGTTGTGGGCCACCAGCCCGCCGACCAGCACGGCCAGCGGCGCCGACAGCTTGACGATCAGATCGACCAGGCCCTTCAGGTCCATCGATCGCACGCGCCGCCACCAGCCGATCGGACGCGCCGACTGCATGCTGGGGGACTCGCCGCATTCCTCTGCCATGGTGACCACTCCTCGGCATCGACCACCCCGCGGCCGCCGCACGGCCCCGCCATGCGGTCCCGCCGGCCCAAGTCAGCGAGAGAATAGGCCAGACGGCTGCCGGTCGTCCATCCGCCGGACTGACGAGGACGCCGCGCCGGTCCGAATCGGCCGCGAACCCGGTGCCGTCGGTGTGGATCCTTCCCGTCGCTTCCGACGCCGGGGCGAGAAGACGGTGCCCGGCTCGGACCCGACCCGCGACAAGCCGATCCCGGCCCGGGCGAAGCGGGCCCGGCCCGGCGCACCGCCGAGGTGCCGGCGCGGCGCGACGACGCGCCGATCGGACGCCGACGCTGAACGACCCCGCGGCCCCGTCAGCCGCCCGGCTGCTCCAGCACCAGCTTGCCCGAGGCCACGTCGGCCAGTCGCGTCGGGTTCAGCACCTCGATGCGGCCGTGGCTGCAGCCCAGGATGCCCAGGCCCTGCAGCTGGCGCAGCACGCCGTTGATGCGCTGGCGGCTGGCGCACAGCAGGCCGGCCAGGTCGCCCTGGGTCAAGGTCAGGTCGATCTGCTGCACCGCGCTGCCGTCGGCCGCCGGGCGGCCGAACTGGCGCACCAGCCGCTGCAGCTTCAGCGCGACGCGCTGTGACAGCGGCAGCGTCTGCAGCTCCTCGAGCCGGCGGAACATGTGGCGCAGCCGCCGGCAGTCCAGCTGCAGCAGTGCGCCGCGCAGTTCGGTCTCGGCCTGCAGCAGTTCGCGCAGCGCGTCGCGCGGCACCACCAGCACGGTGCTGTGGACCTGGGCGACGATGTCCAGGTCGACCGGACTGTTGTCGATCAGCGCGATGTCGCCGTACCAGTCGCCCGGGCCCAGCAGCGACAGCGTGAAGGCGCGGCCGTCGCGCCAGCTGGTGCCCAGCGCCAGCGCGCCGCCGGCGACGCCGACCCAGTCGGTGGCGATGGCGCCACGCTGCACCAGGCAGGTACCGCGGCGCACATGCTGCACCCGGGCGCGCGCCAGGATGGCCTGGCGCAGCCGGGCCGACAGGCCGGCGAACCAGGTGCCGCTCTCGACCCGCTGGCCTTCGACCGCGCGCAGGCCTTGCGGCAGCACCGGCCGCGGCGGCAACGACAGGGGCGACGGCGGCACCGGCTGCCAGCCAGGTGCGCGGTGGCGGGCGATCAGCGCTTGTTGCATCGTGTGGGGCTCCGATTCAGCAGACTTCGAATGGACTGGCGGCGCCAAGCCGGCAGACGGTGTGACGACCCGGTGTGCGAGTGCGACGGGCATCAGGGATCGACTCGGATGCCGGTGTCCGCCGACAGCTTCTTCCACTTGGCGATCTCGCCGCGGTAGAAGTTGGCGAACGCCTCCTGCGTCATGACCTGGTACACGCCTCCGGCGTTGGCCAGCGTGTCGGCCATCTCGGGCTTCTTCATCGCAGCGAGCAACTCGGTGTGCAGCCTGGCGACGATGGGCATCGGCGTGCCGGCAGGCACGAAGAAGCCGCTGAAGCTCGGCAGCTCGATGCCGGGCAGGCCGGCCTCGGCCATCGTCGGCACGTTGGGAAACTTGGGCAGGCGCTGCGGGCCGTACACCGCCAGCGGCACCAGGCGGCCGGCGCTGGTCAGCGCCTCGATCTCGCTGTAGAAGCCGGCGGCAAGGTCGATCTGCCCGGCGGCCACGTCGGTCGCCGCCAGGGCGCCGGCCTTGTACGGCACCGCCAGCAGCTTGACCTTGCCGGCGCGCGCGAACTGCACGCAGGCGAAATGCCCCACCGAGGCGTTGCCGCCGGTGCCGCAGGTGCGTTCGGTGCTGCCCACCTTGGCGATCGCCTCGGCGATGCTCTTCGCGCCGAGGGTCGGGCCGGCGACCAGCGTCGGAAAGCCCATCGTGCCCAGCGCGATCGGCAAGAAGTCCTTGACCGGGTCGTATCGCACCTTGCCGCCGGCACCGGGGTACAGCACCAGCGGGTTCATGCCGCCGTAGTACATCGTGTAGCCGTCCGGCGCGGCCTGGGTCAGCGCCTCGGCCGAGAGCGAGCCGGAGGCGCCGGTGCGGTTCTCGACGACGAGGGTCTGCTTCAGCGCCGGGCCGATCTGGTTGGCGTAGCGCCGCGCCCAGATGTCGTTGATGCCGCCGGCGGGGCCGTCGACGATCAGCTTGATCGGCTTGTTCGGGTAGTCCTGCTGCGCGTTCGCGGCCGGCGCCAACGCGCCGGCTGCGCCGATCGCGCCGGCGAGCGCCAGTGCAGCGAGGGTGGATCGTCTGTTCATGGGTATCCTGGTGTGGGTCGGGCGGCCGCTGTCGGTCAGCAGACCTCGAACAGGCCGGCAGCGCCCTGGCCGCCGCCGATGCACATCGTCACGACGACGTACCTGGCGCCGCGCCGCTTGCCCTCGATCAGCGCGTGGCCGGTCAGCCGCGAGCCGCTGACGCCGTAGGGGTGGCCGACGGCGATCGCGCCGCCGTTGACGTTGAGCAGCTCGTCGGGGATGCCGAGCTTGTCGCGGCAGTACAGCACCTGGCAGGCGAAGGCCTCGTTCAGCTCCCACAGCCCGATGTCGCCGACCTTCAGCCCGGCGCGTTCGAGCAGCCTCGGCACCGCGAACACCGGGCCGATGCCCATCTCGTCGGGCTCGCAGCCGGCGACCGCGAAGCCGCGGAAGATGCCCATCGCCTGCAGCCCGAGCTGTTCGGCGCGCTTGCCGTTCATCACGACGCAGGCCGACGCGCCGTCGCTGAACTGGCTGGCGTTGCCTGCCGTGACGATGCCGCCGGGCAGCGCCGAGCGCAGACCGCTCACCGCCTCCAGTGTCGTATCGCCGCGGATGCCCTCGTCGGCGGCGATCGTCACCTCCTTGCGCGTGATGCGGCCGGTCGCCTTGTCGACCACGCCCATGACGGTGGTCATCGGCACGATCTCGTCGGCGAACCTGCCCGCCTGCTGCGCCGCGAACGCGCGCTGCTGGCTGCGCACGCCGTACTCGTCCTGCGCCAGCTTCGGGATGTCGTAACGCCTGATCACCTGCTCGGCGGTCTGCAGCATGTTCCAGTACAGCTCGGGCTTGTGCTCCTGCAGCCAGGGGTCGATGCGCATGTGCTTGTTGGCCTCGTTCTGCACGCAGCTGATGCTCTCGACGCCGCCGGCGACGATCGCCGGGCAGCCCTCGGTCATCACCCGCTGGGCGGCCAGCGCGATGCTCTGCAGCCCCGACGAGCAGAAGCGGTTGATCGTCAGGCCGCCGGTGGTCACCGGCAGCCCGGCGCGCAGCGCGATCGCGCGGGCGATGTTGCCGCCGGTGGTGCCCTCGCCGAAGGTGCCGCCGATGATCACGTCCTCGACCTCGCCCGGGTCGATGCCGGCGCGCGCCACCGCGTGCTGCACCGCGTGGCCGCCGAGCGTGGCGCCGTAGGTCATGTTGAACGCGCCCTTCCAGCTCTTGGCCAGGCCGGTGCGGGCGGTGGAGACGATCACTGCGTCGGTCATGGTGTGTGCTTTCCGGATCAGTTGAAGTTCTTGCCTTCTTCGGCCAGCCGCACCAGCAGCGGCGCCGGCTGCCACGACGGGTCGGCGCCCGGCTCGGCGGCAAAGCGGCGCAGCGCGCGCACCACGTTGGGCAGTCCCACGGTGTCGGCGTAGAGCATCGGGCCGCCGCGGTGCAGCGGGAAGCCGTAGCCGTTCAGGTACACGATGTCGATGTCCGACGCGCGCGCGGCGATGCCTTCCTCCAGGATGCGCGCGCCCTCGTTGACCAGCGCGAACATGCAGCGCTCGACGACCTCGTCGTCGCGGATCCTGCGCGGCGTGATGCCGTTGGCGGCGCGGTACTCGTCGATCAGCTGCTCGGTCAGCGCATCGGGGATCGGGTCGCGCTTGCCGGCCTCGTAGCGGTACCAGCCGGCGCCGGTCTTCTGGCCGTAGCGGCCGGCCTCGCACAGCTTGTCGGCGACGATCGGCTTCATCTGGACGCCGGCCTCGGCGGCCTTGCGCTTGCGCGTGGCCCAGCCGATGTCCAGCCCGGCCAGGTCGCCCATGCGGAACGGCCCCATCGCCATGCCGAAGCCCTGCAGCGCGCCGTCGATCTGCTGCGGCAGCGCGCCGGCGTTGATCAGCCCGGCGGCGGCCGCGCCATAGCGCGCCAGCATGCGGTTGCCGATGAAGCCGTCGCAGACGCCCGAGACGACCGCGATCTTCTTGATCTTCTTGGCGATCGCCATGCTGGTGGCCAGAACGTCGGGCGCGGTCTTCGCGCCGCGCACCACCTCGAGCAGGCGCATCACGTTGGCCGGGCTGAAGAAGTGCAGGCCCAGCACGTCGGCCGGGCGCTTGGTGAAGCCGGCGATCGTGTCGACGTTGAGGTACGAAGTGTTCGAGGCCAGGATCGCGCCGGGCTTGCAGACCGCGTCCAGCGTCTCGAACACGTTCTTCTTGACGTCCATGTTCTCGAACACCGCCTCGATCACCAGGTCGACGTTCTCGAACGCGTCGTAGCTCAAGGTCGGCGTGATCAGGGCCATGCGCTGCTCGACCTGCTCGGGCTTCAGCTTGCCCTTCTTCATCGAGTTCTCGTAGTTGCGGCGGATCGTCGCCAGGCCCTTGTCCAGCGCCTCCTGCTTCATCTCGAGCAGCACCACCGGCACGCCGGCGTTCAGGAAGTTCATCGTGATGCCGCCGCCCATCGTGCCGGCGCCGATCACGCCCACCGACTGGATGTCGCGCAGCGGCGTGCCCTCGGGCAGGTTGGGGATCTTGGCCGCCGCGCGCTCGGCCAGGAAGGCATGGCGCAGCGCCTTCGACTCCGGGCTGGCCATCAGGAACAGGAAGCCTTCGCGCTCGGCCGCCACGCCCTGCTCGAACGACTTGCCGTAGGACGCGGCCACGGCCTCCACGCACTTCATCGGCGCCGGGAAGTTCTTGCCCATCGCGGCCACGGTGTTGCGCGCGAACTGCAGGAAGGCCTCGCCCTGCGGATCGACCACCTTCAGGTCGCGGGCGCGGCGCAGCGGCAGCTTCTTCTCGATCACCTCCTCGGCGAAGGCGATCGCGCCGGCGACCAGGTCGCCCTCGATGACCTTGTCGACCAACTTGGTGCCGGCGAACTTCGCCGCCGCCACCGGCGCGCCGCCGACGATCATGTTCAGCGCCGCCTCCAGCCCGATCAGCCGCGGCAGGCGCTGGGTGCCGCCGGCGCCGGGCAGCAGGCCGATCTTCACCTCGGGCAGGCCCAGCTGGGCATCGGCCGCCGCGACGCGGAAGTGGCAGCCCAGCGCCAGCTCGAGCCCGCCGCCCAGGCACTGGCCGGCGATCGCGCCGATCACCGGCTTGGCGTTGTTCTCGAGCAGGCCGATGATCACCCGCAGGTTCGGCTCCTTGGCGCCCTTGGGCGTGCCGAACTCGGTGACGTCGGCGCCGGCCGAGAACGCGCGCGCGGTGCCGGTCAGCACGATCGCCTGCACCGCGGGGTTGGCGTTGGCCTCGTCGAGCCGGTCGGCAATGCCGACCCGCAGGTCGTAGCCCAGGCTGTTGACCGGCGGCCGGTCCATCGTGAGCACGGCCACCGGGCCTTGCACGCGGATGCTGACGACATTGCTCATGGTGAGTCTCTCAGGGGGTTGGAGGGGAAGAGGGGGGTCAGTAGCCGCGGCGCCGGGCCAGCGCATCGAGGTGGAAATTGGCGTCGCCCCACAGTTCCTGCAGCACGCGGGCGCGCTTCATGAAGAAGCCGATCTCGAAGGCGTCGGTCATGCCCATGCCGCCGTGCATCTGCACCCCCTCCTGCACCGCGGTGGTCGCGGTGCGGCCGGCGCGGGCCTTGGCCACCGCCACCGCCTCGGCGGCGGCGTGGATGTCGGCATCGAGCGCCTGCTGGGCCTTGATGACGGCGGCGCGGGTGATCTCCAGGTCGCAGTACAGCATCGCGGCGCGGTGCTGCAGCGCCTGGAACTCGCCGATCGCCTTGCCGAACTGGCGGCGTTCCTTCAGGTAGTTCACGGTGCGTTCGAAGACCTCGTCGGCCAGGCCGAGCAGCTCGGCCGCGGCGGCGCAGCGGCCGGCGTTCAGCGCGGCGGCCAGCGCCGCCTCGTTGTCGCCGGCCAGCCGGGCGTCGGCGCCCAGCGCTACGCCGTCCAGGCGCACGCGCGCGGCGTTGTGGGCGTCGACCATCACGGTGCGCTCGACCGCGACGCCGGCCGCCATCGCATCGACCAGGAACAGCCCGGTGCCGCCGTCGGCCAGCCGCGCCGCGACGATCAGCAGGTCGGCGACATGGCCGTCGAGCACCATCGCCTTGGCGCCGTCGATCACCCAGCCGTCGCCCTCGGCCCGGGCCTGGGTCGCCAGCGCGGCGGGCCGGTGCTTGGCGGCTTCATCGATCGCCAGCGTCGCGATCAGGTCGCCGGCGGCGATCTGCGGCAGCAGCGCCGATTGCTGCACCGCGCTGCCGCCCTGCATCAGCGCGGTGGCCGCGACGATGCCCGAGGCCAGCAGCGGCGATGCGCACAGCGGGTGGCCGACCTGCTCCATCACGACGCCGGCCTCGACATGGCCCAGCCCGAGGCCGCCCTGCGCCTCGGGCACCAGCACGCCGGTGAAGCCCATCTCGGCGAAGCGGTGCCACAGCTCGCGCGAGAAGCCGTCGGCATCGTGGCTGTCGCGCAGCGCGCGCAGTGCCGACACCGGCGACTGCTCGGCCAGGAAGCCGCGCGCGCTGTCGCGCAGCATCGTCTGTTCTTCGGTCAGCAGCAAAGCCACGTTCAGGCTCCGGGAAGTTCGAGGATGCGCTTGGCGACGATGTTCAGCTGCACCTCGCTGGTGCCGCCCTCGATCGAATTGGCCTTGGTGCGCAGCCAGGTGCGGGCCCGGTCGCCGTGGCGCGATCGCTCGCTCTCCCACTCCAGCGCGTCGGCGCCGTGGATCGCCATCATCAGTTCCCAGCGCCGCTTGTTCAGCTCGGCGCCGTAGTACTTCAGCATCGACGACATCGCCGGATGCGCCTGCTTCGCGCGGGCCAGGTCGCCGGCACGCTCCATCGCCAGCCGGAAGGCCGCCTCGTCGGCCTCGAACTCGGCGATCTGCGCGCGCAGCAGCGGGTCGGCCAGCCGGCCGGCGGCGTCCAGCCCGATCGCCTCGGCCGCCTGCTGGCCGATCGGCCTGGCCGCCGCGCGGTCGCCGATCGAGCCGATCATCTCGCGCTCGTGGGCCAGCAGGTATTTCGCGACGTCCCAACCCTTGTTGAGCGTGCCGACCAGGTTGCGCTTGTCGACCCGCACGTTGTCGAAGAAGGTCTCGCAGAACGGGCTCTTGCCCGAGATCAGCAGGATCGGTTGGGTGCTGACGCCCGGGCTGGCCATGTCGAACAGCACGAAGCTGATGCCGTTGTGCTTGGTCGCGGTGTCGGTGCGCACCAGGCAGAAGATCCAGTCGGCCTGGTCGGCGTAGCTGGTCCAGATCTTCTGGCCGTTGACGATGAAGTGGTCGCCCTTGTCTTCGGCACGGGTGGCCAGCGAGGCCAGGTCGCTGCCGGCGTTCGGCTCGCTGTAGCCCTGGCACCAGCGGATCTCGCCGCGGGCGATCTTCGGCAGGTGCTCGAGCTTCTGCGCCTCGGTGCCGAACTTCAGCAGCGCCGGGCCCAGCATCCAGATGCCGAAGCTCTGCAGCGGCGGCCGGCAGTTCAGCGCGCGCATCTCCTGCGCCAGGATCTTGGCCTGAAGGCTCGACAGCCCGGCGCCGCCGTAGTCCCGGGCCCAGGTCGGCACGGTCCAGCCGCGCGCGGCCATCACCTCCAGCCACTGCTTCTGCGCCGGCGAACTGAACTTGAAGCGGCGGCCACCCCAGCAGATCTCGTCCTCGCTGCGCATCGGTTGCCGCATCTCGGCCGGGCAGTGGGCGATCAGCCAGGCACGGGCTTCCTCGCGGAAGGCGGCGAGTTCGGGGGTGGCGTCGACGGTAGCGGCCATGCGGGGGCTCCTTCAGGCCGCCTTCGGCGCCCTGTACTTGCCGTATTCGATCTTGGCGATCGTGCGGCAGTGCACCTCGTCGGGCCCGTCGGCCAGCCGCAGCGTGCGCATGCTGGCGTAGCGCTTGGCCAGACCCGGGTCGGTGGTCACGCCGGCGCCGCCGAAGGCCTGGATCGCCATGTCGATGACCTTCAGCGCCACGCGCGGCGCCGCCACCTTGATCATCGCGATCTCGGCCTTGGCGACCTTGTTGCCGACCTTGTCCATCATGTCGGCGGCCTTCAGGCACAGCAGGCGCGCCATCTCGATGTCGATGCGCGCCTCGGCGACGCGCTGCTCCCACACCGACTGGTCGGCCACCCGCTTGCCGAAGGCCACCCGCGACTGCAGGCGCTTGACCATCTGCTCGAGCGCCACCTCGGCCGAGCCGATGCTGCGCATGCAGTGGTGGATGCGGCCCGGCCCGAGCCGGCCTTGCGCGATCTCGAAGCCGCGGCCCTCGCCGAGCAGCAGGTTGCTCGCCGGCACCCGGACGTCCTTCAGGATCACCTCGGCATGGCCGTGCGGCGCGTCGTCGTAACCGAAGACCGGCAGCATGCGCACGATCTCGAGGCCCGGGGCGTCGGTGGGCACCAGGATCTGCGACTGCTGGGCGTGCATCGGCGCATCCGGGTTGGTCTTGCCCATCAGGATCGCGATCTTGCAGCGCGGGTCGCCCAGCCCCGACGACCACCACTTGCGGCCATTGATCACGTAGTGGTCGCCCGAACTCGACGATTCACGGCGGATCGAGGTCTGGATGTTGGTGGCGTCCGACGACGCGACCTCGGGCTCGGTCATCAGGAAGGCCGAGCGCATCTCGCCGGCCAGCAGCGGCTGCAGCCAGCGCTCCTGCTGCTCGGGCGTGCCGTAGCGCGCCAGCACCTCCATGTTGCCGGTGTCGGGCGCCGAGCAGTTGAAGGCCTCGGACGCGAAGCTGACTTTGCCCATCTCCTCGGCACAGACCGCGTATTCCAAATTGGTCAGCCCGGCGCCGCGCCAGGGGCTGTTGGCGGGCAGCGAATCGTCGGGCAGGAACAGGTTCCACAGCCCGGCCGGCTTGGCCTTGGCCTTCAGTTCCTCGAGCACCGGCACCGCCTGCCAGCGATCGTTGCCGAAGGCCTTCATCTGGGCCTCGTACACCGGCACGGCGGGGTAGATGTGCTCGTTCATGAAGGCGACGACGCGGTCGCGCCAGTACTGCTGCTTGTCCGACATCGTGAAGTTCATGCGGGCACTCCTGGGCTTTGCTGCGGCGCGGGATAGGAGCGTAGCAGAAGGCCCCGCGCCTGCAAACCCTTCTTTCGAAAAGTGATGAAAAGCTCGGCGGCTTCTCGTGTTGACTAGGGGAAAACGAGAACGTACCTCGGCTTCTAGATCGGGGCATCATCGCGCCGACCGGCGGCGCAACGGACGCCGCGCGGCAAGGAGACGAGCCCTTGTTGCCACCCCTGCCCCCACCGCTGCGGAGCCTGGCCTGATGCGCGGCTACGTGCTGCGCCGCCTGCTGGCGCTGCTGCCCACGCTGGTGCTGGCCAGCATCATCGTGTTCGTCACCGTCCGGCTGATCCCGGGCGACGTGATCGACCTGATGCTCAGCCAGAACGACGTCTCGGCCGACGCCAAGACGCGCGAGCAGGTGATCGCCGCGCTGGGCCTGGACAAGCCGATGTGGCAGCAGTACCTGGTCTGGGTCTCGGCGATCGTGCTGCACGGCGACCTGGGGCATTCGCTGTGGCAGGGCACGCCGGTCGCCCAGCAGTTGCTGGCGCGGCTGCCGGTCACCTTCGAGCTGGGGGCGATCGCGCTGGTCGTCGGGCTGATCATCGCGCTGCCGATCGGCGTCTACTCGGCGGTGCGGCAGGACACCACCGGCGACTACCTGGCGCGCAGCTTCTCGATCCTGCTGCTGGCGGTGCCCAGCTTCTGGCTCGGCACGATGGTGGTGGTGTTCCCGTCGATCTGGTGGGGCTGGTCGCCGTCGGTCGAGCACGTGGGCTTCTTCGAGGCGCCGGCACGCAACCTGCAGCAGATGCTGCTGCCGGGCATCGTGCTCGGCGCGGCGCTGTCGGCGATCACGATGCGGCTGACGCGCACGATGATGCTCGAGGTGCTGCGCCAGGACTACATCCGCACCGCCTGGGCCAAGGGCCTGAGCGAGCGGCTGGTGATCGTGCGCCACGCGCTGCGCAACGCGATGATCCCGGTCATCACGCTGGTCGGCCTGCAGGCACCGCTGCTGATCGGCGGCGCGGTGATCATCGAGCAGATCTTCGTGATCCCCGGCATGGGCCTGCTGCTGCTCGAGGCGGTGCAGCAGCGCGACTACCCGATCATCACCGGCGTCTTCCTGGTCGTCGGCGTCGCGGTGATGCTGATCAACCTGGTGGTCGACCTGAGCTACGGGCTGCTCGACCCCAAGGTGAGGTTGCGATGAGCGCCGTGCTGCCGATGAACCCCGCCCAGCCGCGCCGCAATGGCTTCTTCGCTCGGCTGTGGCGCGACAAGCCGCTTGGCGCGGCCGGCGCCGTGGTACTGGGGCTGTTCCTCGCCTGCGGCCTGCTGGTCGACGTGATCAGCCCCTACGGCTTCAACGAGATCGCGCCGCTGGACCGGCTGCAGGCACCCAGCGCCGCGCACTGGTTCGGCACCGACAACCTGGGCCGCGACGTGCTGTCGCGCTGCCTGCACGGCGCGCAGCTGTCGGTGATCATCGGCTGCAGCGCCGCGCTGCTGGCGACGCTGATCTCGGCGCTCGTGGGCATCTTCAGCGGCTACTTCGGCGGCAGGATCGACATGGCGGTGCAGCGCGTGGTCGACGCCTGGATGAGCTTTCCCGACCTGATCGTGCTGATCGTCGTCGTCTCGGTGCTGGGCCCGGGCATGCCGCAGATCATCGGCACGCTTGGGCTGCTGCTGGGCATCGGCGGTTCGCGCATCGTGCGCTCGGCAGTGGTGTCGGTGCGCGAGCACATGTACGTGCACGCGGCGCAGTCGATCGGCGCGGCCTGGCCGCGCATCCTCTGGAAGCATGTGCTGCCCAACGTGATGCCGCCGATCATCGTGCTGTTCACGACCCGGGTCGGCACGGTGATCCTGGCCGAATCGGGGCTGTCCTTCCTCGGCCTGGGCGTGCCGCCGCCGGCGCCGACCTGGGGCTCGATGCTGTCGGGCAGCGGCCGCACCTACATGTTCCAGGGCCCCTGGCTGGCGCTGGCGCCGGGGCTGTGCCTGACCGCGGTGGTCTACGCCACCAACGTGTTCGGCGACGCGCTGCGCGACCTGCTCGACCCGCGCATGCGCGGCAGCCGCTGATTTCCCCACGACCGGAGAACGGCCCGACCGGGGCCCGATGAAGGAGACCGCATGGCACACCCGAAGACTCCCCGCCCGGCCGCATGGCTGGCCGCCCTGGCCCTGCTGGCCGCCGCCGGAGCGGCCTCGGCGCAGGCCGAGAAGCCGCAGTACGGCGGTGCGCTGAGCATCGCCAACGTCTACTACACCGTCTCGCCGCTGTCCTTCGACATCGCCGACTGGCCTTGGAAGCTCAACCAGGACACCGGGCTGACCTACGAATCGCTGTTCGTTGCCGACCTCGACAAGAGCAGGCGCAAGGGCGGCAAGTACAGCTTCGTGCCCGACGCCTGGCTGGCACCCGACGCGCTGCGCGGCGAGCTGGCCGAGAAGTGGGAGCTCAAGCAGAACCCGCTGCGCCTCGAGGTGCAGCTGCGCAAGGGCGTGATGTTCCCGGCCAAGGAAGGCGTGATGGCCGCGCGCGAGCTGACCGCCGAGGACGTGGTCTACAGCTACAACCGCTACGACAAGAGCCCGAAGAAGATCCCGACCTACTTCGACCATGTCGACAAGGTCGAGGCCACCGGCAAGCACACCGTGGTGATCGGCTTCAAGAGCTACAACGCCGAGTACGACTACCGCTTCGGCTGGGGCTACTACTCGGCGATCGTGCCCAAGGAGGTGGTCGAGGCCGGCGCCAAGGACTGGAAGAAGGCCAACGGCACCGGGCCGTACTCGATCGACAACTACGTCGCCGGCAACGCGCTGAGCTTCAAGAAGAACCCGAACTACTGGGACAGCGAGAAGATCGGCGGCCAGGCCTACAAGCTGCCTTTCGCCGACAGCATCACCTACCGCTTCATCAAGGACGAGGCCACCGCGCTGACGGCGCTGCGCACCGGCAAGATCGACGTGATGGAGGCGGTGCGCTGGAGCGCGGTCGACGAGCTGAAGAAGAGCGCGCCCAAGCTGCAGTGGAACCGCTACCTGGCGATGGGCGGCAACTTCATCGCGCTGCGCACCGACACCAAGCCGTTCGACGACCTGCGCGTGCGCCGGGCGCTGAACATGGCGGTGAACAAGCCCGAGATCATCAAGAGCTACTTCGGCGGCAATGCCGAGCTGCTGGCCTACCCGATGCACCCCGACTACGCCGGCTACTACGAGCCGCTGTCGGCGATGCCCGATTCGGTCAAGGAGCTGTTCAGCTACAACCCGGCCAAGGCCAAGCAGCTGCTGGCCGAGGCCGGCTACCCCAACGGCTTCAGCTTCAAGACCCAGATCAGCTCGGCCAGCCTCGACCAGGACCTGCTGACGATGGTCGCCGCCTACCTGGCCAAGGTGGGCGTGAAGCTGGAGATCCAGGTCATGGAGTACCCGGCCTACCTGTCGGCAATGACGACCAAGACCAATGCGCCGGGCTACTACATGTTCCTCGGCCACACCAACCCGACGACCTCGCTGCGCAAGGCCTTCGTCACCAAGCAGACCTGGAACCCGTCGCAGTACGCCGACCCCGAGTTCGACAAAAAAATGGCCGAGGTCTACGCCGAGCCCGACGAGCGCATCCGCCAGGTCAAGGTGCGGCTGATGACGCGCGAGATCCTCGAGAAGGCGCCCCACCTGTGGCTGCCCACCGCCTACGCCTACACCGCCTGGTGGCCCTGGGTGAAGAACTACGGCGGCGAACTGCGCGCCGGCGCCGAGCGGCCGGGGCCGATCCATGCCCGGATCTGGGTCGACCAGGACATGAAGAAGAAAATGGGCTTCTAGGCATGGCGCAGCCGCTGCTCGACGTCAAGGGCCTGACGACGCGGTTTCGCACCGAGCGCGGCGAGCTGACCGCCGTCGACGACGTCTCGTTCAGTGTCGCCGCCGGCCAGACGCTGGCGATCGTCGGCGAATCGGGATCGGGCAAGAGCGTGACCGCGATGTCGCTGATGCGGCTGATCCCGAACCCGCCGGGGCGCATCACCGGCGGACAGATCCTGTTCGAGGGCCAGGACCTGCTGAAGCTCGGCGAAGCGCAGATGCGCGACATCCGCGGCGACCGCATCGCGATGATCTTCCAGGAGCCGATGAGCTCGCTGAACCCGGCGCTGACCGTCGGCCTGCAGGTCGCCGAGCCGACCAACGTGCACCGCGGCAAGCCCTGGCGCGAGGCCTTCGAGCTGGCCAAGGGCCTGCTCGGCAAGGTGCGCATCCCCGACGCGGCGAGCCGGCTGCAGACCTACCCGCACCAGTACTCGGGCGGCATGCGCCAGCGCACGATGATCGCGATGGCACTGGCCTGCAGCCCGAAGCTGATCATCGCCGACGAGCCGACCACCGCGCTGGACGTCACGGTGCAGGCGCAGATCCTCGACCTGCTGAAGGCGCTGACCGCCGAGACCGGCGCCGCGCTGATCCTGATCACCCACGACCTGGGCGTGGTCGCGCGCTATGCCGACCATGTCGCGGTGATGTACGGCGGGCGCATCGTCGAGCAGGCCGCCGCCGACGCGCTGTACGCCCGGCCGCGCCACCCCTACACCCGCGGCCTGCTGGCCTCGATCCCGCGGCTCGACAGCAGCGCCGGACAGCCGCTGGTGCCGATCGCCGGCCAGCCGCCCGACCTGGCCCGGCTGCCCGCCGGCTGCGCCTTCGCGCCGCGCTGCCAGCGCGCCGATGCCGCCTGCACCACGCAGCGGCCGCTGCTGCGCGCGGTTCTGCCGCAGCACCTGAGCGCCTGCCACCACGATGCCGCCTGACCCAGCCCCCCCCTCGCACGGCGCCGAACTGCTGCGCGTCGAGGACCTGCAGGTGCACTTCCCGCTGCCGGGGGCCGGCCTGCTGCGCCGTTCGGCCGGGGTGGTCAAGGCGGTCGACGGCGTGAGCTTCACGCTGGCCGCCGGCGAGACGCTGGGCCTGGTCGGCGAGAGCGGCTGCGGCAAGAGCACCACCGGGCTGGCGGTGCTGCGCATGCAGCCCGTGACGCGCGGGCGCATCGTCTTCGAGGGCCAGGACATCACCCAACAGCAGGCGCGCACCGGCACCTTCCGCCGCCGCATGCAGATGGTCTACCAGGACCCGTACGGCTCGCTGAACCCGCGCATGAAGGTGCGCGACCTGGTCGGCGAGCCGCTGCAGGTGCATGGGCTGGACGGCCACCGCGGCGAGTACCAAGACCGCGTCGCCGCGCTGCTGACGACCGTCGGCCTGCTGCCCGACATGGCCGAGCGCTACCCGCACGAGTTCTCCGGCGGCCAGCGCCAGCGCATCGGCATCGCCCGCGCGCTGGCGCTCGAGCCCAGCCTGATCATCTGCGACGAGCCGGTCTCGGCGCTGGACGTGTCGATCCAGGCCCAGGTCGTCAACGTGCTGCAGGCGCTGCAGGAGCGCCTGGGCCTGGCCTACCTGTTCATCGCCCACGACCTGGCGGTGGTGCGCCACCTCAGCCGCCGCGTCGCGGTGATGTACCTGGGCCGCATCGTCGAGGTCGCGCCCCGCGACGAGCTGTACCGCGCGCCGCTGCACCCCTACACCCAGGCGCTGCTGTCGGCGGTGCCGGTGGCCGACCCGGCGGTCGAGAAGCAGCGCCGGCGCATCGTCGTGCAGGGCGAGGTGCCCAGTGCGCTGCGTCCGCCGCCGGGCTGCCGCTTCCACACCCGCTGCGCGCAGGCAATGGCGCGCTGCCGCAGCGACGATCCGCCGCTGGCCGACCTGGGCGCTGGCCGATCGGTGGCCTGCCACCTTCACGCTGCCGTCTGAGTTCACGCTCGGGGGCTTCAGACCCGCCGGCCCGGCGCCGATAACCCGGTGTCGCCGGCATCGTGCCGACCCCTGCGGTTCTGCTTTTCCGGGAGTCTGCCATCGTGATCTTCGTCGTTCTGGCGCTGGCCGTCGTCGTCGCCTTCGCCGCGGCCTGGTGGCTGCTGCCCAGGCAGGCCGTGCCGGCCAGCGCCGCACGGCCGCGCCCGGCCCTGCCGGCGGCCCGCCCGGCCGCGCCGGCAACGCAGCAGCCGCCCACGGCGGTGCCCGACCCGCAGCCGCTGCCGGCGCGCCTGGCCGCCTTTCGGCCGCTGGCGCTGGGCGAGCTGACAGCGCAACGGCAGCAGAGGCTGGCCGACGAGCTGCGGCGCATCCCGCGGCCGCCTTCGGCCTTGCGGCAACTGACCTCGCCGGCCTTCCTCGAGCAGGCCAGTTCGGCCCAGCTGAGCGAACTGATCATGGCCGAGGCCCATGTCGCGGCCAAGGTGCTGGCCACCGTCAACGCGCCCTTCTACGGCCTGCGACAGCCGGTCCACAGCGTGGGCCAGGCGGTGACCTTCCTCGGCCTGAACACCGTGCGCGGGCTGTGCCTGCAGGCGCTGATGACGGCCTCGTTCGAACCCGGCAACGCCGAGCTGCGCCGGCAGTTCGACACCATCGCGCAGGCCAGCGCCCTGGCCAGCGAGCTGTGCGTCCGGCTGTCCGCCAGGCTGGGCCTGCCGGCGCAGGGCGCGCTGGTCACCCAGGTGGTGCTGTCGTTCCTCGGGCCGATGGCCGGCGCGGCGATGATGTCGCGCGCGAATTGCCGCTGGACCCTGGCCGACGACCTGCTGGCGCGCAGCGAGGCCGAACAGGCGCAGCTGGGTCTGCGCGCCTCGGCGCTGGGCGGCCTGCTGCTGCAGCTGTGGGACCTGCCCGCGGTCATCGTCGACGACGTGGCCGCGATCGACGCCGTGCTGGTCACGCCGGCCGGCCCGCAGGCTTCGGCCCGGCAGGCACCGGCGGCGCTGGGCTACCTGTGTGCCCGCCTGGGCGAGCGGCTGGCCACCGGCGGCCTGACCGACCTGGACAGCTGTGATCCGGCCAGCGACGACAGCGAGGCCTTCTTCCACCTGAAGAGCCACCTGCAGCTGCCGGCGCTGGCGCGGCTGACCGAACACCTGCATGCGGCCGACCTGGGCCGCGCCGTCGCTTCGCTGGCCCGTGGCGTGACGCGCTGAGACCGGCGCCGCCTCAGAAGGCGGCGCTCTCGTCCTCGCCCGCGTTCAGGCGGGGCGCTGGGTCCGCCGAAGCCGTCGTTGCCGCCAGCGCCGGCGCGGCGGCCGGCGTCGCCAGGTCCGGCGCATTCGACAGTTCGACCATCACCGACAGGCCGAACACCAGCGCGAGCACGGCCGTCAGCACGGTGCCGGCGATCGCACGGCTGCAACGGGCCGGACCGAAAGTGCCTGCGGCAGCTTGGATCAGGTCGGTCATGCGGGGCTCCTGGGCGGGTTGAAACGGCGATTCAGTGTCGACCCGCCGTGCGACGCGCTGCAGTGCGCGCCGCACCCCGGTGCTGTGCGGAATTCACCGCGCCCGCGCCACAATGGGCCGCAAGCCAGCCCCGGGAGACCGCCGATGCCGTCCGAGACCGCCCCGCCCGCGCCGGAGCCCGAACCGCTGTGCTGGCCGACCGACGGCAGCCACCGCATCCCGTTCGCCGCCTACACCAGCGAAGCGCTGCACCGGCGCGAGCTGGAGCGGCTGTTCTATCGCGGCCACTGGTGCTATGTCGGCCTGGAGGCCGAGATCCCCGAGCCCGGCGACTTCAAGCGCACGGTGGTCGGCGAGCGCTCGGTGATCATGGTCCGGCTGGCCGACGGCGAGATCGCGGTGGTCGAGAACGTCTGCGCCCACCGCGGCATGCAGTTCTGCCGCGAGCGCCACGGCCGGCGCAAGGAGTTCGTCTGCCCCTACCACCAATGGAGCTACAAGCTCGACGGCAGCCTGCAGGGCGTGCCGTTCCGCCGCGGCGTCAGGCAGGCCGGGCGCATCAACGGCGGCATGCCGGCCGACTTCCGCACCGAGGACCATGGCCTGACGAGGCTGCGTGTCGCGCGCCGCGGCGGCGTGGTCTTCGCGACCTTCGACCACGGCATGGAATCGCTCGAAGACTTCATCGGCCCGCCGATCCTGGCCTGGTTCGACCGCCTGTTCGATGGCCGGCCGCTGACGATCCTGGGCTACAACCGCCAGCGCATCCCCGGCAACTGGAAGCTGATGCAGGAGAACATCAAGGACCCCTACCACCCGGGGCTGCTGCACACCTGGTTCGTCACCTTCGGGCTGTGGCGGGCCGACAACCAGGCGCAGCTGGTGATGGACCGCCACCATCGCCACGCCGCGATGGTCTCCAGGCGCGGCAGCGCCGGCGCGGCGGCACAGGTGACCCAGGTGGCCAGCTTCAAGCCGGCGATGAAGCTCCACGACGAGCGCTTCCTCGACATCGTGCCCGAGCCCTGGTGGGGCGAGCCCACCGCGGTGATGACGACGCTGTTCCCGAGCGTGATCTTCCAGCAGCAGGTCAACAGCGTGTCGACCCGCCACATCCAGCCCGACGGCCACGGCGCGTTCAACTTCGTCTGGACCCATTTCGGCTTTGCCGACGACGCGCCCGGGATGACCGAGCGCCGGCTGCGCCAGGCCAACCTGTTCGGCCCCGCCGGCTTCGTCTCGGCCGACGACGGCGAGGTGATCGAGTTCTCGCAACAGGGCTTCGAAAGCAAGCCCTGGCACCGCACGCTGGTCGAGCTGGGCGGGCATGAGGTGGCCGATGCCGACCACATGGTCACCGAGACGCTGATCCGAGGCATGTACCGGTACTGGCGCCAGGTGATGGAAGCCGGGGAGGGCGCGCGATGATCGACTTCGCCACCTGGCAGTCGCTGCTGCAGCTGCACGCCGATTACGCGGCGGCCCTGGACAGCGCCGACTGGGACCGCTGGCCCGGCTTCTTCACCGAGGACGGCCGCTACGCGCTGATCCCGCGCGAGAACCACGAGCGCGGCTTCCCGCTGGCGACGCTGCGCTTCGAGAGCCGCGGCATGCTGATCGACCGCGTCTACGGCATCCGCGAGACGCTGTTCCACGACCCCTATTACCAGCGCCATGTGATCGGCGTTCCGCGCATCCTGGACGTGGCGGGCGAGGGCGCCGGCTGGCGGCTGCGCAGCGAAGCCAACTACGCCGTCTTCCGCACCAAGCCCGACAGGCCGAGCACGGTGTTCAACGTCGGCCGCTACCTCGACACGATCGTTCGCCGGCCCGACGGACTGCAGTTTGCCGAGCGGCTGTGCGTCTACGACAGCGAGATGATCCCCAACGCGATCATCTACCCGATCTGAAAGGCCCTCGACGATGACGACCGACAACGAGGACGGATGGACCGACGTCGCCGCCGCCGCCGACCTGGCGCCCGACGACGTGACCGTGGTCGCCGGCCCTGGCGGCGAAATCGCGCTGTACAGCATCGACGGCGAGGTCTTCGCCACCGACAACCTGTGCACGCACGGCCACGCCCGGCTCTGCGAGGGCTTCCTGCTCGGCCACGAGATCGAATGCCCGCTGCACCAGGGGCGTTTCGACGTGCGCAGCGGCCAGCCGACCTGCGACCCGGCGGCGCTGCCGGTGCGCAGCCATCCGGTCAGGATCGAAGGCGGGCGGGTCTGGTTGAAGCTGGGCTGACGATCGCGCGTGGACAGGCGAGGCCGAGAACGACCGGCAGCGCGCGGTTCACGGCCAGCAGCGTCGCGTCGTGCAGATCGCCCGTCTCCGGCAGCATGGTGACCGAAGGGTGGGCGTCGTACGGGTCCGACTGGAGCACCGAGGCCGGGCGCGGCTCGGGCAGGGTGTGACGGTCGAGCCGATCGCCGAATGCCGCATCGCGATCGGGCAGGCGCGGCGATCAGCGCACCATCGCCAGCCAGGGCAGGCCGAGCGCGAGCAGCACGACGATGTAGAGCAGGCCGAAGATCGCGCCCAGCCGCCAGTAGTCCTTGGCCGGCAGGTAGCCCGAGCCGTAGTAGACCGGGCTCGGCCCGGTCGCGTAGGGCGTCAGGATGCCCATCACGCCCAGCGTCAGGCACAGCAGCAGCGCAAACGTCGGCATCTCGATGCCCGGGATCGTCGAGCCCACCGCCAGCATCACCGGCAGCAGCGCCGTGACATGCGCGGTGACGCTGGCGAACAGGTAGTGCGTGAAGTAGAACACCAGCACCAGCACGATCATCGCGGTGAACGGCGGGAACCCGGCCATGTGCGCCGCAACCGAGTCGGCGAACCACTTGACGAAGCCGACCCTGTTGAGCCCGTCGGCCAGCGCCACCAGCGTCGCGAACCAGGCCAGCGTGTTCCACGCGGTCGAGTTCTTCATCATGTCGTCCCAGCTGACGACCCGCGTCAGCAGCATCAGCGAGATCACGACCAGCGCGGCGGTGGTCGGGTTGACGGCATCGCCGCCGAAGATCCACAGCCCCAGCGCGATCACCACCAGCACCGCGAGCGTGATCTCGCGCGCCGACAGGCCGCCCATCTTCGCCAGCTCGCTTGCGGCCCAGTTCGGCACCTCGTCGCCCGACTTGATCTCGGGTGGATAGATCCAGTAGGTCAGCAGCGGGATCAGCGCCAGCAGCAGGATGCCCACCGGCGCGATGGCGACGAACCAGTCGGTCCAGCCGATCGCGAGCTTCGAGGTCTTGTTCACCAGCTCGACCGCCAGCAGGTTGGGGGCCAGCGCGGTCAGGAACATCGAACTGGTGACGCAGGTCGTCGCGATCGCCACCCACATGACGTACGAGCCGATCTTGCGCGCCGACGGGTCGTCCGGCTTCGAGCCGTAGAGCATCGGCAGGTTGCGGATCACCGGGTAGATCGTGCCGCCGCTGCGCGCGGTGTTGGACGGCGTGAACGGCGCCAGGATCGTGTCCGCCGCCGCGACCGCATAGCCCAGCGTCAGCGTGCGCCGGCCCATCCTGTTGACCAGCAGCAGCGCGATGCGCCGGCCGAGCCCGGTCTTGTCGTAGCCGAGCGCGAACATGAACGCGCCGAAGATCAGCCACACGGTGCCGTTGGAGAAGCCCGACAGCGCCCAGCCGAGCGCCGCATTGGCCGGCTTGAAGCCCGGCTTGGCCAGTTCGGCCGGCGCGAACAGCACCCAGGGCGAGAGCAGCGTGACCGCCGTGACGCCGATCAGGCCGATGGCACCGCCGGGCAGCGGTTCGAGCATCAGGCCGACGATGACGCCGGCGAACAGCGCAAAGAAGTACCAGGCATGCGGCGCCAGGCCCGCGGGCGCAGGCAGCAGGGCGATGACGACCGCGACCGCGATCGGTGCCAGCGGTTTCCAGGGAGCTTTCATCACGTCGTCCTTGCTCGCCGATGGGCGGTCCTGGCGGTACTGCAGGCATCGGCAGGCCTCCGAAGAACGCCCGCACGCATCACCGCAACCCTCGCTCGCGGTCTTCGTCGGGACTATCGGCGCACGGGCGCCGGGTCCTCTTGATAGAGCGCAAGCCGCGGCGCCTGCGCCGGCCGGCCGGGTTCTCAGCCGAGCACGAAGCCGGTGTAGCCCTGCCGCGCCACCTCGGCGCACTTCTCGACATAGGCCGGGAAGCCGAACAGCGGCATGAACATCCGCGGCTTGCCCGCGATGTTGGCGCCCAGGTACCAGGAGTTGCAGTTCAGGTAGATCGTTCGCGCGGCGACGGTGTTGACATGGGCGACATAGTCGGCCTCGGCCTGCGGCGTGGCCTCGATCGTCGCCAGGCCCTGCGCGTCCAGGTCGGCGATGCAGCCGGCGATCCAGTCGACCTGGTGCTCGATCGCGACGATCACGTTGGTGAAGGCCGAGGTGCTGCCCGGCCCGACCAGGTTGAACAGGTTCGGGAAGCCGGCGATCGCCATGCCCAGGCAGTTCAGCGGCCCGGCCTTCCAGTGGTCCTGGATGCGCTCGCCGCCGCGGCCGCGCAGGTCCAGCCGCAGCACGGTGCCGGTCATCGCGTCGAAGCCGGTGGCCAGCACCAGGCTGTCGAAGCGGTGTTCCTCGCCGCCGGCCACCAGCCCGGCGGGCGTGAAGCCTTCGATCGGTGCGGCTGCCAAGTCGACCAGCCGCACGTTGGGCCGGTTGTAGGTCGCGTAGTAGCCGGTGTCCACGCACAGCCGCTTGCAGCCGATCGGGTGGCGCGGGCACAGCGCCTCGGCAGTGGCCGGGTCGTGCACCGTCGCGCGGATCTTGCGGCGCACGAACTCGCCGGCCAGCTCGTTGGCCGCCGGGTTGACGATCAGGTCGCTGAAGGTGCCGAGGACGCCGAAGCCGCCGATGCGCCAGCGCTGCTCGAACATCGCGTCGCGCTGCTCGGGGGACACCGCCAGCGCCGAGATCCGGTTCGGCGGCAGCAGCGAGCCGAAGCCGCCCATCATCTGCCGGTTGCGCGCGCGAAAGCCCGCATAGTCGGCCTTGATCCGGGCTTCGAAGTCCGGGTCGAGCGGGCCGTTGTGCGCCGGCACGGCATAGGTGGCGGTGCGCTGGAACACGGTGAGCTGCGCCGCCTGCTCGGCGATCAGCGGGATCGCCTGCACCGCCGACGAACCGGTGCCGATCACGCCGACGCGCTGGCCGCTGAAATCGACCGCCTCGTGCGGCCAGTCGGCGGTGTGCAGCACGCGGCCGCGGAAATCGGCCAGGCCGGGGAAGTCGGGCCGGTTCGGCGTCGACAGCGGCCCGGCGGCCAGCACCAGGAAACGCGCCGACCAGCGTTCACCCGTCTCCGACCAGGCCTGCCAGCGCTGCGCCGACGCATCGAAATGCGCGCCGGCCAGCCGGGTGTTCAGCCGGATGCCGTCGCGCAGCCCGAAGCGGTCGGCCACGTGGTTGGCATAGCGCAGCAGCTCGGGCTGGGCGGCATAGCGCTCGGTCCAGTGCCAGTCCTGCTGCAGCGCCTCGTCGAAGCCGAACGAGTACTCCATGCTCTCGATGTCGACCCGCGCGCCGGGGTAGCGGTTGTGGTACCAGGTGCCCCCGACGCTGCCCGCCGCCTCGATCACCTGGGCGGCGAGACCCTGGCGCCGGGCCTTCAGCAGCATGTACAGGCCGCCGAAACCGGCGCCGACGATCAGCAGGTCGACCGGCCGGGCCGGGTTCGCGGTTTCGGGCATGGCGACACTCATGCCACGGCATTGTGCGGGGCCGCGAGGCCGACGTCGTCGGCGAGACGCCTGCCGCCGACGGACGCTGCCAGGGCGTCAGGTCGAGCCGGCGCGCCGCAGCCCCAGGAAGAAGCGCAGCATCTCCGCCGACGCATCGGGCCCGGCGGCATCGGTGAAGGAGCCGCTCGCGCTGCCGCCCGACCAGGCATGGCCGGCGCCGTGCACGGTCCAGAACTCGATCCGCGCCTCACCGCCGGCGTCGGCGTGCACCGTGCGGCTGTAGCTTCGGCCACCCGGTGAACTGCCGCTGTGCGTGCTGGCGCGCAAGGGGGCGTCGGCCGCCTCGGCACGGTGGGCCTCCCAGGCCTGCTGGGCGATCCGGGCGCCATTCGTGGCCTGCACCAGGTGATCCCGATCGCCGTGGAAGACGATGATCGGCACCGCCCGAACGGCCTTCCGGCGCGCAGGCGCGGCGTCGGCCTGTTGGCCCTGGATGCCCTGAAGCCCCGGCAGCCCGCTGCGGCCACCCTTCATCGCCGCCAGCGCCGACAGCAGGTCATGCGCACTGCCGTAAGGCAGGCCCGAGTGGGCGCCGACGCCGGCGAACAACTCCGGGTAGGTCTCGCCGAGGATCACCGCCATCGCCGCGCCGGCCGACAGCCCGGCGACGAAGACGCGGCGTGGGTCGGCGCCGTGGCGCGCCACCACCTCGCGGACGATGCCGGCGATCAGCGAAGGCTCGCCGGCGTCGCGCTGCTGGTCCTGCGCGTTGAACCAGTTCCAACACTTCGAGGGATTCGCGCTGGGCGGCTGCTCGGGGTAGACGACCAGGAAGCCCTGCTCGCCGGCCAGCCGGTTCATCCGCGTGCCGGCGGCGAAGTCGTCGGCCGACTGGGTGCAACCATGCAGCATCACCAGCACCGGTGGCGGCGCCGCCGCGGTCCGCGCAGGCAGGAAGAGCTTGTACGAGCGCGCCCCGGCAGGGTTGCTGAATTCGTGCGTCTCGAAGCGCCCGGGCCGCAGCGCGTCGCCGGTCGCGGGCCCGGGTAGCGGCGCGCCCGTCCGGTCCGTGCCGGTGCCGCCGACGCGAGCCTTCGCGTCGACGACCGGTTCGCCCGCCTCCGGGGCGCCCGATCGCTCGGCCAGGCCGCCGGCGGCCAGCGCCCGCCGGACGGTGTCGGCGACGCCGCGCAGCGGTCCCGAGCCGGTGTCGAGCCCGGCAGCGGCGAGCGCGCGCCGGATCGTCTTGCGAAGGGCCCCGGCATCGAAAGCCGGGCCGCGGACATCGAACGGGAGTTTCACGGCAGCACCCTCTGTGATCGCCGGCGGCTTCAGCGGATCCGACCGGACAGCGCCCGCCGCACGGCAGCGCTGGCCTGGAACGCGCCCAGGACCGTCACCGATTCGATCGCCGCCAGCGCCAGCTCGGCGCTCACGTCGTCGGCGATGCGGGCCAGCCCGACGACCTCGATCTGCAGCCGCTGGCCGACCACGACCGCGCGCTCGAGCTCGGCGCGGCTGAAGTGCCGAAGACCGACCGTCAGGGTGCGGCGCGCGACGGTCTGCTTCAGCAGGTCGGCATGCAGCGCCAGCTGGTTGCGAAGCGCCGTCCTGACGAGGTCCGAGCGGTTCGAGTAGAAGCCTTCCTGCACCAGCAGGTCGACCTGGCCGAGATCGACGACGCCGACGTTGACCGTCATCTTCTCGGTCTCGCCGGCCCGTTGCCGGGGTTCGAGCGAACCGCCGCTGCTGTCCATGCCATCCCTCTGGATTCCAAATGGAATCCAATTGGATCATGTTTCGCGATCAGTCGCCAGCATGGCTCGTCGCAAGGCCCGTCACAGGCAGCGCAGGTCCAGGCCGTACGCGTCGAGCCCGCGCAGCGGCGCGGGCTCACCGCCGAGTGCCGGGTCACGCGGGACGGCCTGCAGCGTGATCCGGTCGGCCCGGCGCTGCCGCGCCTCGTCCAGATCCTCGGGCAGCCCCGGATAGGCCTGGCCGTCGGGGCGCCATTCATGCAGCGTGACCCGATGGTCGTCGGCCTGGCCCGGATGGCGCAGCAGCACCCGCACCGGCGCCTGGGCGCCGAGCGTCGGGTGCAGGCCCCAGCGCGGGACGAAACTGCGGTAGCGCAGGCCGAACACCTGGACCTCGCCCTGGGCGTCTCGCTCATGCCGCATCGGCAGCGCGACGCCGGACGCGAAGACCTGCCACTCGCCCGCAGATGCGCCGTCGGGCACCGGCCGCAGCCGCAGTTCCACCCGTGCGGTGCTGGCGTCGATCAGGCGCGAACCGCCACCCTGCTCGGGGCTGGCGGCGTCGCCCAGCAGCGGCCAGAACTCCAGCGCACGCCTCAGTTCGAGGCTGCAGCCCGGCAGCTGCACCTGCCCGAGGCGGCGGAAGGCGCCACGCCAGAGCACCGACTCGATCGCCTCGTCCAGCGCCAGGCCTGCCGCAGCCAGGCTGGCCAGCACGGCACGCAGGTCCTGCTCCAGGTAGAACGGCAGCGCGAAGCGCTGGTGCAGTTCGCGACCCCAGTCGACGAGGGGCAGGCCGTCGTCGGCACCCGCCAGCATCGCCGCGACGCTGCGCAGCAGGCAGGCCAGCGCGGTGGCCCGCTCCGGCGTGTGCTGCATGCGCAGCGCGCGGAACTCCACCAGCCCCAGCTGGCCACGCCCGGCCAGGAACGGATTCCACAGCTTCTCGATGTTCACCTCGGCGCGGTGGCTGTTGCCGGCGGCATCGCAGAGGAACGGCGCCAGGCCGTGCCACAGCGTCTCGGCGGTCAGCGGCTCCTGGCGCTCCAGCAGCGCGAGGGCCAGCGCCAGTTCGTCGAAGGCATCGCTGCCGCGCTCGTCGGCGCGCACCGACTGCCCGCTGCTGCCGACGAAGTCGTGGCAGAAGAGGTACGACAGCGCCGGGTGGCGGTTGAGAAAGCGCACCAGGCGCGGCAGCAGGCGCGGCTGCTGCAGGAACGGGCTGTCCCGCGGCGAGGCGCCACCCAGCGTGATCTGCCCGCCGCCGCCCGAATCGGCCACCGTGCCGTTGAAATACAGCCGGTACGGCGCCAGGCCCTGGTCCGCGGCCGCGGCATAGATCTCGCGGCTGCGCCACAGGAAGCTCGCGGCATCGGCGCTCGGCGCGGTGTTGATCTCGACCACCGCCGGATCGGGCGTCACGGTGCCGAGCTCCACCGTGGCATCGGCCGGCGGCGGGTAGCCGGCGACGATCAGCACCGGCAGCCGGCAGGCGAGGCTGGACTGTTCCAGGCACTGCAGCACGTCCAGGAACAGCGGCACCGCAGTGAACCGGGGCAGTTCGATGCGCGCCGTCGGCCGCCCGTCGAGCTCGTCGATGCGCAGCACGAACAGGTAGGCGCCGGCTTCGGCCAGTTCGTCGCGCAGGCCGCTGGCCGGGATCGGCTGGGCATGCACCGAAGGGCGGGCCAGCCGTGGATCGCCGGGGTTGGCGACCACGGCATCGGCGCCGGCGGCGACCTCCGCGCGCATCAGCAGCCGGCGCTCGAACGGGTCCGGCGCGCCGACCGGCGCGGCCCCGAAGCCGCGCGCCTGGAACGCCGCCGACAAGGCCGCGGCCCAGGGTTCCAGCCCGGGCCGGGCTTCCTGCGTGGGCACCGCGAGGATCGGGTCGGGCGGCCCCTGCCACAGCGGCACGCCATCGCGGCGGCGGTACAGGCCCAGGTTCCAGCGCGGCTGCGCCTCGCCGGGGTATTGCCGCCCGACGCTGCGCAGCACGAGGCCGCCGGGGAAACGGCGGCTCAGCCCGCCCAGCAGCGCCTGGGCCCGCAGTTCCTTGTCGCCGCCCAGGGCGCTGCTCAGCCACTCGGGCGTCTGGGCGAGGCGGTCGGTGAAGGTCGGCTCGGAGCCGACCCAGATCGTCAGGCCGAGCGCCGCCACGCGGGCGTCGTGGCGGCGCACGGCGGTTTCGAAGTCGTCGGGGGTCGACATGTTCAGCGCGAGGCAGGGCAGGCGATCATGACCTTCTTCGGGGCCAGCTCCGTGCTGGTCGGCCGCGCAGGTTCAACGGCCTGTGCGACGCCGCCGGCGTCCAGCGCCAACGGGCACCATGCCCACAACCGTCGATCGTCAACCGGCGATCGTCAGCCGTGTCTCGGCCACTGCGAAACGCAGGCTGACGCTGGCGATGCCGTCGGCCTGCGAGTCCAGCCGCGACGGCTCGCAGCCGATGAGCGCGCAGGCGCGCAGCTCGATCGTGGCCAGCACGCTCTTCAATGCCGCGTCGAGCATCTCGACCCGGATGTCGATCGCCTCGGCGGCGTCGATGCGGCCGTCGGCAACCAGCTTGCGCACCCAGGCCAGCGCCTCGGTGGCCGAGCGGCCGGCGACGACCAGCCGCAGCTCGCCGCCGTCGAAGCCGGCCAGGAGCAGCTCGGGCCGCCGGCTGTCGACACGCCCCAGCGCGACGCGGGCGGTGGGCAGGCCGACCTCGCGCACCATCCTGCCGTCGAACGGCAGGCCCAGCACACGGAAATTGCCGGTCAGCAGCGGCTTGCGCTTGGTCACCGTCGCCGCGATCTTCTTGCCGCTGCCGGGCTGGTCGTCCACCTGGGCCGGCTGCCAGGTCAGCGCGATCGTGAAGGCCTTCTTGGCGTCGGCCACCGACAGCGTCGGCAGCACCACCTCGCGCAGCACGCCTTCGCTGAAGCCGATTCGCCGCTGCTCGATGCGGTCGTGGTCGGCCACCAGCACCGCGCCGTCGATCACCGCCAGCTTGCGCAACCACAGCATCGCCACCCAGTCGAGCAGCGGCCCCTTGTCGCCGAGGTCGAACTCGGCGGCCATCGCCCCCAGCGACACCGCGGCGGCGCTCGCCAGCGAGCGCGACGTGCCGGGCGAGGCGGCGATCCGCTCGACGCGCAGCGGCGCCGGCTGCACGCTGCGCAGCGGGCCGGCGGCCACGCCGGCGATTTCCAGCGCCAGCTGGACAGTGTTGTACGAGGGTCTGACCGCCATCGCTCGCTCCCTGCAGTTGTTCGCAGCGGCAGCATAGCCAGTTCATCGCAAGCCTGACAATCCGGGCCATGCCGCCGCTGCCCGCGACCCGCGTGCTGTCGCTCATCCCGCCGATGACGCAGCTGAACACGCCGTACCCGTCGACCGCCTACCTGACCGGCTTCCTGCGCTCGCGCGGCATTCACGCGGCACAGGCCGACCTGGCGCTGGGCCTGGCGCTGAGGCTGCTGTCGGCCGACGGGCTTCGGGCGGTGCGAGAGACCATCGAAGCGCTGGGCGCCGCGCAGCGGACGCCACGGCTGGCCGGCTTCGCCGATCGCTTCGAAGCCTATGCGGTGACGATCGGCCCGGCGATCGCCTTCCTGCAGGGCCGTGACCCGACGCTGGCGCACCGCATCGCCGGCCGCAGCTTCCTGCCCGAAGGGCCGCGCTTCGCGAGCCTGGACGTCTACCAGGATCCGGACGAGCCCGAGGGCGGCGACCCGATGGCCTGGGCCTTCGGCGCGCTGGGCGTCAGCGACCGCGCCCGCCACCTGGCCACGCTGTACCTCAACGACATCGCCGACGTCGTGCGCGAGGCGGTCGACCCGCGCTTCGAGTTCGTGCGCTATGCCGAGCGGCTGGCGCAGAGCCAGCCCACCTTCGAGCCGCTGGCGCAGGCGCTGGCCGCGCCGCGCAACCTGCTGGACGACTGGCTGCACGAACTCACGCTCGCCGAGCTGCAGCGCCACCGGCCCGGCGTGGTGCTGCTGTCGGTGCCGTTCCCCGGCGCGGTGTACGCGGCGCTGCGCATCGCGCAGTCGATCAAGGCGCAGGACCCGGGCATCGCCACGGTGCTGGGCGGCGGCTTCGTCAACACCGAATTGCGCGAGCTGGCCGAGCCGCGGCTGTTCGACTTCTTCGACTTCGTGACGCTGGACGCCGGCGAGCGGCCGCTGCTGGCGCTGCTCGAGCACCTGGAAGGCCGGCGTTCGCGCAGCCGGCTGGTGCGCAGCTTCTGTCGCGACGCGGCGACCGCGACGGTGCGCTACGTCGACCTCGCCGAACCCGACATCGCCTTCGCCGAGGTCGGCACCCCGACCTGGGACGGCCTGCCGCTGGACCGCTACCTGTCGCTGCTGGACCTGCTCAACCCGATGCACCGGCTGTGGAGCGACGGCCGCTGGAACAAGCTGACCGTGGCGCACGGCTGCTACTGGAAGAAGTGCAGCTTCTGCGACGTCGGCCTCGACTACATCTCGCGCTACGACGTCGCCAGCGCCCAGACGCTGGTCGACCGCATCGAGGCGATCGTCGCCGAGACCGGACAGACCGGCTTCCACTTCGTCGACGAGGCGGCGCCGCCGAAGTCGCTGAAGGCGCTGGCCGCCGAGCTGCAGCGCCGCAGGGTGGCGATCAGCTGGTGGGGCAACATCCGCTTCGAGAAGACCTTCACGCCGGCGCTCTGCCGACAACTGGCCGACAGCGGCTGCATCGCGATCTCGGGCGGGCTCGAAGTCGCCAGCGACCGGCTGCTGGCGCTGATGAACAAGGGTGTCTCGGTCGACCAGGTCGCGCGCGTGACCAAGGGCTTCGCCGACGCCGGCATCCTGGTCCATGCCTACCTGATGTACGGCTTCCCGACGCAGACGGTGCAGGACACCGTCGACGCGCTCGAATACGTGCGCCAGCTGTTCGCCGAAGGCTGCATCCAGTCGGGCTTCTTCCACCGCTTCGCCTGCACCGTGCATTCGCCGGTCGGCCGCGATCCGCAGGCCTATGGCGTCACGCTGCTGCCGCTGCCGCCGGTGAGCTTCGCGAAGAACGACATCGGCTTCGTCGACCCGACCGGGTGCGACCACGACGCGCTGGGCGTGGGCCTGAAGAAGGCGGTCTACAACTTCATGCACGGCATCGGGCTGGACGAGGACGTGCGCGCCTGGTTCGACTTTCCGGTGCCCAAGCCGAAGGTCGCTCGGCACCGGATCGCGCGGGCGCTGGCCGGGCCGATGGCCAGGGACACGCAGCACCGATGACCGTCGCCCCTCGGCCTCGGGCCGTCGCTCCGCACTGAACTACCAGCGCGATGGCGGGCGGCGCGACGTGTGAAACACCCGAAGGATCTCGACGACCTCACCACGCACCCGGTACGGCACGATGTAACGGGTCTTGGCAACGACGAGTTCCCTCGTCCCGGGAACACGGCCGGGGCGCCCGATGCCGGGCTGGGCCTCCAGCTTCGCCACCGCGGTCAGGATGCGCTCGACGACCTGCTGCGCAGCACGCGGATCGTCACTGGCGATGAAGCTGGCCTCGTCGTCCAGGTTGCGCAACGCATTGCGCAGCCACTTAACCCGCATTCACCGACCACTTCGTCGCCAGCGACGCCAGCTCCGCATCGCTCGCGAAGTCGCCGGCGTCCGCTTCGCCCAGCGCGGCCTGGATCTCGGCGATCTGCCACTCGTTGTTCTCGACGAACTCGCGAATGGCCTCGGCGGCCAGGAAGGACTTGCTTCGCTGCGTCGACGCAGCCAGGCGATCGAGGCGATCCTTGACTTCGTCTTCGAGGCGCACGGTTACGGTGGTCGACATCGCAAGCCCGATGTGATGGGATGTGCACATCCTAGCAGGCCCGAATCACCGCGGCACAATGCCGCAACTTCGAGGAAGCCGTGCCTGCACGGTTGGCTCGAGGCCGGGGACACCACAAGTCGGATGACGACCCAGCCGAAGCAACGGGTCGCGAGTGCCGCCGTCAAAGCAGCAGCAGGTGCTCCGCCGTGGCACCCGGCACGCTGGCCAGCGCAATCGACTGATCGAAGCTGACCAGCCGGCCGCCATGGGCCACGGCCAGCGCCAGCAGGTACATGTCGGTGATCTGGTTGTGCCCCTGTACGCGATTGAAGTCGAAGCGCCGGTCGTCACGCAGCGACAGCGTGTCGGGCCAGAATGCATGGTCGAGCGCGGCACAAGCCTCCTGCAGCCGTTGGCGAACACGCTGGATGGCCAGGCCACCGCGCCGGCCGTAGCTCGGCAGGCTGAGCACGCGCACAACGCCGTTCTCCGTCAGCGGACAGGTTGCCACCTGCACGCCCGGTGACTCGATGAAGGCGTTGGCCCGAGCGGAAAACTGGTGCGCATCGTCGAACAGGGCGACCCAGACGTTGACGTCCAGCAGCGCACGCACGGTTCAGATGCCCTCGCGTTCCATCAAGTCACGCACATGCTGCGGGGTGATGACTTCATCGCGAGCCGGCAACAGCGCGAATCGCCCGCGCAAGGGGGCGCTGCGCTGCGCAGCCATGTCGTCGTTGCGCGTGCCGCGCCGGACCAGTTCGGAGATGGCCTCGCCCAATGAGATGCGCTCACGCTGGGCCACATGCCTGGCCGCCAGCAGGGCGTCTTCGTCGATGTTGATGGTGGTGCGCATGGGGATCACCGCTCCGCGACGGGTTCGATACAACGATGACAAGCATCGACATCGTAGCATCAACAGCGCATCGAAGCATCAACTCCGCGATCGGTGTAAAAGCAAGTGAAGCCCGGAACTTCGCCGGCAGCCGGGCGCCCAACAGGGCCTGCAATCACACCGGGACGGGTGCGCCGATGGACGAATTCGACGATTCGCAGTGGCCCGGGCCGGCGCGGCCCGCGCAGCGGCGCGGCCCCGCCGGCGCCAGCCGGTCAGGTGCCCGGCTGCCCCGGCTGGTCTCGCGCGTATAAAGCCGCGCCGGCGCATCGCTGCGCGCGCAGATGCTCGCGCTGCTGCTGCACCCCCTGGGCACGCTGGGGCTCGCGGCGGTCGCCTCCGGTGCCTTCGCTCGCCTGCTGCACCGCCCGCAGCCGCCGGCCGGCATCCCGGCGTTCGACGAGCTGGCGCGCTTTTCCAGCGATCAGGTCCTCGAACTGGCGCGCTTCGTCCAGGAAGTGAGTCCGCAGACGCTGGAACAGATCGGCCAGCTGCTGGCCGGCGATGCCGGCGGCGCGGCGGCGCTGAGCGCCTCGGCCCTGCTGCTGCTGGTCCGCCGGTCGCGCCCGGCGCCGCCGCCCGGGCCTTGAAGCCGCGGCGGCCGGCTCAGGCCGCCGACATGCCGCCGTCCACCGGGTAGCAGCCACCGGTGCAGAAGCGACTGTCGTCGCTGGCCAGGAACAGCGCGACCTGCGCCACCTCGTCGGCGCTGCCATAGCGGCCGGCGGGGATGCGGGTGGTGATCACCTGCTTCGCGGCGGCCTCGGCGCCGGGGGCGCGGCCCTGCTCGATGGCCCGCATCATCCGGGTGTCGATCGGCGCCGGGTGGATCGTGTTGATGCGCACGCCCGACGCGCCGGTCTCCAGCACCGCCGACCGCATCAGCCCGACCACCGCGTGCTTGCTGGCCGCATAGGCCGACAGGTGGGCGCCGCCCTTGTAGCCGGCGACCGACGAGGTGATCACGATGCTGCCGCCACCCTGCCGCTGCATCACCGGCAGCGCGTGCTTCAGGCCCAGGAACACGCCGCGCACATTGACCGCCAGCACGCGGTCGAACATCTCGACCGGGTAGTCGGTGATCGGTGCGATCGCGCCCTCGATGCCGGCATTGCAGAACAGCACGTCGAGCCGGCCGTGGCGCTGCAGCGCGGCGGCCACGTACGCGCGTGCCTGGGCCTCGTCGCTGACGTCGGCGGCCAGCGTGCTGACCGCGGTGCTGCCCAGCTCGGCGGCGGCTTCGACCAGCCGCTGTTCGTCCAGGTCGACCAGCACGACCTGGGCGCCCTCGGCGACGAACCGCCGAGCCGTCGCCAGGCCGATGCCGCCACTGCCGCCGGTGATGACGGCCACCTTGCCTTGCAGTCGGTCCATCCGGGTCTCCTGATGCTCGAGATGCGTTCGAGTAGAACATCGAAGGCGGCCCTGCCGGCCTCGGGTATGCTGCCCGCGAACCGGCCGCCGCGCTCCGTCCGACGACCCTGCGCCCCGGCCGAAGCGCTGACCCCAGCACGCCAATGATCCCGATGCCCAAGATCCTGTGGGTCGCGCTGCCGTTGCTGCTCGCCTTGGCGCTGCTGGTGCTGCACTGGCTGCACGGACGCGCGCCGGCGCGCCAGGCGGTCAACATCTGGGCCAGCCTGCTGCTGCTCGGCTACCTCGCGACGACCGCCGGCCTCGGCATCTACTGGGTCGCGAACCAGCAGTTGCCGGTGTTCGACTGGCACTACCTGTTCGGCTACGCCACGCTGCTGCTGGTGGCGCTGCACCTGGTGTTCAACCTGCCGCGGGTGTGGCGCCACTTCCGGCGTGCCGAGCGGCCGGTCCGGCCGGCGCCCGCCCGCCCGGGGTGGGTGTCGCGGCGCGGCCTGCTCGGCACGATCGGGCTTGTCGCCGCGTCGGGCGCGGCGTTCCTGCTCGGCCGGCAGCGTGGCCGGCAGGACGCGGCCACGGCCCTGCCGGCCGCCGCCGGCATCGCGGCGCCGGCCCAGATGCCGCTGGCGGCGGTGGAGCGCTTCCACGCGCTGTCCTCGCACTCGCGCGCCGGCGTGCTGGCTGGCGCACCGGGCGTGGCCTGGGGCCCGGCGCCGCCGCCGTTCAAGACCTACCCGGTACTGCCGCGCCAGGCGCTGCCGGCGCCCGGCACCGCGCGCGACAGCCGCATCGGCCTCGCAGCGCTGGCCGACCTGCTGTGGCACAGCGTCGGCGTGACGGCCGTGCGCGCCGGGCTGCATCTGCGCGCGTCGCCGTCGTCGGGGGCGCTGTTTTCCACCGAGCTTTATGTCGCCGCGCGCGCGGTGCCGGGCCTGGCCGCCGGGCTGTGGCATTACGACGCGCGCTCGCATGCGCTCGATCGGCTGCGTGCGCTGGCGCCCGACGACCCGGCGTTCGACACCCCCGCCGGCGACGCCTGGCGCGACGCGCCGGCGCTGGTCGTCGCCACCGCGGTGTTCCGCCGCACCGGCCACAAGTACCGCGACCGCGCCTACCGCTACCTGCTCGCCGACCTGGGACATGCGCTGGAGAACCTTCAGGTCGCCGGCGCCGCGCTGGGCCTGCACACCCGGCTCTTCACGGCGTTCGACGAGGCCGGCCTGGCGCGCTCGCTGGGCGTCGACGAAGCCGAGGAGGGCGTGCTGGCGCTGGTCGGCCTCAGGCTCGGGCTGCCGCCGGAGGCGCCGGCCATCGCCGCCGCGCCGACCTGGCTGCCCGCGCCGCCGCTGGCCGACACCGCTGCCGCGCTGGGCGTGACGGCGGCGATCCATGCCGCGACCTCGCTGCGCGCGACCGCCGCTCCTGTGCCCGCATCGGCGGTGCAGCCGGCCGCAGTGGCACCGCCGCAATCCGCGATCGCGCTGCCGGCTGTCGCCGCGCTGGCGCCCGACTGGCTGCGCCTGATCGCGGCCCGCCGCTCGGTGCGCCGCTACGCGGCAACGCCGCTGCCGTTGCCCACGCTGTCGGCGGTGCTGGCGCGGATGACGGCCGCCCACGGCACGCGGCTGTCGGCCGCGCTGCGCATCGACCTCGTCGCGCTGGCGGTCGATGGCCTGGCGCCCGGCGCCTATCGCCACGATCCGGCGCGCCAGGCGCTGCTGCCGCGCCGGATCGCGCTGCCGCCCGCGGCGCTGCGCGACGCCGCGCGCGCCGCCGCGCTCGACCAGGACGTGGTCGGCGACGCTGCCGTGGTGTTCGTGCTCAGCGCCGACCGCGCGACGCTGGCAGCCGACCCGCTCGGCCCGGGGCGCGGCTACCGGCACGCGCTGCTCGAGGCCGGGCGGCTCGGCGAGCGGGTCTACCTCGAGGCCCAGGCGCGCGGCCTGGGCGCCTGCGGGGTCGGTGCCTTCTACGACGACGAGGCGGCGGCGCTGGTGGCACTCGACCCGGCGCGCCAATGGGTGCTGCACTTCGCCGCGCTGGGGCTGCGCGGCTGAAATCGCCCCCCAGGCGGCGCGCTCAGACCCCGAACAGTTCGGGCGTCGGCACCAGCGCGAAGTGGATCGCCTCGCGCAGGTGGCGCCGCGCCTTGGCCTTGCCGACGGTGTGCACGACGAAGGACACCTGGGCGTCCAGCCCCGCGCCGTTGATCCGGCGGATGCGCTGGTCGACGTCGACCAGCGGCGCGCGCCGGCCCTGCTCGTCCAGCGAGCCCAGCGCCGAGCGGTGCGCCAGACCGGCAACGACGTCGCCCATCACGTTCGGCGCCTCGTCGGCGCCCAGCGACAGCTCGAGCATCTGGATCAGGCTCAGCACCACCGCGCGTTCGCTCGACACGTCGTCGAGCAGCTGCGCGGCGAGGATCAGCCGGTCGGCGTCGACGCCGAGCTGGCGGATCACCGTCAGCGCCTGGCCCAGCGCCGACAGCCCGCGGTCCTCGCTCGGCGAATGGCGCAGCAGTTCGGCGACGACGCGAACGAAGCGCGAGCGTTCGTCGGCCGGCTGCTGGCGCGGCAGCGCGTAGCAGGGCCCCGAATGGTCGTCCTGCAGCCGGCCGCCGGCGTCGAGCAGCAGCAGGTGGAAATACAGGTGGTCGGGGTAGACCGAGGGCAGGTCGGCGAGCCGGGCGACGACGTTGCCGGCGCGGTAGCCGGGCAGCTCGGGCGGACCGACCCAGCCGTCGGTCGGGGCGGCGCGTGCGGCGGGGAAGGACAGCATGGCGGCCTCCTCAGGCGGTCGGCGGCGTTGCCGAGGCGACCGGCCGCAACACGATCAGCAGGTCCTTGGCCTGCACCCGGTCGCCCGGCGCCACGTGCACCGCTTCGACCTCGGCGTCGCGGTCGGCCGCGACATGGGTCTCCATCTTCATCGCCTCCAGCGACAGCAGCGTGCTGCCGGCGCTGACGCGCTGGCCCGGCGCGACCGCGACGTTGACGATCGCCCCGGGCATCGGCGCCGCCACCTGCCAGGGGTTGCCGGGCTCGGCCACCGGCCGGCCGCGCGCCGCGGCGCCGGCCTCGGCGCTGGCCACCCGCACCGTGCGCGACTGGCCGTTCAGCTCGAACTGCACCTTGTGTGCCGCCTCGCCGTCGGGCGTGATCGACTGCAGCACCACCAGCAGCGTCTTGCCGGCGTCGATGTCCAGCGCCAGCTCCTGCTGCAGCTGCGGGCCGTAGAAGAACACCGGCGTCGGCAGCACCGAGGTGTCGCCGTGCAGCCGCTGGTGCTCGCAGAAGTCGCGCATCACCTTCGGGTACATCAGGGAGGAGGCCAGCTGCTGCGGGCTCAGCGGCTGGCCGCAGTCGGCCTCGGCCCGGGCCTGCGCCTGCGCCAGGTCGACCGGCGCCAGACGGTCGCCGGGCCGGTAGGGCTGCGGCGGCCTGGCGTCGGCGCCGAGCTTGAGCACCTTGCGGCTGATGGCTTCGGGAAAGCCGTCGGGCGGAAAGCCCAGCTCGCCCTTGAACAGCGAGACCACCGATTCGGGAAACGCGACCTCGCGCGCCGGGTCGAGCACGGCCTGCGGCGTCAGGTCGTTGCCGACCATCATCAGCGCCATGTCGCCGACCACCTTGGAGGTCGGCGTCACCTTGACGATGTCGCCGAACAGCCGGTTGACGTCGGCATAGGCGCGCGAGACCTCGCTCCAGCGGTGCGCCAGCCCCAGCGCACGCGCCTGCTCGCGCAGGTTGGTGTACTGGCCGCCGGGCATCTCGTGGCGGTAGACGTCGGCGGTGCCCGAGCGGATCTCGCTCTCGAACGGCGCGTAAAAGCGGCGCACGCCCTCCCAGTACATCGACGCGGCCTCCAGCGCGGCCAGCGACAGGCCGGGGTCGCGCTCGGTGCCGGCCAGCGCCGCGGCGATCGCCGACAGGTTGGGTTGCGAAGTCAGCCCGCTCATCGCGTCGAGCGCGCCGTCGACCGCGTCGGCGCCGGCCTCGATCGCCGCCAGCACCGAGGCCGCCGCGGCGCCGCTGGTGTCGTGGGTGTGGAAATGCACCGGCAGCCCGGTCTCCTGCTTCAGCGCCCTGACCAGCGCCGCCGCGGCGCGCGGCTTGCAGACGCCGGCCATGTCCTTCAGCCCCAGCACGTGCACGCCGGCGGCCTTCAGCTCGCGGGCGATGCGCAGGTAGTAGGCGAGGTCGTACTTCGGCCGCGAGGCGTCGAACAGGTCGCCGCTGTAGCAGATCGCGCCCTCGCACAGCGCGCCCGATTCGAGCACCGCGTCGATCGCCACGCGCATGTTCTGCACCCAGTTCAGCGAGTCGAAGACGCGGAACAGGTCGATGCCGCCGGCCGCGGCCTGCTGCACGAAGTGGCGCACCACGTTGTCGGCATAGTTGGTGTAGCCGACCGCATTCGAGCCGCGCAGCAGCATCTGCAGCAGCGTGTTCGGCACCGCCGCGCGCAACTGCGCCAGGCGCTGCCAGGGGTCTTCCTTCAGGAAGCGCAGCGCGACGTCGAAGGTCGCGCCGCCCCAGCATTCGAGCGAGAACAGCTGTGGCAGCGCACGCGCGTAGTAGGGCGCGATCGGCAGCATGTCCGCCGTGCGCATGCGGGTGGCCAGCAGCGACTGGTGGGCGTCGCGCAGCGTCGTGTCGGTCAGCAGCACGGCCTTCTGCTCGAGCATCCACTGCGCGAACTTCGCCGGGCCCAGCGCCTGCAGGCGCTGGCGCGTGCCGTCGGGCACCGGGCTCGAGAGGTCGACCTTTGGCAGCACCGGCTTGGGCAAGGGCAGCGCGGGCAGCACCCGGCCCTTGACCTCGGGGTTGCCGTTGACCGCCACCTCGGCCAGGAAGCGCAGCAGCTTGCTCGCGCGGTCGCGCCGGGCGGTGAAGGCCAGCAGCTCGGGCGTGTTCTCGATGAAGCGGGTGGTCAGCACGCCGTCGACGTCGTCGGCGAAGGTCGGGTGGTTGATCAGGTTCTCGAGGAACTGCAGGTTGGTCGCCACGCCGCGGATGCGGAACTCGCGCAGCGCGCGGTCCATCCGGGCGATGGTCTCGGCGGGGGTCGGCGCCCAGGCCGTCACCTTGACCAGCAGCGAGTCGTAGTACGGCGTGATCACCGCGCCGCCGTACGCGGTGCCAGCATCGAGCCGGATGCCGAAACCGGCCGCGCTGCGGTAGGCGGCGAGCCGGCCGTAGTCGGGCAGGAAGCCGTTCTCGGGATCCTCGGTCGTCACCCGGCACTGCAGCGCGTGGCCGTTCAGCGGGATCTGCGCCTGCGGCGGCACGCCGGTCGGGTAGCGGCCGTCGCCCAGGTCCTGCGCGACGCCGACATGGCCGCCCTCGGTGATGCGGATCTGCGCCTTGACGATGTCGACGCCGGTGATCATCTCGGTCACCGTGTGCTCGACCTGGATCCGCGGGTTGACCTCGATGAAGTAGCACTTGCCGTCGTCGGCGTCCATCAGGAACTCGACCGTGCCGGCGTGGGTGTAGCCGACCGATGCCATCAGCCGCAGCGCGCTGTCGCACAGCGCGGCGCGGCCGGCGGCGTCGAGGTAGGGCGCCGGCGCACGCTCGACGACCTTCTGGTTGCGCCGCTGGACGGTGCAGTCGCGCTCGTGCAGATGCACCAGGTTGCCGTGCGTATCGCCCAGGATCTGCACCTCGACGTGACGCGCGCGGCGGATCAGCTTCTCGAAATAGACCTCGTCGTTGCCGAAGGCGGCCAGCGCCTCGCGCCGCGACGCGGCCAGCGCGCCGGGCAGCTCGGCGGCCGATTCGATCACCCGCATGCCGCGCCCGCCGCCGCCCCAGCTGGCCTTCAGCATCACCGGGAAGCCGATCGCTTCGGCCAGCCGCGCGCATTCGTCGACATCGGCCGGCAACGGCGGCGTGGCCGGCATCACCGGCACCCCGGCGGCCACCGCGGCATGGCGCGCCGCGACCTTGTTGCCCAGCGTGCGCATCACCGCGGGCGTCGGGCCGATCCAGCGCAGGCCGGCGGCGATCACGCTGTCGGCGAACTCGGGGTTCTCCGACAGGAAGCCGTAGCCGGGGTGGATCGCGTCGGCGCCGGCCTGGCGGGCGATGCGCAGGATGTCGTCGCCGTCGAGGTAGGCGGCCAGCGGCTTCTGGCCTTCGCCGACCAGATAGCTCTCGTCGGCCTTGAAGCGGTGCAGCGCCTGGCGGTCCTGCTGCGAATAGATGCCGATCGTGCGGATGCGCATCTCGGCGGCGGCGCGCATCACGCGGATGGCGATCTCGGAACGGTTCGCGATCAGGATCGAGCGGATCGGGTGGAAGCTCATCTGCAGGTCTCCGGGCACGGCGGCGCCACCGGAGTCCTTGCATGGACCGTGCTAGGGTTTTTGCGGTCTGGTGCGGCCGGGGGCACCAAGCTGGTTCGCGCGGCGGTTCGGCGGCGGCCCGATCCGCCCGCACCGAGGCCGGCGCGGCGCAGCGTCACCCCGTCGTGGTGCGCAACCTGCCAGCCGCGCCGCCGCGGGTGAGGCGGCGCCGGGCGATGTCGCGGCAAGACCGCTGCAGCCGCGCTCGGTCAGGTGCCTCTGCCCGCTCCGCCGCAGGCCGGCTGATCCCGTCGATGTCGGCGCCTGGGGGGCGCTCTCAGTCGTCGTCCCGATCGCCGTGACCGTGGCCGTGGCCGTGGCCATGCCCCTTCGGCTCGGCACAGACGAAGCTCGACGCGACCTCGAGACTGCCCTTGCCCTTGTAGCGCGCGATGCTCGGGTAGGGGCACAACGGCCGCGTGCGGCTCGGCGCCCAGCCCGCCGGCACGTCGGCGTTCGACCCGCCGACGTTGCCGGTGCCGCGCGCGCCGGCGACGATCCGGTCCGGGGCCCGCCCGTATTCGACCCAGTTCACGAGCGGCGTGATGTAGTCGGCCTGGTCGGTGGACGGACCGCCCGAGCAGTGGCCCATGCCGGGCACCTCGAACAGGCGCGCGAACTCGTCGGCCCGGCCGCCCGAGCGGCGGTCGACTCCGCGGATCCAGTTCTCGCTGTCGTCGACCGAGAAGATCGGGTCGCTGACGCCGTGGTAGACGAGGATCTTGGCGCCGCGGCGGCGCACGTCGTTCATGTCGTGCGGGTCGGGCGGCGTCATGAAGCTCATCGCCGACTCGGCATAGGTGGCGTTGGTCGTGTACAGCTGCGCGAGCAGCAGGTCGATGTTCGCGCCGAGCGTGAACGCCGGCCCGTTGAAGCCCGCCGCGGGCTCCGGCGGCACCTTGAAGACCATGCCGACCGCACCCGAGTCGAGCACGAGCGGCGCGGTGAACTCCCAGAACGGGATGCCGCCGCCGGCGATGCCGCTGTCGTACGGGAAGCTCGCGTAGAAGCGCTCGCCGTTGCTCGTCGTCGCGCCGCGGAAGATCGGCGCGATCGCGACCTTCTGCTCCTGGCTCAGGCA
>JAEUOY010000050.1 GCA_016790515.1 Burkholderiaceae bacterium | reverse complement strand
GCCACATCAGGCCCTGCATCACGCCGGCGATCCACATCGCAGCGATGTAGAGCACGATGCCCAGGGTAGCGACCCAGAAGTGGATCTCGATGGCGCGCTTGCTGTACATCTGCTTGCGGCCCCAGAGCACCGGGATCAGGTGGTACAGCGCGCCCATCGACACCAGACCCACCCAGCCCAGCGCGCCGCTGTGCACGTGGCCGACGGTCCAGTCGGTGTAGTGGCTGAGGGCGTTGACGGTCTTGATCGACATCATCGGGCCCTCGAAGGTGCTCATGCCGTAGAACGACAGCGAGACGATCAGGAACTTCAGGATCGGGTCGTCGCGCAGCTTGTGCCAGGCCCCCGACAGCGTCATGATGCCGTTGATCATGCCGCCCCAGCTCGGCGCCAGCAGCACCAGCGAGAAGATCATGCCCACGCTCTGCGCCCAGTCGGGCAGCGCGGTGTAGTGCAGGTGGTGCGGGCCGGCCCACATGTAGGTGAAGATCAGCGCCCAGAAGTGGACGATCGACAGCCGGTAGCTGTACACCGGGCGGCCGGCCTGCTTCGGGATGTAGTAGTACATCATCCCGAGGAAGCCCGCGGTCAGGAAGAAGCCCACCGCGTTGTGGCCGTACCACCACTGCACCATCGCGTCCTGCACGCCGGCATAGGCCGAGTACGACTTCATCGGCCACAGCGACACCGGCACCGCCGCGCTGTTGACGATGTGCAGCAGCGCCACGGTGAGGATGAAGGCGCCGAAGAACCAGTTGGCGACGTAGATGTGGCGGATCTTGCGCGTGCCCACGGTGCCGAAGAAGACCACCGCGTAGGCCACCCAGACCACCGCGATCAGCAGGTCGATCGGCCACTCGAGCTCGGCGTATTCCTTGCCCGCGGTCATGCCCAGCGGCAGCGTCACCACCGCCGACAGGATCACCACGTTCCAGCCGATGAAGGTGAACATCGCCAGCCCCGGAAGGAACAGCTTGGTCTGGCAGGTGCGCTGCACCACGTGGTAGCTGGTCGCGAACAGCGCGCAGCCGCCGAAGGCGAAGATCACCGCGTTGGTGTGCAGCGGGCGAAGCCGGCCATAGCTCAGCCAGGGGATGCCCAGGTTGAGCTCGGGCCAGGCCAGCTGGGCGGCGATGATGACGCCGACCAGCATGCCGACGATGCCGTAGACGACCGCCGCCAACGCGAACAGGCGCACCGTGGTATCGCTGTAGGCCGCTGCGGTCGTTGTGGAGCTGCTTGCCATGGACACTCCTCCTTCCAGGATTTCAAGTGGGATCCGAAAAAACTTTGCGCGATTGTTCTGTCACATCAGACGCCTCTGATTGATCAACGTCAACCGACAGGCCATCGGATTGCAGGATTCGCCGACCTTCGCGCTCGACGTCGTCGAACTGGCCCCGGTGCAGCGCCCAGCCGAAAACACCGATGATCATGAGCACCAACACGGCCGACAGGGGAATGAGCAAGTAAAGGATGTCCATGTCAGCGTCAGGTCAGCGGGCGAGGCGTAGCGAATTCAGGATCACGCCCAGCGAGCTGCAGGCCATGCCCAGCCCGGCGGCCCACGGCGGCAGCCAGCCGACCAGCGCCAGCGGGATGCAGGTGCCGTTGTAGACCGCGGCCCACAACAGGTTCTGGCGGATCACCCGCATCGTGCGCAGCGCCAGCTTGCGCGCCATCACCAGGTCGGCGAGCCGGCTCGAGGCCACCACCGCATCGGCCTGGGCGCGCGCCACCAGCGCGCCCTGCCCCATCGCGAAGCTGACGTCGGCGCGCGCCAGCACCGGTGCGTCGTTGACGCCGTCGCCGACCATCGCCACGCGCAGCCCGCATGCCTGCGCGGCGGCCACCTCGGCCAGTTTGCTCTCGGGCGTTGCGCCGCCGATCACCGCATCGACCGCCAGGCGCCGCCCCATGCGTTCGGCACGGTCGGGCCGGTCGCCCGACAACAGCACCACCTGCAGGCCCTGGGCGCGCAGGCCGTCGACCGCGGCGCGGGCGTCGGCACGAAGCGCCTCGTCGAAGTCGAAGCGCAACAGCGCCCGGCCGTCACAGCCGAACCAGGCCGCCGCGCGGCCTCCGGTCGGGTCGCCCGGCGCAGCCGGGGCGCCGACGAATGCCGCGCGGCCCAGACGCCAGCGGCGGCCCTGGGCGTCGAGCGCCGACAGGCCCTGGCCGGGCAGTTCCTGCACGTCCTGCCAGGCCGGCTCTGCCGCGCGCCGAGGGCCATCGGCCGCGGCGGCGACCAGCGCCTGCGACAGCGGGTGACTCGACCAGCCGGCCAGCGACGCTGCCCGCGCCAGCAACTCGGCGTCGTCGATCCCGGCATCGGCCAGCCGGGCCTGGCCGGCCAGCTGCAAGCGCTCGTCGGTCACCGTGCCGGTCTTGTCGAGGTAGACGCGCCGTATGCTCGTCAGCGCTTCCAGCGCATCGAGCCGCTGCAGCAGGACGCCGCGCCGCGCCAGCGCGCTGGCCGCCGACAACAGCGCCGACGGCGCGGCCAGCGACAGCGCACAGGGGCAGGTGACGATCAGCACCGACACCGCCACCCAGATCGCACGCGACGGGTCGATCACGCTCCACGCCGCCGCCGCCGCCGCGGCCAGCAGCAGCACCGCCCACAGGAACGGGCCGGCCCAGCGGTCGGCCGCGCGCGCGGCGGCCGGGCGCTGGCTCATCGCGTCGCGCATCAGCGCGACGATGCCTTCGAGCCGGGTGTCGGCACCCACGCGGGCGATGCGCACGACCACCGGGGCGCCCAGGTTCAGGCTGCCGGCGACCACCGCGGCGCCACAGGGCTTGGCCACCGGCACGCTCTCGCCGGTCAGCAACGACTCGTCGGCCCGCGTGCTGCCGGCCGTCACCTCGCCGTCGGCCGGGAAGGCCTGGCCCACCGGCACCCGCACCCGGTCGCCGGGCACCAGGCGCTGCACGCTGACCTGTTCGGCCTCGCCCGCGGCGTCCAACCGCAGCGCGGTCTCGGGCATGCCCGACAGCGCGGCCTCGAGCACCTGGGCGACGCGGTGGCGGGCGCGGGTCTCGAGCAGCCGCCCGGCGAGCAGGAAGCCGACGAACATCGTCAGCGAATCGAAGTACACCTCATGGCCGAAGACTCCGCCGGGGTCGAAGGTCGCGCCGCTGCCGGCGACGAAGGTCACGGCGATGCCCAGCGCGACCGGCACGTCCATGCCGATGCGGCGTGCGCGCAGGCTGCGCCAGGCGCCGCGGAAGAACGGACCGGCCGAGAACACCATCACCGGCAGGCTCAGCAGCCAGCTACCCCAGTTCAGCAACTGGCGCAGGTCGGGCGCCAGTTCGGCGCCGCTGGCCACGTAGCTGGGCGTGGCCATCATCATCACCTGCATGCCGCAGAATGCGGCGACGAAGAGCCGCCACACCGCCTGGCGGTGCTCGAGCTTGCGGGCCTCGCGGGCCTCGAGCGCGGCGTCGGGCGCCGCGTCGTAGCCGGCGGCGCGGATCGCCGCGACGATGGCCGCCATCCGCGTGCGCTGCGGATTCCAGCGCACCCGGGCGCGTTCGCCGGACGCGCTGACGGTCGCCTCGAGCACGCCGTCCACGCGCGACAGCGCCTGCTCGATCGTGCCTGCGCAGGCGGCGCAGTGCATGCCGCTGATGCGCAGCGACGAATCGGCGATTCGCTCGCCGGCCGCGCCGGTGGCAAAGCGCGTGAAGCGACGCAGTTCGACCGGGTCGTCCAGCACCGACACCGCGTCCTGCGCCGGTTCGGCAGGCAGGGCGGCGGCGGCGGAGGTCAGGGGCGTCATGGTGAAATCCGGCCCGAAGCGCCGCCGGCAGTCGAGACCGCCCGACAGCCGGGACGCGCTAATCTAATGGCCACCACCAGGGTACAACATGATTCATGTCAAGCCGATCGAGCGCGCGGCTTTTTCGCCGCTCAGCGCTGCCGGACTGCTGGGCCTGACGCTGCTGATCGCCGCCGCGGCCGCTGCGGCGCAGGACGACGGTGGGCAGCCCCAGCGGCTGCAGGCCATCACGCTGACGGCCGGCATGCACAACATCCGCGCCGAAGTCGCGATCACGCCCGAGCAGCGCCAGAAGGGGCTGATGTACCGCCGCGACCTGGCCAGCCATGAGGGCATGCTGTTCGTCTTCGAGGACATCATGAAGCAATGCTTCTGGATGAAGAACACACCCACGCCGCTGACCATCGCGTTCATTGCCGATGATGGCAGCATCGTGAACCTGGCGGACATGAAGCCCTTCGACGAGGACTCGCATTGCTCGTCGAAGCCGGTTCGCTTCGTGCTGGAGATGAACCAGGGCTGGTTCGCCAAGCGCGGCATCAAGCCGGGCTTCAAGCTGGGCGGCGCGCCGTTCAAGCCCTGAAAAGGCATCGGGCCGGACAGCGCTGCCGTCCGGCCCGATGCGGATCAGGGACGGCCCGGCCGGTCAGGCGAAGTTCGCCTCGGCGAAGCTCCAGTTGACCAGCGAGTTCAGGAAGGTCTCGACGAACTTCGGCCGCGCGTTGCGGTAGTCGATGTAGTAGGCGTGTTCCCAGACGTCGATCGTCAGCAGCGCCTTGTCGGCAGTGGTCAGCGGGGTCGCGGCGTTGCTGGTGTTGACGATGTCCACCGAGCCGTCGGGCTTCTTCACCAGCCAGGTCCAGCCCGAGCCGAAGTTGCCGACCGCGCTCTTCGTGAAGGCCTCCTTGAACGCCGCGTAGCTGCCCCACTTGGCGTTGATCGCCGCCGCCAGCGCGCCGCCGGGCTCGCCGCCGCCGGCGGGCTTCATGCTGTTCCAGAAGAAGGTGTGGTTCCAGACCTGGGCGGCATTGTTGAAGACCGGGCCGCTGGACTTCCTGACCACGTCCTCGAGCGGCAGGCCGGCGAACTCGGTGCCGCCGACCAGGTTGTTCAGGTTGGTCACATAGGCCTGGTGATGCTTGCCGTAGTGGTACTCGAAGGTCTCGGGCGAAATGTGCGGCTTCAGCGCATCGGTGGCGTACGGCAGGGCCGGCAATGTGTAGCTCATGGGGACATCCTTGCGAGGGCGGCGCCGGAGGCGCCTGGGTTGCGAAATCGCCAGACCGCGGATTGTAGGCAGCGCTCCCCGGGCATGCTCCCATGCATGCTTCTCAGGGCTTTGGCCGGCGGCGAGCGCTGCGCGGCGGCTTCGCGGCGGCCGGCGGCTCGGCCAGCCCGGGGGTGACGCTCAGCACCTGCACCGCCGCCCGGCCGTCGGTCCACTGGGCCGTCAGCTCGGTGCCCGGCGCCAGGCCCGCCGACCGCGTCACCGGGCGGCCAGCGCCGTCGGCCAGCCAGGCGTAGCCGCGCGCCAGCACCTGGTGCGGATCGGCAGCGGCCAGCCGCAGCGCCGCCCGGTCCAATCGCTCGGCGTGCCGCAGGCGCTGCATCTGCTGCGCAACCAGCAGCCGGCGCGCCAGGTCGTCGAGCCGGCGCCGGCGCCGCTCCAGTGCCTGCGCCAGCGCGGCGCGCTGGCGGGACTGCAGGCTGGCCAGCCGGGCCGACTGCTGGTCGAGCAGACGCGCCGGCCGGCCGATCTGCAGCGCCAGCCGATCGAGCCGCTGCGCCTGCTGGTCGAGCCGCCGCGAGGCCGCGCGCCGCAGCGCCTGGGCCAGCGCCTGCAGCCGGGCCAGCGCGTCGGCGCGGTTCGGCGTGGCCAGCTCAGCCGCCGCGGTCGGGGTGGGCGCGCGCAGGTCGGCGGCCAGTTCGGCCAGCGTCACGTCGGTCTCGTGGCCGACGCCGCAGACCACCGGCAGGCGGCTGGCCGCCACCGCGCGCACCACCGCCTCGTCGTTGAAGGCCCACAGGTCTTCCAGCGAGCCGCCGCCGCGGCAGACGATCAGCGTGTCGACCTCGGCGCGTTCACCGGCCCGTTCGATCGCGCGAACGATCTGCGCCGGCGCGTCGGCGCCCTGCACGCTGCAGGGGTAGATCACCACCCGCAGCTGCGGCGCGCGGCGCGCGACCGCGCTGAGCACGTCGTGCAGCGCCGCCGCGCCGAGCGAGGTGACCACGCCCAGCGCCCGCGGCCAGGCCGGCAAGGGCCGTTTGCGAGACGTGTCGAACAAGCCGGCCGCCTGCAAGCGCGCGCGCAGCCTCAGGAACAGCTCGTACAGCGTGCCCTCGCCGAGCCGCGACATCGCCTCGACGACGCACTGCAGCTCGCCGCGCGACTCGTAGACCGTGATCCGGCCGCGGATCTCGACCTGCTGGCCGTCGGCCGGACGGAAGTCCAGCAGCGTCGCGGCGCGGCGGAACATCGCACAGCGCAGCAGCGCGGTCTGGCCCTCGCTGTCCTTCAGCGCGAAGTAGCAGTGGCCGCTGGCCGCGCGGGTGAAGCCCGACAGCTCGCCGCGCACCGTCACCGCGCCGAGGCGCGCCGCCAGCGCATCGGCCACCGCCAGCAGCAGCGCGGCTACGCTCCAGGCCCGGGCTGCCGGGACCTCGCCGGTCAGGCCCGCGGTTGCCATGCTGCAACCCCAGTGAAACAGGCATTGACAAAACCGCAGACTGGAAACCCACAGGCCGAGCAGCGTGGCGAAACTGCCGTCCAGACCCTGTCACGAAACCGTCGCATCGATACAAGTCATTGATTTCATTGACGAATTGCTTGCCTAAAAATGCGGCAATCCAGGCCAGGGCCAGAAAATGCGTGGCCTCTGGCTCGTTCAGACCGGTTTGTGCACAAACTTGTCCACAGCAACGGTGGATCCCTGGACCATCCTCGGCCGCCCGCTGCCGCCGGCCGGCCGCAAGGCTGTCGGGTGCCGTGCGGCCGGGCGCCATAATCCGCCGCCAGAACCGCCGCTGCCGGGCGCCCCGACCTGGCTCCCGTTGCCCCCTCGTGCGAAGCCATCGCCTGAAAGGCCCTCGTTGCTTTCGATCATACAAGCCGCCGGCTGGCCGATCTGGCCCCTGATCCTGTGCTCCGTGGTGGGCCTGGCACTGGTCATCGAGCGCCTGATGAGCCTGCGCAGGGCACGCATCGTGCCGCCCACCCTGCTCGACGAGGTGATGACCGTCAGCCGCAGCAGCCTGCCGGCCATGGACGTGGTCAACAAGCTGTCGGAGAACTCGGTCCTCGGCGAGGTGCTGGCCGCCGGGCTGCGCGCGGTGATCGTCGAGCCGCGCATCACCGAACAGGCGCTGCGCCAGACCTTCGAGAGCGCCGGACGCGCCGCATCGCAGCAGCTCGAGCGCTACCTGAACACGCTGGGCACGATCGCCGCGGCCGCGCCGCTGCTGGGCCTGCTGGGTACCGTGGTCGGCATGATCGAGATCTTCGGCTCGCAGGCGCCGACCGGCGCGTCGAACCCGGCGGCGCTGGCGCACGGCATCTCGGTGGCGCTGTACAACACCGCGTTCGGGTTGATCATCGCGATCCCGGCGCTGATGTTCTACCGCTACTTCCGCGGCCGCGTCGACGACCACCTGCTGACGCTGGAGCAGTCGGCCGAGCGCATGGTGCCGCACCTGATGCGCTTTGCGGTGCGCAGCAGCAGCGCGCTGAGCTGACGGGGCCCGGCGATGAATTTCCGCCGCCACAAGCGCGAGGACCCGGAGATCAACCTGATCCCGTTCATCGACGTGCTGCTGGTCGTGCTCATCTTCCTGATGCTGTCGACCACCTACAGCCGCTTTTCCGAGCTGCAGATCAACCTGCCGACCGCCGACGCCGACCGCCTGAAGGAGCAGCCGGCCGAGATCCTGGTCAGCGTCGGCGCCGACGGCCGCTACGCGATCAACCGCGTGCCGCTGGACGGCCGCAGCATCGAACTGCTGGCGGCCTCGCTGCAGGCAGCCGCCGGCGGCGCGGCGGGCGGCGCGAACGCGCCGGTGGTGATCGTCTCGGCCGATGCGCTGGCGACGCACCAATCGGTGATCAACGTGCTCGATGCGGCGCGCCGCGCCAACCTGCCGCGGCTGACCTTCGCGACCCAGTTGCCGGGTGACGCGGCCCGCTGACCCGGCGCTTGCGATGTCGACGCGCGCCTGGCTTGCGGCGCGGCTGATGCGTCTCTGGGCCGGCCCGGAGGTCCGCTGGGGCGCCCGCCTGCTGCAGCCGCTGTCCTGGCTGTACGCGCTGCTGGCCGGCGCCCACCGCGCGCTGTATGCCGGCGGCCTGCGCCCCAGGCTGCGCGCGCCGGTGCCGCTGCTGGTGGTGGGCAACCTGGTGACCGGCGGCGCCGGCAAGACGCCGGCGGTGATGGCGATCGTCGAGCTGCTGCGCCGGCAGGGCTGGACGCCGGGCGTGATCTCGCGCGGCCACGGCCGCCAGGGGGATGCGGTGCGGGCGGTGCAGCGCGACAGCGCGGCCGAATCGGTCGGCGACGAGCCGCTGCTGATCCACCTGCGCACCGGCGCACCGGTGGTGGTCGGGCGCGACCGGGTCGCTGCGGCGCGGGCCTTGTGCGCCGCGCACCCGGCGGTGGATGTGCTGGTCGCCGACGACGGCCTGCAGCACCACCGGCTGCACCACGACATGGCCGTCTGGGTGTTCGACGATCGCGGCGCCGGCAACCGCCTGCGGCTGCCGGCCGGTCCGCTGCGCGAGGCCCTGCCCGGGCGGCTGCCGCCGCACACGCTGGTGCTCTACAACGCGCCGGCGCCGACGACGCCGCTGCCCGGCTTGACCGGCGAGCGGCAACTCGCCGGCGTGCTGCCGCTGGCCGCCTGGTGGCAGGGCGCCCGTGCGCCGGCCGATGGCGGCTGGGCCGCGCTGCGCGGCCGGCCGCTGCTGGCCGCCGCCGGGCTGGCCCGGCCCGAGCCGTTCTTCGCGATGCTGGCATCGCAGGGCCTGCGGATCGACCGCCTGCCGCTGCCCGACCACGCCCGGTTCGACCCGCTGCCCTGGCCCGCCGAAACGGCCGAGGTGGTGGTCACCGAGAAGGATGCGGTCAAGCTGCCGCCGGCGCGGGTCGGCCGCACCCGGGTCTGGGTGGCGACGCTAGACTTCCAGCCCGAGCCGGCGTTCGGCAACGCGTTGCGCGCGCTGTGCGCGCCCTTCGCACCGAACCCACCAGCGACCCCTTCCGCACCGACCGAGACGCCGCCATGAGCCTGGACCACCGACTGATCGACCTGCTGGTCTGCCCGCTGTGCAAGGGGCCGCTGCGCATGGGCCGCGACGACCAGCAGCGCCCGGTCGAGCTGCAGTGCCCGGCTGACCGGCTGGCCTTTCCGATCCGCGACGGCATCCCGGTGATGCTGGAGAGCGAGGCGCGGCCGCTGGAAGACCAGACCGCGCCCGCACCCTCGCCGCTCTGAGGCCGGGCCGGCGCCATCGATGTCGTTCACGGTCCTGATCCCCGCGCGGCTGGCCAGCACTCGCCTGCCCGACAAGCCGCTGGCCGACATCGCCGGCCTGCCGATGGTGGTGCGGGTGGCGCGCGCCGCCGCGCTCAGCACCGCCGCGCGGGTGGTGGTGGCCGGCGATGCGCCCGCCATCGTCGAAGCCTGCCGGGCCCACGGCACGGAGGCGGTGCTGACCCGCAGCGACCACCCCAGCGGCAGCGACCGGCTGGCCGAGGCCTGCACCTTGCTGGGCCTGGCCGGCGACGACCTCGTCGTCAACGTGCAGGGCGACGAGCCGCTGATCGCGCCGGCGATGATCGACGCCTGCGCCGCGCTGCTGCGCGAGCGGTCCGACTGCGTGATGGCGACAGTGGCCCACGCGATCGACGACCTGGCCGAGTTCACCAACCCGAACGTGGTCAAGGTGGTCACCGATGCCGCCGGGCGCGCGCTGTACTTCTCGCGCGCACCGATCGCCTGGTGGCGCGACGGCTTTGCCGACGGCATCCGCCGGTTGCCGGCCGAGCCGCAGCCGCTGCGCCATGTCGGCCTGTACGCCTACCGCGCCGGTTTCCTGCGCCGCTTTCCGGCGCTTCCGGTGGCGCCGCTCGAGACCGTGGAATCGCTCGAGCAGCTGCGCGTGCTGTGGCATGGCGAGCGCATCGCGGTGCATGTCAGCGCCGAGCGGCCCGGCCCTGGCGTGGACACCCCGGAAGACCTGGCCCGCGTGCGGGCGATCTTCGCCGCCGGCTGAGCCCGGCCGGGCGATGGCCCGCGTCAGCTTGACGCAGGGACTCGCGTGCTATTCTCGATTCGATTTCCCCGAATCGCCAGCACGCCGCGCGGGCCCGACGCTGCCGCGGCCCGGCAACCACATCCACACAGAACGACGAGGCAAGGATGAGACTGATCCTGTTGGGGGCACCCGGTGCCGGCAAGGGCACGCAAGCCAACTACATTTGCCAGAAGTACGGCATCCCGCAGATCTCCACCGGCGACATGCTGCGGGCCGCCGTAAAGGCCGGTACCGCGATGGGCCTGGCGGCCAAGAAGGTCATGGACGCCGGCGGCCTGGTCAGCGACGACATCATCATCGGCCTGGTCAAGGAGCGCATCGCCCAGAGCGACGCAGCGAACGGCTTCCTGTTCGACGGCTTCCCGCGCACGATCCCGCAGGCCGACGCGATGAAGGCCGCCGGCGTCAAGCTCGACGTGGTGCTCGAGATCGACGTGCCCGACGAGGCGATCATCGAGCGCATGGGCGGACGCCGCGTCCACCAGCCCTCGGGCCGCACCTACCACGTCAAGTTCAACCCGCCCAAGGTCGCCGGCAAGGACGACGTGACCGGCGAAGACCTGATTCAGCGCGACGACGACAGCGAGGCCACCGTGCGCAAGCGCCTGGACGTCTACCAGAGCCAGACCCGGCCGCTGGTGCAGTACTACGCCGACTGGGCGGCCACCGGCGACGCACAGGCGCCGCGTTATGCCCGCATCTCGGGCCTGGGCACGGTCGACGAGATCAGGGACCGCGCCTTCGCCGCGCTGGCGGGCTGAACGCTCGTCGCAGCCCCCCCGGCGCAACGGCCACGCCCCGCGTGGCCGTTTTGCCGTCCGGCGCTTATGCTCTGCAGACCATTCGAGGAGCTTCACCATGGACATCGCGAACAAGGTCTTCATCGTCACCGGCGGCGCGTCGGGGCTGGGCGAAGGCACCGCCCGCATGCTGGCGCGCGAAGGCGCCAAGGTCGTCATCGCCGACCTGCAGGCCGACAAGGGCCAGGCGCTGGCGGCCGAGCTCGGCGGCGCCTTCGTCAAGTGCGACGTCAGCCAGGAGGCCGACGGCCGCGCCGCGGTCGCCGCCGCGCTGGCCCTGGGCCCGCTGTTCGGCCTGGTCAACTGCGCCGGCATCGCGCCGGCGGTCAAGACCGTCGGCAAGGACGGCGCGCACCCGCTGGACGTCTACGTCAAGACGATCACCGTCAACCTGGTCGGCAGCTTCAACATGATCCGGCTGGCCGCCGAGGCGATGTGCGGGAACGCGCCCGAGCCCACCGGCGAGCGCGGCGTGCTGATCAGCACCGCCAGCGTCGCCGCCTACGACGGCCAGATCGGCCAGGCCGCCTACGCGGCCAGCAAGGGCGGCGTGGTCGGCATGACGCTGCCGATCGCCCGCGACCTGGCACGCAACGGCATCCGCAACATGACCATCGCGCCGGGCATTTTCGGCACGCCGATGCTGTTCACGATGCCGCAGGCGGTGCAGGACGCGCTGGCCGCCGGCGTGCCCTTCCCCAGCCGCCTGGGCACCCCGGCCGACTACGCCAAGCTGGTCAAGCACATCATCGAGAACGACATGCTCAACGGCGAGGTGATCCGGCTGGACGGGGCGATACGGCTGGCGCCGAAGTGAATCCGGCGCGGTTCATTGGGTCGCTGGCTGCCGCTACGGCGACCGTCAACGAGGTGATCCCCACTCCATCGCCTGAGCCGCCAGCAGAGGATCGAAGGGATCACGAGGGACCCCAGGCAGCGTGGCCACCCGGATCAGGTGGGCCGCGGTGATCGGCAGTTCGTCGAAGCCCGGTCTGCAAGGCCCGGTGCAGCAGGCCCGGATCGATCGAGAGCCTGGTCGGCCGAGCGAGGCCTCGATCGCGACTGCAGAATCGCTGCCGGCTTGACCGACAGGCGTCCCGATTCGAGCGCCGCCCACAGCAGCCGATGGGTGTCGATCAGCAGCCTGCAGCCTGTCAGCGAGCCGAACCGAACTTCGCGTCGATCTCGTCTGCAATTCCAGACTTCAGGTCGGCGCCGACGATACGGGTTCCGGGGCGGAGGAGACCCGGCCCGACGGCGCGATTCGGCTGGCGCCGACGTGAGGTCGGCACGCTCCAGCGAGTCACCGCGCGCCTCAGGCCGGTGAGGCGCTCAGGCTTCAAGGTTTGGTCGGCTTGGTGTCCGGTTTGGCCATGCCACGCGCATGTTCGAGATACGCCGCGAGCTGGCGCGCCCACTTCGTCAGAACTTGATCGGCTTCCGCGCGGTTCGTCACACCGTTCTGGACCTGGATGAAATTCGATTCGCCGATCGATTCGGTGTCGTAGACACGGGCCAGCAACTCGCTGGTGACCGAGTCATAGAGTTCGAGCAGCAGCGTGGCCTGGCCGGCCGAGGTGGAGAACGTTCTCGAACCCGGCTTCATCGTGTCCGGCGCCACGACATCGAGATTGATGATCGCCGGACGCAGGATCAGCACCCCCGGCCCGGCCGCCGTGACCATGGTCTGGCCCTTCGCCGTCAGCTCACGGGCGAAGACCTTCTTGAACTCGTCGGCCAGCTGGGTCTTGATTTTCGCCATGTCGCTGTCGGAGACGCGAAACGGGTTGGCGCCCTGGTTCTGATCGCGCTTCCAGTCCTTCCTGAAGGCGACGTAGCAATCGAGGATCGCCACCTTGTCGTAGCCGCTGAAGTCCGCGCCATCGCGCAGGTACACCGCGGAGACCTTGGCATTGGGCACCAGCTTCAGGCCCTCCGGGGTCGTGTCCGGCAGCTTGGTCTGGGCCGCGTCAACCGGCCAATGAGCCGACAGGCCGATCACCAGCGCGAGCATGCCCGCACCGGCGACCAGGCGGTGATGAAAATGTGCAATCGTCATGATGGATGGCTCCGTTGATGCTTGCGAATCCAGGATGGATTCCGAGGTGCGGTGCGCCGTCGGGACGGCGATCGGCAGGCATGTTCGCCGCCGCGCCAACCATCCCGATGGCGAGAGTATCAGGCCAAAGGCGGGGCCGCACGGCCGGTTCCCCGGCCAAGTTCGACCACCAGAAGAAAGACCCGCCGGGAGCGCTGCCCCGGCGGGTCTGCCGATGCGAGCGGACACCCGCGAGCGGGCGCCCGACACGATTCCGGGCTCAGAACTGGTACTTCATGCCGACCCGGAAGAAGCGGCCGATGGCACCCGAGTAGTCCAGCGGGTTGTAGCCGATCGCGCCATAGGTCTCGAAGTCCACCGGCGGCTTCTTGTCGAACAGGTTGGCGATCGAGCCGAACACCTCCACGTTCTTGCCGAACCGCCAGGCCCCGGAGATGTCGACCGTGGTGAACGACCCCACCTTGCAGCCCGACGGGAAGTCGGAACCATCGAGCAGCGTCTGCGCGCAACCGGCATCGGACTGCTCGAACTTGTTCGACATGCTGCCGCGGTAGGTGATGTTCGCACCCGTGCGCCACTGGCCCATGTCCCAGGTCGCGGCCAGGCTGACGCGGTCCTTCGGCGAGCCGATGCAGTTGGTGATGTTGCAGTCGCCATGGGTGCCCGCATAGTCGTGGACCACACCGGCGGCCGTGATCACCCGCTGGGTCATCAGGTGGGTCCAGGTCAGCGAACTGTTCAACTGGCCCATGCCGCTGCCGGGCTTCCAGCGATGCCTGACCTCGAGGTCGACGCCGCGCGTCAGGCTCTCGTCGGAGTTCTGGAACACGACCGCACCATTCAGGATCGCGCCGATGTCGCCCGGAGCCAGCAAGGTGGCCGGATCTCGCGTCACGCGCCCGGCATCGACCGCGGATTGCGGGTCCTCGATCACCGGCAGGCCGGTACGCTTGATCTGCCACCAGTCGGCGGTCAGGCTCAGGCTCGAGGTGAGATCCCAGACCAGACCCAGCGTGGTGCTTTCGGACTTCTCGGGCTGGAGGTCCGGGTTGCCCTTCTGCACGAAGGTCGGCGCCACGCCCTTGCAGTTCGCGTCGATCGTCGCCTGCGGCAGGCCGGAACCCGCCAGCGAAGCACAACGCGCGTTGTCATCGACCACGGCACCGCCGAAGGCCGCCATCGACGACGCACTGTTCTCCGCCGACGAGGGCGCGCGGAAGCCACGGGCGTAGGTGCCGCGCAGCGCCAGGGTGCTCATCGGTTGCCACTTAGCGCCCACCTTCGGGGTCCACGACGAGCCCGCGTCCGAGTAGTTGTCGTAGCGCAGCGCGCCGGTGAGCTCGATCTGCTTGGTCACCGGCAGCAGCACTTCGCCGTAGGTGGCGAAGATGTCGCGCTCGGCGCCGTACTTGGTGAGCGACAGCCCGATGAAGTCGCCCTGGCCGTCCCAGAAAGGCAGGTTGTTCTCTTCGTGACGCGCCTCGAAGCCGATCGCCAGGCCGATGGCGCCGCCGTCGAGCTTGCCGATCTCGCGCGAGGCCTTCATGTCGATGCCGTACTGCTTCGAATAGCCCTCGCGCTCCTTGTCGTCGAGCAGCGCGTCGTACATCGCCGCGGAGTTCAGGTGCGCGTTCTCGCCGATCCGCCAGTAAGTGCCGGCCGGCAATGCCGCGTACTGTGGGCTGAACGAGTTGGCGGCAGCCACGTTGGCGGCGGTGGGATTCAGCAGCGCATTCTTCACCCGCCAGTTGATCACCTTCTGCGACGTGTCGGTCTGCTTGACCTCGGAGTAGGAAATGGCGCCGTCGTAGTCCCAGGCCTGGTAGGTGCCCCGCAAGCCGGCGAGGAACCGCGTCGAACGGCTCTCCGAACCGGTGCCGGAGACGCCGGTGTCGTACAGCGGCAGGTACATCAGCCGCGCGGCGGTGCCCAGGTAAGGGTTGTCGGGGTGGGCGGCACCGAGCTGCGTCACTGCGGTCGAGGAGACCACGGTCCCATCGGGCAGGAAGTAACCGCCGCTGGGGTTCGGCGCCAGACCGTCGACCTGCGACTTCGACCCGTAGTAGCCGAACTCGACGAAGCCCTCCATGTCGGCGCCGAGCTGCTTCGTGAAGCGGCCGAAGAAGCTGCCGGTCTCGTGCTCGGGCTGGACCTGGTTGACCGCCATCCGCTGGTCGATGATGCAACCGCCCGCCGGGTTGTTCTGCGGCAGGTTGGCGTTGGCCAGGCAGTTGGTGCCGGCACCCGCGAAGGTCTGGGTGAAGCCGACGCCGGCCGGGTCGGATCGGCTGTAGTAGTCCAGCGTGGTCGGGTTGCGCACGTTGCCGACGATCGACGGCGCGGCCGAGTTGTTGACGCGCGTGCCCGAGGCATTGACCGGGATCCAGCCGTTGCCGCCCTGGCGAGGGATGTTGTTGCTCGGGCCGGCATTGGGATCGAAACCCCACTGCGGCTGGCCGATCGCCGACACGCCGACCCCGTTGCGCCCGCTGCGGTCACGGTAGTAGATCGCATCCTTCTTGCCCAGTTCGACGTTGAGCAGCAGGTTGTAGCCATCCTTGGCCAGATCGCCCATGCCGTGGGTCAGCGCCAGCCGCGGCTCGTTGCCGTCGCCCTCCTGCGAGACGCCGTAGCTGATCTTCGCCACCGTGCCGACGAAGTTCTTCTTCAGGATGATGTTGACGACGCCGGCGACGGCGTCCGAGCCGTAGATCGACGAGGCGCCGTCCTTCAGCACTTCGACGCGCTCGATCGCCTCGATCGGAATCTGGTTCAGGTCGGTATAGCTGCGCTGTGCGTCGTCGGCCAGCACCGCAGGCGCGACCCGGCGCCCGTTGATCAGCACCAGCGTCGCGTTGGCGCCCAGGCCGCGCAGCGAGATGCCGGCCGAGGTGGCACCGGAGAATCCGCGGCCGTAGGTGAAGGGCACCGATCCCTGGCCGTCGGAGGTGAGCGTCTGCAGGTACTCGGCCACCGTGCCCTTGCCCGACTGCTCGATGTCCTGCTTGGTGATGGTCTGGATCGGCGACGCCGTCTCGGACTGCGCGCGCCGGATGTTCGAACCGGTGATCTCGACACGCTGGCTGGCATCCTGCCCCAGCGCCGGCAGGGCGGCGATGACGCCCAGCGCCATCAGCGCGCCCGCGTTGACCTTTGATCGTTTGAACATGGGTTCTCCTCGTCGAAGGAAGTTTGATCGAAGTACCTTGGCCTGCGAAGGCGCTCAGCGGTTGTGTGAACCTCTGTTGCCTGCCCTCGAAGACATGTGTCGGGATTGTGAAGGCGGGGATTACGGCCCAGTCTTGGGAAAACCCGGGAGCCGGACGCACCAGTTCACGCTGAACCGCGCGATGCCACCCGAAGCGCAGGGTCCACAGACCCGCCGATGGGCGGTTCACCCTGGGACGCGGACGATCGGGGGGGCATCCGTGGCAGCCTCGGCGCGAAGCGCAACCAAGGGCAATTCCCTAGGCGCCGTGGGCCCTGTCGTTGCCAATCCACAACATCGGTGGCCGCCAACAGGGTCGAAGGCGCTGCACCGGCAGGCCGATGCGGGCCGGTCGACCGCCCGTCGAGGCCCCGTGACGGGCATCGATCTGAGCCCGGCACGGTCGCCGCGCAGGCGCGCCGGATTCAGCGCCGCCTGCGGCGACGCGGGCGTGCCGGTGCAGACGCCGCCAGCGCCTCCATCATCGGCATCGTCTCGAACGCGTCGGGCTGTTCGTCACCGGCATCGGGCTGCTCGAGCGAGGCGATCACGGCGCGGCGGTGCGCCAGGTCGCGCGGGCCTTCGCTGTCCTCGGCCCGCCGCGCCAGGCCGTTCCCGGGCCGGGCCGGGTCGTCGTCGCGTCCGGCCGCGTCGGTCCCGCGGTCGGGTGCAGCGTGCCTCACGGGTTCGTCGAGAGACCGGGGCTGGAGGCCGGCGACGATCTCCTTGCCGGGAAGATGGCCGAACATCGCCTCGATCTCGGCATCGGTGCCTTCGTCGAGCAGCGGGGCGGCCAGCTTGGGCATCCAGGCGCGCAGCATGCTGCGCCGCGATCTGGTCAGCCGGGGTTCGAGCCGCGGGGCGCGCAGCAGTTCGGCAACCCGCCCGGCCAGCATGCGGCGGGCGTCGGGATCGCCACCAGCGTCTGCGCCGATCCGGCGGCACCGGGGTGCAGCCTGCCGAACAGCTGCGCTCGAGCAGCGTTGCCGCGACGGGCGATCGAATCGGTCACGACATGACGGGCGCGGGGTCGGGCGTGAGTGGCCGATCGCCGCATCCGGCCGCTGCGGCGCAGCGTCACGCAGCGGTACAGAGGTCCTCAGCCGCCGCGATGGCGACAGCGCGCTCCCTGGGAACCTCGAATTCGCGTTTGCCTTCGCTGCCCACCTTGCATGGCCGACGGGTCCGGCGCGGCGCAGCCTCAGATTCGCGGCACCGCCGCCAGCAGCGAGCGGGTGTAGTCGTTCACCGGCCGCCTCAGCACATCGTCGCAAGCGCCCTGCTCGACGATGCGGCCGGCCTGCATCACCGCGATGTGGTCGGCGATGTACTCGACCACCGCGATGTTGTGGGTGATGAACAGGTAGCTGACGCCCAGCTCGCGCTGCAGCTCGCGCAGCAGGTTCAGGATCTGCGCCTGCACCGAGACGTCGAGCGCCGAGGTCGGTTCGTCGCAGACGATCAGCCGCGGCTGCACCGCCAGCGCGCGGGCGATCGCGATGCGCTGGCGCTGGCCGCCCGAGAACTCGTGCGGAAAGCGCTGCAGCGCCTCGCGCCTCAGGCCCACCTGGTCGACGATGTGCTCGATGCGGCGCCGCCGCTCGTCGCTCGGCGTCTGCGGCTGCAGCGCGGCCAGTCCCTCGTCGAGGATCTCGGCCACCCGCATGCGCGGGTCCAGCGACGCGAACGGGTCCTGGAAGATGATCTGCACCGCCCGGCGGGCCTCGCGCAGCGCGGCGCCGTCCAGGTCGAACAGGTTGCGGCCGTCCAGCAAGGCCTCGCCGCCGATGTCGGCCTGGCCGCGCAGCAGTTGCACGATGGCCTTGCCGGTGGTCGTCTTGCCGCAGCCCGATTCGCCGACCAGCGCCAGGGTCTCGCCCGCGGCGACCTTGAACGAGACGCCCTTGACGGCGTCGAAGCGTGCCGGCTTGCCGCCCAGCAGGGGCTTGCGCAGCACGAAGCCGACGCTCAGGCGGTTCACCTGCAGCAACGGGGTGGCGTTCTCCGGCCGCAGCGCGTGGGCCGCCGGCGCCGCGGCGGCCAGCGCCGGCGAAGGGGCTTCACCGGCCGCTGCCAGCCCGGGCCCGCCATCCTGCAGCAGCAGGCAGCGCACCGGGTGGTCGGCCGGCCCCAGCAGTTCGGGGCGGGTGCTCGCGCAGGCCGGCTGCGCATGGCGGCAGCGCGGCGCGAAGCGGCAGCCGGTGAAGACCTGCGTCAGCGGCGGCACGGTGCCGGCGATCGCGGCCAGCGGCTCGCCGCGCCGGCGGCCGTCGGGCAGGGCCTGCAGCAGCGCCTGGGCATAGGGATGCCGCGGCTGGCTGAAGAACCGGTCGGCCGGCGCCACCTCGATGATCTGGCCGGCATACATCAGCGCCACCTGGTGGGCCATGCCGGCGACCACCGCCAGGTCATGGGTGATCAGCAGCAGCCCCATGCCGTGCTCGCGCTGCAGGTCGCGCAGCAGGTCGAGGATCTGCTGCTGGATCGTCACGTCGAGCGCGGTGGTCGGTTCGTCGGCGACCAGGAAGTCGGGCTCGCAGGCCAGCGTCATCGCGATCATCACCCGCTGCTTCTGGCCGCCGCTCATGCGGAACGGATAGTCGTCGAAGCGGCGCGCGGGCTCGGGGATGCCGACGCGCTTCAGCCAGTCGATCGCCTTCGCGCGCGCCGCCGCGCCGCGCAGCGCGGTGTGCGCCTCGATCGCCTCGACCATCTGCGTGCCCACCGTCAGCACCGGGTTCAGGCTGGTGCCCGGCTCCTGGAAGATCATGCCGATGCGGCCGCCGCGCACCGCGCGCATCTGCGATTCGGGCAGGTCGAGCAGGCTGTCGCCGCCGAGCCGGATGTCGCCGCCGGTCACCGCGCCGGCCTCGGGCAGCAGGCGCATCAGCGCCAGCGCGGTCATGCTCTTGCCGCAGCCCGACTCGCCGACCAGCGCGAAGGTCTCGCCGCGGCGGATCGCCAGGCTCAGCTGGTCGATGGCGCGGACGATGCCGGATTCGGCATCGAGCTCGACCTGCAGACGGTCCATCTGCAGCATCGTCAGCCTCCCGGCGCAGACTTGCGCAGGGCCGCCAGCCGCGGCCGCAGGCTGCGCGCCCTGGGATCGAACGCGTCGCGCACCCCATCGGCGAACAGGTTGGCGGCCAGCACCAGCGCAACCATGAAGCCGAACGCCGCGGCGAAGCTCCACCAGACGACCGGGTCGCGGCTCATCTCGCTGCGCGCCAGGTTGATCATGCCGCCGAAGCTCGAGGTGCTGGGGTCGACGCCGACGCCGACGTAGGTCAGCACCGCTTCGTAGAGGATCAGGTCGGAGAAACCCAGCACCGTGGTGATCAGCACCAGGTGCATCACGTTGGGCAGGATGTGCCGGGCCATGATGCGCGCCGGCGCGATGCCGAAGGCGGTGGCCGCCTGCACGAACTCGAGCTCGCGCAGCTTCAGCGTCTCGGCGCGCACCAGCCGGCACAGCGTGGCCCAGCCGGTCACGCCGAGGATCACGCAGAGCAGGAAGACCTTCAGGTCGGCACGCTCGACGCCGGTCTCGAACCACTCGGGATGCTTGTCCAGCGCCACCTGCACCATCAGCACGCAGGCGGCGATCAGCAGCACGTTGGGCACGCTCGACAGCGTGGTGTAGAGGTACTGCACCGCCTCGTCGACCCAGCCGCGGTACCAGCCGGCCAGGATGCCCAGCACCACCGCCAGCGGCAGCGTCGCCAGCGTGCCGAGCAGGCCGATCACGAACGCGGTGCGGATGCTCTTGAGCGTCTGCACCAGCACGTCATTGCCGGTGCGGTCGGTGCCGAAGACATGGTAGTGGCCCATCAGCGCGACCACCGGGCCGGCCAGCAGGCACAGCGCTGCGAAGCACAGCAGCAGTGCCCGCAGCGGGTAGTGGGTGCGGTCGCCGGCGATCGCGCGCAGCGCCGCCGCCGCGCCGCCGTGCGTGCGCCCCAGCCGCAGCGCGACCGCCGCGGTGCCCAGCAGCGCCAGCAGCGCGCCGCCGGCCAGGCCGGCCAGCGTCCGGCGCCGCAGATCGGCCTTCCAGGCCTCGGCCAGCTGCGGTTCGGCACCGTCCAGGTGCGCGCCGCCGTGGATCAGCCGAGGCAGTTCGCGCCGGACCTCGCCGTCGATCGTGACGCTCTGCTTGGTGATCGCGCGGTAGGCCAGCGGCGCCGAATAGGTCGTCTCGCGCATCGCAAGCTGGCGCTGCAGCGCCAGGTCGAGCAGCGACTCGGTGCGGCTGTCGTAGAACCGGGTGCCGACGGCCTGGCCGGCGGTGGCCGGCAGCGCACGGCGGAAATGCACGCTGTCGAGCGCGGTGACCGCGACGAACACGAGCAGCAGCAGTGCCGAGCAGGACGCCGGCGCGTCGCGCAGCACGCGCCGCCAGGTCGCGCGCAGCGCCTCGTGGCGCGAGACCCGCCAGCCATAGCCCAGCATCGCGGCGAACAGCGTCCACAGCGCCAGGTCGGTCCACAGCACGACGAACTCGAAGCCCATGGTCTGCTGCCTCCAACGCCCTCTAGTGCCCGGCAATCACGACAGCCGCACCCGCGGGTCGACCCAGGTGTAGGCGAGGTCGATCAGCGCGTTGCTGGCGATGTACAGCGCCGCTCCGAGGAAGACCATCGTGCGCACGATCGCGAAGTCCTGGCCCGAGATCGCCTCGATCACGAAGGCGCCCAGCCCCGGGATGCCGAAGAAGCTCTCGAACACCAGGCTGCCGAGGAAGACATAGGGCAGGTAGGCGCCGGCGCTGGTGATGATCGGGATCAGCGCGTTCTTCAGCACATGGCGGAACAGTACCGCGGCCTCGCTCAGGCCCTTGGCGCGGGCGGTGCGAACGTAGTCGCGGCCGATCTCCTCGAGGAACATCGCCCGGTACAGCCGCGCCTCGCCGCCCAGGCGGGCCAGCAGGCTCAGCAGCACCGGCAGCACCAGGAAGCGCGCCGCGTCCAGCCCCGCCGCGTAGCCCGAGATCGGCACCAGCCGCAGCACCCGCGAGAAGAAGAACTGGCCGACGATGATGTAGAACAGGCTCGAGATCGACAGCATCACGACGCACAGCACCACGCCCCAGAAGTCGATGCGCGAGTGGCGGAAGAACACCAGCGCCAGCGAGAAGCTGACGCTGGCGATCAGCTGCAGCACGAACAGCGGCAGCGCGAGCTGCAGGCTGACGCCCATACGGGTGGCCACCTCGTGGCCGATGTCGGTCGAGCGCGCCGAATCGCTGCGGCCGAAGTCCAGCAGCATCAGCGAGACCGAGCGCTCCCACAGCACCGTGCGGGTGATCTTCGCCGTGCCCTGCTCGGCGGCGTTGAAGTACAGCGGCCGGTCGTAGCCGCGCTCGGCCTTCCACTTGTCGATCTGCTCCTGCGTGATGCGCTTGCCGCCGATGTTCAGCCGTGCCATGTCGTCGGGCGTGTTGACGGTGAAGAACAGGAAGAAGGTCAGCAGGTTCACGCCGACCAGGATCGCGAAGCCGTAGCCCAGCCGGCGCAGGATGTAGCGGAACATCGTGGCCTTCGCCGCGCGTTCAGGTCGGCAGCGTCGGCCGGGTGGCCGCGCGCCTGGCGGTGGCGGTCTCGCGGGCGCGGAAGCTGCGCCGCGCGCCCCAGGCCGCGGCCAGCAACCCCAGCGCCACCACCGCCATCGGCCACCTGACCGGCGCGTTCCACTCGGCCTGCCTGGCCGCGCGGGTGGCCGCGTCGACCCGGTAGTACTTGGCCATGTCGCGGATCAGGATGCTGGGCTTGCCGTTGTGCACCCAGGGCTGGAAGGCCAGCCCGCCCCATGGGAAGTAGCCGAAGCACCAGGGCGCGTCGCGCTGCACGATGGCCACCATGCGGTCGATCGCCGCCTGCTTCTCGGGCCCGTCGTCGAGCAGCTGAAGCTGCCGGTACAGCGCATCGAACTCGGGGTTCGCATAGTTCGAGATGTTCTCGCCGTTGTTCCTGCTCTTCGCGTTGGGGCCGTAGAGCAGGAACATGAAGTTCTCGGTGTCGGGGTAGTCGGCCAGCCAGCCGGCCCAGTAGATCTGGTGCTTGCCCTTGAGCGTCTTGTCCTGGTACTGGTTGAAGTCGGTCGCGCGGATCTCGAGCTGGATGCCGAGCTTGGCGAACTGCTTGACCATCCAGTCGTTCTCGCTCCTGAACTCGGGCGTCACCGCGCGCTGGAAGTCGTAGTTCAGCACCAGCGGCTTGCCGGTCAGCGCGTCGCGACCGCCCGGGTAGCCGGCCTCGGCCAGCAGTTGCTTCGCCTCGTCGACCGACCGGCGCACGACCTGGCCGTCGACGATTTTGTGCGTCACCGGGTTGTGGAAGTTGCCGACGCCCTCGCGCGAGCCGAACAGCCCCGGCGGCAGCGGGCTGTGCGCGGCCACCCCGCCCTTGTGCTTGAAGATGCGGCCGTAGCCCTCCTCGTAGTCGACGACGATCGCGATCGCCTGGCGCAGCTTGCGGTGCCTTTCGTCTTCCTCCGGCGTCGCGCCCTGGCCGACCACCGGGTCGAGCATGTTGAAGCCGAGGTACCAGTTGCTGATGTCGGTCATCAGCGGGAACTGGAAACCGCGCTCCCTGAACAGCGCCGCGACCTCGTCGGAGTCCTCGGCGTCGGTGCGGAAGTCGACGCCCCACTCGGGCCGCTCGATCTCGGGCACGTCGAAATAGCCCTGCTTGAACTTCTCCTTGCGCGCGACCTTCTCCTTCTCGATCGTCACGTACAGCGTGTCGATGAAGGGCATCGGCTTGCCGCAGTCGTCGAGCAGGCCGGCCTCGCGGTCGCCCGGCATGCCCTCGCAGGGGTAGGTCTCGCCGCGGAAGTTCGGGTTGCGCACCAGCACATGCAGCCGGTCGCGGACGAACTGCTTCATCATGTACGGGCCCGAGCCCACCGGCCACTGGTTCAGCGACAGGCCGTTCTCGTTCATCCCCGGCTGGGCGTAGAAGGCGTCGGCCTCCCAGGGCAGCGGCGCGGTGAAGGGCAGCGCCATCCAGTAGTTCCACTGCGGGTACTTGCCCTTCAGCCGGATGCGCAGCAGGTGCTTCCCGGGCGCGGTGGCGCCGGCCAGCGGCCAGCGGCGGAAATCGAGGAAGGGCTTGTCGCGCAGGTCCTCGGGCAGGCCAGCCAGCAGCCTGGCGTCCTCGCGCTTGATCAGCCCGGCATAGTCCTTCAGCCCGATCACGTACTCGGCGAAGACCGCGAACACCGGCGCCTCGATGCGGGTGGTGGCATGGCGCTTGAGCGCGTAGACGAAGTCCTCGGCCACCACCTCGCGCGTGCCCAGGTGCTCGAAATCGAACGGCGAGCGCTTGTCGCCGAGCTCGGCGCGGCTCAGCGGGTGCTCGCTGTGGTAGCGGTGGCGGCCCTGGGCATCGACCGCGAAGGCCGGGTGCGGCTGGTAGCGCATGCCGGGGCGGATCGGAATGTCGTAGACGCTCTCGGCGATCGTCTCGCCCGGCGCGTCGTCGGGCAGGGGCCGGCCGTCCTTGTCGAGGTAATGCGGCCTGGCGACCTCGGCCGCCGCCTTCGGGATCAGCTGGTAGGGCCGCTTCAGGTAGTGGTAGCCGTAGGGCGGCTCGTAGACCTGCATCGTGTAGGCCGACTCGGGGTTCGAGTACGAGGCGGTCGGGTCCAGGTAGCGCGGCGAGCGCTCGTCGAACGAATAGAACAGCGTGTTCTCGCGTTCGGCGCCGACCGGGTACGGACTGTTGTTGCAGCCGGCGAGCCCCAGCACCCACGCGGCGAGCAGCCCGAGGCAACAGCGGCGAAGCATGCGTGTGCTCACCAGCCGACCAGCACGTCGCGGCCCTGCACCAGCAGCTGCACCCGCGCGCCGACCGGCAGCATCACCTTGGTCGGCACATGGCCGAACGGCAGGCCGGTGAGGATCGGCTTGGCGCAGACGCTGCGCAGGTGGGCGATCGCGGTCTTCAGCGTGTAGCCGCGGTCCAGCGGGCTCTTGCGCCAGCCGCCGAAGTCGCCCAGCAGAACCGCCTTCTGCCGGGCCAGGATGCCGGCCTGGTGCAACTGCAGCAGCATGCGCTCGACCCGGTAGGGATGTTCATTGACGTCCTCGAGGAACAGGATGCCACCCCTGACCTGGGGGCAGTGCGGTGTGCCGATCAGCGATTGCAGCATCGCCAGGTTGCCGCCCCACAGCGTGCCCTTGACATCGAGCCCGTCGAAGCCGGGCTCGGTGCGGAAGCCGATCGCCTCCAGCGTGCCCGACATCGCCTCGACGAAGCCGTCGCGGGTGACCTCGTCGACGCCGCCGGCCGCGTCGTCGCGGCCGAAGTCGTCGCAGGCCATCGGGCCCTGCCAGGTGATCGCCGCCGCGCCGGCGCCGACATGCGCCAGCAGCCCCAGCTGCAGCGCGGTGAGGTCGCTGTGGCCGACCCAGCGCGTGCCGCGCTCGACGCTGCGCGCGATGCGCGGCCAGGCTATCGCGTCGAGCAGCCGTGTCAGCCCGTAGCCGCCGCGGCAGGCCAGCGCCACCGACGGCGCCGCGTCGGCGACCCGGTGCAGCGTGGCCAGACGGGCTTCGTCGGTGCCGGCAAAGCGCTGGTGGCGGGCCCGCACGCTCGGGTCCAGCGTCACCGCGAAGCCCAGCGCCTCGAGCCGCCGCCGCGCCCGCTGCAGCGCCGCGGGGCGCCATTCGACACCGGCAGGGGCGAAGACCAGCAGGTCGCCCATCACGGCGTCCATCAGCGCTCCGGGCCCGGAAACGGGAGTTGCAGCTCGATCGATTCGCCGGCAGGAATCGGCGGCTCTGCGGCCTGCGGCGTCGCCTCGCCGCCCAGCGCACGCAGTGCCTCGCGCTCGACCCGCTGCTGCGCGCGGCGCTCGGCGAAGAACCGGCGCAGCAGCGCCGCCGCCGGCTCGGCCAGCACGCCGCCGACCACCTCGGTGTGGTGGTTCAGCCGCGCCTCGGCGAACAGGTCGGCCACCGACCCGGCGGCGCCGGTCTTCGGGTCGCTGGCGGCGAACACCACCCGCTTGAAGCGGGCGTGCATCAGCGCCATCGCGCACATCGCGCAGGGCTCGAGCGTCACGTACAGCTCGCAGTCGGGCAGACGGTAGTTCTGCAGCAGCAGCGCGGCGTGGCGCAGCGCGACGATCTCGGCATGCGCCGTCGGATCGTGCGTGGTGATCGGCCGGTTGTAGCCGGTGGCGATCACCTGCCGGCCCTGGCCCGTCTCGCGCACGATCACCGCGCCCACCGGCACCTCGCCGGCCAGTTCGGCATTGAGCGCCTGGTCCAGCGCCAGGCGCATGCCGTGTTCGTCGGCAGGAGAAGGAAGGCTGGTCATGGCAATCGGTCGATTATCGGTCGGCCCGCCGAAGGCACCGATGCGGCGCCCGGATCGCCTGGACTTGACCGTCGTCACCCCTGGCCGTCCGCACGACCTTATATTGCGGGGTTGGACGCCCCCACGACGCCCCCAAGGAGACACGATGAAGAAGCGCAAGCAGGCAGCAGCCGACCTGGAATCGGGCGAGTCGCCCGTCGAGATGCCGTCCAACCCGTCAGGTGATGCGGCGGACCCGCCGCAGGCCCCATCCGACGCCAGGCCGAAGAAGCTGTCGGCCAAGGACTACGACAAGGCGCTGAAGAAGCTGCATGTCGAGCTGGTCAAGCTGCAGGAATGGGTCGTGCACAAGGGCCTGAAGGTCTGCATCGTGTTCGAGGGCCGCGACGGCGCCGGCAAGGGCGGCACGATCAAGGCCATCACCGAGCGCGTCAGCCCGCGCGTGTTCCGCGTCGTCGCGCTGCCGGCGCCGACCGACCGCGAGAAGACCCAGATGTACCTGCAGCGCTACATCCCGCACCTGCCGGCGGCCGGCGAGGTCGTGATCTTCGACCGCAGCTGGTACAACCGCGCCGGTGTCGAGCGGGTGTTGGGCTTCTGCAGCGACGAGCAGGCCGACCAGTTCCTCGAGGGCGTGCCGCTGGTCGAGAAGGCGATCGTCAGGTCGGGCATCATCCTGATCAAGTTCTGGCTCGAGGTCGGCATGGAAGAGCAGTCGCGCCGCCTGCGCGACCGCATCGAGGACGGTCGCAAGATCTGGAAGCTGTCGCCGATGGACCTGCTGTCGTACAACCGCTGGTACGACTATTCACGCGCCCGCGACAAGATGTTCGCCGCCACCGACACCGACATCGCGCCCTGGTATTCGGTTCGTTCCGACGACAAGAAGCGGGCGCGGCTGAACGTGATCCACCACGTCCTGAGTCACATCGACTACAAGATGCCGAAGCGCGACAAGGTCGTGCTGCCCAAGCGCCAGAAGCCGGGCGACTATGTCGAACCCGACCGGCCGGTGCGCTTCGTTCACGAGGTGTACTGAACACCAGGGAAAGCCCCCAAGATTGAGGTCGTACACGCAGGCCACGGGCACCGTAAAGTCCGGCTCTGTCAGCCTGATCGGTCCGACCTCATGCCCGCCGCCCCGACCCCTGCCGACGAGATCCCGGCCGCCGACCTGCAGGCGGTGCTCGACCGCCATGGCGCCGATCCGCACGCGCTGGTGCAGATCCTGCGTGAATGCCAGGCGCTGCACGGCTGGCTGCCCCGCCTCAGCCTGCGCCGGCTGGCCGATGCGCTGGGTCTGACGCTGGCGCAAGTGGAGGGTGTGGTCGGCTTCTACCGCTTCTTCCACACCCAGCCGGTCGGCCGTTACCGCATCCTGTTCAGCGACAACGTCACCGACCGCCTGCTCGGCAGCGAGGCGCTGATGACCGACCTGTGCCGGCGGCTGGGCGTGGCGCCGGGGCGCGTCAGCGGCGACGGCGCGGTCAGCGTGGCCCGCACCTCGTGCACCGGGCTGGGCGACCAGGGCCCGGCGCTGCTGGTCAACCACCACCAGGTCATCACCCGGCTCGACAGCGGCCGCGTCGCGCAGCTGGCCGACCTGGTCCACCACCGCGTGCCGGTCGAACAGTGGCCGGCGCCCTGGTTCGAGGTACAGGACAACGTCCGCCGCGCCGACGTGCTGCTGGCCGATCCGGCCGCGCCCGGCACCGCGCTGGCGGCGGCGCTGGCGCGCGGCGCCGACGCGATGCTGGGCGAGCTGAAGCTGTCGAACCTGCGCGGCCGCGGCGGCGCCGGCTTCGTCACCGCGCAGAAGTGGGCGCTGTGCCGCGCTGCGCCGGGCGCCGAGCACGTGGTGGTCTGCAACGCCGACGAAGGCGAGCCCGGCACCTTCAAGGACCGGGTGCTGCTGACGCGCCACGCCGACGCGGTGTTCGAGGGCATGACGATCGCCGCGCTGGTGATCGGCGCGCGCCGCGGGCTGGTCTACCTGCGCGGCGAGTACCGCTACCTGCTCGATCATCTGCAGGCCGTGCTGCAGCGGCGGCGCGATGCGAAGCTGCTGGGCCCGGCGATCCAGGGCCGGGACGGCTTCGATTTCGACATCCAGATCCACCTCGGCGCCGGCGCCTATGTCTGCGGCGAGGAATCGGCGCTGATCGAATCGCTCGAAGGCAAGCGCGGCACGCCGCGGATCCGCCCGCCGTTCCCGGCCGAGCATGGCTACCTGGGCCACCCGACGATCGTCAACAACGTCGAGACCTTCTGCGCCGCCACCCACATCGCGGTCCAGGGCGGCGCCTGGTGGGCGGCGATCGGCACGCCGAAATCGACCGGCACCAAGATCCATTCGGTCTCCGGCGACTGCGAGCGGCCGGGGTTGTACGAATACCCGTTCGGCACCCGCATCGGCCGCATCCTCGAGGACTGCGGCGCGCAGGACACCCAGGCGGTGCAGGTCGGCGGCCCCTCGGGCGTGTGCCTGTCGGCATTCGAATTCGGCCGCCGCATCGCGTTCGAGGACGTGCCCACCGCCGGCGCCTTCATGGTCTTCGACCGCAGCCGCGACATGTTCGAGGTCGCGCGCGGCTTCGCGCATTTCTTCGCCCACGAGAGCTGCGGCTTCTGCACCCCCTGCCGGGTCGGCACCGCGCTGGTCGTCAAGCGCCTGGACAAGCTGGCCGCCGGACACGGCTCGCGCCACGACATCGACGTGCTGTACGAGCTCGACAAGCTGATGCACGCCGCCACCCATTGCGGCCTCGGCGCCACCGCCTGCAACCCGCTGCGCGACACGATCCAGAAATTCCGCCCGGCCTACGAGCAGCACCTGAAGTCGCTGTACTTCGAGCCGGGCTTCGACCTCGATGCCGAACTGTCGATCGCCCGTCGCATGACCGGCCGCGACGACCCCGGCGCCCACCTGGAGAGGCTGACATGAGCCGTCCACCCGGCCGCCCGAAGGATGGCTCGCTCCCGCTCGGCGGGACGGCGCGCAGCGCCAAGGGTGCACCATGACCGGCGACGCCGAACCGACCTTCTCGCTCGACGGCGAAGACCTGTCGTTCGAGCCCGGCGAGACGCTGCTTCAGGCGGCCATGCGCGCCGGCCGCTACATCCCGCACCTGTGCTGGCACCCGGATTTCGCGCCGCATGGCTCGTGCCGGATCTGCAACGTCAAGGTCAACGGCCGGCCCGGCGCCGCCTGCACCGTGCGCGCGGCGCCGGGGCTCGACGTCGAGAGCAACACCGAGGAGCTGAACGCCCAGCGCAAGACGCTGCTGCAGATGCTGTTCGTCGAGGGCAACCACTTCTGCCCCAGCTGCGAGAAGAGCGGCAACTGCCTGCTGCAGGCCACCGCCTATCAGATGGGCATGGAGGGCCCGCATTTCGAGGAGTTCTACCCCGACCGGCCGGTCGACGCGAGCCACCCCGACATCCTGCTCGACTTCAACCGCTGCATCCTCTGCGAGCTGTGCGTGCGCGCCAGCCGCGACATTGACCACAAGGACGTGTTCGCGATCGGCGGCCACGGCATCGGCACGCGGCTGCTGGTCAACAGCGACAGCGGCAAGCTGGGCGACACCGACCTGGCGCTGACCGACCGTGCCGCCGAGGTCTGCCCGGTCGGCGTGATCCTGCCGAAGCGGCGCGGCTTCGTGATCCCGATCGGCGAGCGGCGCTACGACGCGGCATCGGTGTCGGATCAGGCGGAAGGCTCGCGATGACCGTGCCCGTGATGCCGCACGGCCCGCGCAAGCTGAAGGTCGCCACCGTCTCGCTGGCCGGCTGCTTCGGCTGCCACATGTCCTTCCTCGACATCGACGAGCGGCTGTTCGAACTGGTCGAGCACATCGAGTTCGACCGCTCGCCGCTGACCGACATCAAGGAGGTCGGCCACTGCGACATCGGCATGGTCGAGGGCGGGCTGTGCAATGCCGAGAACGTGATCGTGCTGCGCGAGTTCCGCGCCCACTGCAAGACGCTGGTCGCGGTGGGCGCCTGCGCGATCACCGGCGGCCTGCCGGCGCAGCGCAACCACCTCGACCTGGGGAAGATGCTGACCGACGTCTACCGCAGCCGGCCCGGGCTGGCACCCGGCAGCGGCATCCCGAACGACCCCGAGCTGCCGCTGCCGCTGAACAAGGTGCACCCGATCCACGAGGTGGTGCATGTCGACTACTTCCTGCCCGGCTGCCCGCCGTCGGCCGACGCGTTCTGGCGCTTCCTGACCGACCTGATGGCCGGGCGCACGCCGCACCTCGGGCACGGCCTCATTCACTACGACTGAAGCGCGCCATGACTGCCTCGCTCGAAACCGCCTCGCCTGCCGCCGTCGCCCAGGGCCTGCGCCGGGTCGCGATCGACCCGGTCTCTCGCGTCGAGGGCCACGGCAAGGTCACGATCCTGCTCGACGCGCAGAACAAGGTGCAGCAGGTGCGGCTGCACATCGTCGAGTTCCGCGGCTTCGAGAAGTTCATCGAGGGCCGGCCGTACTGGGAAGTGCCGGTGATGGTGCAGCGGCTGTGCGGCATCTGCCCGGTGTCGCACCACCTGGCCGCCAGCAAGGCGATGGACCGTGTCGTCGGCGCGGTGCCGGTCACGCCGTCGGCCGACAAGATCCGCCGCCTGATGCACTACGGCCAAGTGATGCAGAGCAACGCGCTGCACTTCTTCCACCTGTCCAGCCCCGACCTGCTGTTCGGCTTCGACTCCGAGGTGAACCGGCGCAACATCGTCGGCGTCGCCGCAGCCCACCCCGACATCGCGAAGAAGGGCGTGCTGCTGCGCAAGTACGGCCAGGAGGTGATCCGCGCCACCGCCGGCAAGCGGGTGCACGGCACCGGCTCGGTGCCCGGTGGCGTCAACAAGCATGTCAGCGCCGCCGACCGCGAAGGGCTGCTGCGCGACGTGGCGCAGATGGTGCAGTGGTCGCAGGATGCGGTCGACATCGCGAAGACGCTGCATGCGCAGAACCCGGCGCTGTACGACGGCTTCGGCACCTCGCCGGCGAGCATGCTGTCGCTGGTGCGTGGCGACGGCGCGCTCGACCTGTACGACGGCGTGATCCGGGCGCGCGACGCCAGCGGCAGGATCCTGTTCGACGGCGCCAGCGATCAGGGCTACCTCGACCTGATCGAGGAGGAGGTCAAGCCCTGGACCTACATGAAGTTCCCGTTCCTGAAGAGCCTGGGGCGTGACCGCGGCTGGTACCGGGTGGGCCCGCTGGCGCGGCTGCAGAACTGCGACTTCATCCCCAGCCCGCTGGCCGAAAGCGCCCGCCGGGAATTTCTCGACTGGGGCAAGGGCCAGACCATCCATGCCCCGCTGGCCTACCACTGGGCGCGGATGATCGAGGTGCTGCACTGCGTCGAGGTCATCGCCGCGCTGCTCGACGACCCCGACATCCTGGCCGGCGAGCTGATGGCCACCGGGCCGCGCCGGCGCAGCGGCGTCGGCGTGATCGAGGCGCCGCGCGGCACGCTGATCCACCACTACGAGGTCGGCGACGATGATCTGGTGACGATGTGCAACCTGATCGTCTCGACCACCCACAACAACCAGGCGATGAACGAGGCGGTGCGCTCGGTGGCCCGCGAGTACCTCGACGGCCATGAGCTGACCGAAGGCCTGCTCAACCACATCGAGATCGCGATCCGCGCCTACGATCCCTGCCTGTCCTGCGCGACCCACGCGCTGGGCAGGATGCCGCTGGAAGTGGCGCTGGTCGGGCCCGACGGCGAACTGCTGGCCCGGGTGCTGAAGTCGCACGAAGGTGAACTGCTGCACTCGCTCGAGCCCCTGCAAGGCCTGGCCGCATGACGCCACCGCTGCTGGTGTTCGGCTGGGGCAACGCCAGCCGCGGCGACGATGCGCTGGGGCCGCAGTTCGTCGACCGGCTGCGCGCGCGCCTGGGCAACCGCCCGGACGTCGAGCTGATCGACGACTACCAGCTGATGGTCGAGCACGCGCTCGACCTGGCCGGCCGCGAGCGAGTGCTGTTCGTCGATGCCAGCCTCGTCTGTGCGCCACCGTTCGAGACCCGGCCGCTGCTGCCCGCGGCCGACCGCAGCCTCAGCAGCCATGCGCTGTCGCCGCAGGCGCTGATGCAGGTCTTCCGCGACGTGCAGCATGCCGAGCCGCCGCCCTGCACGCTGCTGGCGATCCGCGGCGAGCGCTTCGAGCTCGGTGCGCCGGCCAGCGGCGCCGCGTTGGCCCACCTCGACGCGGCACTGCAATGGGCCCAGGGCTGGCTGGCGCAGCCGCAGGAGGTCGCTGCGTGCACGAGCTGAGCCTGGCCGCCGAGATCCTGCGCCTGGTGCAGGCCAGCGCTGCGCGCGACGCATTCAGCCGCGTCGCGACGCTGCGGCTGGAAGCCGGCGCGCTGGCCGGCGTCGAGGTCTCGGCGCTGCGCTTCGCGCTCGATGCGATCGCGCCGGGCACCTGCCTCGACGGCGCGGCGATCCAGATCGACCAGCCGGCCGGCCGCGCCTGGTGCAGCGGCTGCGCGGCGGAGGTCGAGATCGCCAGCCGGGCCGACCCCTGCCCGGTCTGCGGCGGCGCCCCGCTGAGGCCGACCGGTGGCAGCGAGCTTCGCGTGCTCGACCTGGTCGTGCAGGACGATTGAAGGATCGAAGGAGAACGGGATGTGCGTGGTCTGCGGCTGCGGCCAGAGCGGCGAGACGACCGACCTGCACTACGGCCAGGGCACGGCCCGGGCCTCGGTGCCGGGCCTGAGCGCGCAGCGCGTGGTGCAGATCGAGACCGACGTGCTGGGCGCCAACCAGCGCCTGGCCAATCGCAACCGCGCGCATTTCGCCGCCCATGGCGTGATGGCCTACAACCTGGTGTCCAGCCCCGGCTCGGGCAAGACCACGCTGCTGTGCGCGACGATCGCCGCGCTGCGCGAGCGCGCGCCGCAGCTGCCGCTGGCGGTGATCGAGGGCGACCAGCAGACCCGGCTCGACGCCGACCGCATCCGCGCCGCCGGCGCGCCGGCGATCCAGGTCAACACCGGCCGCGGCTGCCACCTCGACGCGCAGATGGTCGGCGACGCCTTCGACCGGCTCGACCTGCATGCCCGGGCGCATGGCGCCGGCCCTGGCCAGCCGGCGCTGCTGTTCATCGAAAACGTCGGCAACCTGGTCTGCCCGGCGCTGTGGGACCTGGGCGAGGAAGCCAAGGTGGTGATCCTGTCGGTGACCGAGGGCGAGGACAAGCCACTGAAGTACCCCGACATGTTCGCCGCCGCCCGGCTGATGCTGATCAACAAGATCGACCTGCTGCCGCATGTCGATTTCGACGTCGCCCGCTGCGTCGAGTCCGCGCGGCGCATCAACCCGGGCATCGAGGTGCTGCAGGTGTCGGCGACCCGCGGCGAGGGCCTGTCGCAGTGGCTCGACTGGATGCTGCAGCCGGCGCTGGTGGCCGCGTGAACCCCGGCGCCCAGGTCCGGCCGCTGCCACGCGCCGCCGGCGCGACGGTGCTGGCCTGCGGCGCCTTCCTGAAGAACCGCGCCTGCCGGGTCGACGGCGATCGGGCGCACTGGTCGGCGCTGCACGGCGACCTGGACGACGGCGCGGCGTGCGAAGCGCTGGCCGACAGCGTCGAGGTGCTGCTGGCGCGCAGCAGCGCACCGGTGCAGGCGGTCGCGCACGACCTGCATCCCGATTTCCACAGCACCCGGCTGGCGCTGGCGCTGGCCGAGCGGCTGGCCGTGCCGGCGATCGCGGTGCAGCACCACCATGCCCATGTCGGCGTGGTGCTGGCCGAGCAAGGCATGACCCGGCCGGTGATCGGCCTGGCGCTCGACGGAGTCGGCCTCGGCAGCGACGGCCTGGCCTGGGGCGGCGAGCTGCTGTGGGTCGATCGCGACGCCGACCGCTGGCATCGCATCGCCCACCTGGCGCCGCTGGCGCTGCCGGGCGGCGACATCGCGGCGCGCGAGCCCTGGCGGCTGGCCGCCGCGGTGCTGTTCGCCGCCGGTCGTGGCGACGAGATCGAGCCGCGCTTCGCGCCGCAGGTCGGCAGTGCCGCAACGCGGCTGCTGCACCAGATGCTGCAGCGCGGCCTGAACTGCCCGCGCAGCACCGGCGCCGGTCGCTGGTTCGACGCCGCTGCCGGCGCGCTGGGCCTGAGCCTGCGCCAGAGCACTGAGGCCGAAGCCGCGATCGCGCTCGAGCGGGCCGCGCACCGCTGGCTGGCGCTGCATCCGGGCTTCGACTTCGACTGGCCGACGCTGGACCTGCAACCGCTGGTGGCCGAACTGTTCGCGCTGCGCGAACAGGGTGGCGATGGTGTTGCCCGCGGCGCGGCGATGTTCCACCTCGGCCTGGCCGGCGCGCTGGTGCGGCGCGCGGTCGACGCGGCGCGGCATCACGACACCGACACCGTGGTGCTGGCCGGCGGCTGCCTGGCCAATCGCATCCTCGGCCAGCGACTGCGCGGCGGTCTTGCGCGAGCCGGTCTGCGGGTGCTCGAAGCCGGCGCCGCCGGCTGCGGCGACGCCGGCCTGGCGCTGGGCCAGGCCTGGATCGCGGCGTCGGCGCTCGCTGCCGGCCGCGTCGATGTGGTGACGGCCGGCACCGCGGTCGAGGCCTGATCATGTGCCTCGCGCTGCCCGCCCGCGTGATCGAACGGCTGGCCGGCGATCAGGCCATCGTCGACCTCGGCGGCGTTCGCAAGCAGATCTCGATCGCGCTGGCCGCCGAGGCCCAGGTCGGCGACTACGTGATCGTGCATGTCGGCCATGCGCTGGGCGTGCTCGACGAGGCCGAGGCGCTGGCGACGCTGGCGCTGTTCGCCGAGCTGGCGCAAAGCGGGCGATGAGCGGGCACTGAGCCGGGCATGAAGTACATCGACGAGTTCCGCGACCCCGCGCTGGCGCGCAACCTGGCCGCCAGCCTGCGTGCGGCGGCCGATCCGGCGCGGCGCTACCACTTCATGGAGTTCTGCGGCGGCCACACCCACGCGCTGGCGCGCCATGGCGTGCTGGACCTGCTGCCCGACAACCTGCGCATGATCCACGGCCCCGGCTGCCCGGTCTGCGTGCTGCCGGTCGGCCGCATCGACATGGCGATCGCGCTGGCGCTCGAGCGCGGCGTGACGCTGTGCAGCTACGGCGACGTGATGCGCGTGCCGGCCTCGGCCGGGCTGTCGCTGCAGCGCGCGAAGGCGCAGGGCGCCGACATCCGGATGGTCTATTCGCCGGCCGACGCGCTGCAGCTGGCGCGTGCCCACCCGCAGCGCGAGCTGGTGTTCCTGGCGATCGGCTTCGAGACCACGACGCCGCCCAGCGCGCTGGTCATCCGCCAGGCCGCGCAGGAGGGCCTGAAGAACTTCAGCCTGCTCTGCAACCACGTGCTGACGCCGGCGGCGATCACGCACATCCTGAACTCGCCCGAGGTCACGCAGTACGGCACGCTGGCGCTGGACGGCTTCGTCGGGCCGGCGCATGTCAGCATCGTGATCGGCTCGGCGCCCTACGAGCCCTTCGCCAGCGCCTGGCACAAGCCGGTGGTCATCTCCGGCTTCGAGCCGCTGGACCTGATGCAGTCCATCCTGATGCTGGTGCGCCAGGTCAACGAAGGCCGCGCCGAGGTCGAGAACCAGTTCACCCGCGCGGTGAACCGCGCTGGCAACCGCGTCGCGCAGGCGCTGATGGCCGAGGTCTTCGAGCCGCGCAAGAGCTTCGAATGGCGCGGCCTGGGCGAGGTGCCGGCCAGTGCGCTGAGGATCCGCCCCGAATTCGCCGCCTTCGACGCCGAAGCGCGCTACGGGCTGCACTACCGGCCGGTGCCCGACCACAAGCAGTGCGAATGCGGCGCGATCCTGCGCGGCGTGAAGCAGCCGACCGACTGCAAGCTGTTCGCCACCGTCTGCACGCCCGAGAACCCGATGGGCTCGTGCATGGTGTCCAGCGAAGGCTCGTGCGCCGCGCATTACACCTACGGGCGCTTTCGCGACATCGGCATCGTCCCGGCATGAAGCGCGACCCGACCGGCTGGCTGCGCCCGCTGGACTTCAAGCGCGGCTGCATCGAGATGAACCACGGCGCCGGCGGCCGGCTCGGCGCGCAGCTGGTCGACGAGCTGTTCGCCCGCGCCTTCGACAACGACTTCCTGCGCCAAGGCAACGACGGCGCCTGCCTGCCGGCGCCGCCGCCCGGCCACCGGCTGGTGCTGGCGACCGACGCGCACGTGATCTCGCCGCTGTTCTTTCCCGGCGGCAACATCGGCAGCCTGGCGGTGCACGGCACGGTCAACGACGTCGCGATGCTCGGCGCGACGCCGCTGTACCTGAGCGCGAGCTTCGTCCTCGAGGAAGGCCTGCCGCTGGCCGAACTGCGGCGCATCGTCGAAGCGATGGCCGACGCCTCGCGCGGCTGCGGCGTGCCGGTGGTCACCGGCGACACCAAGGTCGTCGAGCGCGGCAAGGGCGACGGCGTGTTCATCGGCACCACTGGCCTGGGCGCACTGCCGGCCGGGCGCGAGATCGGCGGCGCCAATGCCCGGCCGGGCGACGTGCTGCTGTTGTCGGGCACGATCGGCGAGCATGGTGTCGCGGTGCTGTCGCAGCGTGAATCGCTGCAGTTCGACAGTGCGATCGAATCCGACAGCGCGGCGCTGCACGGCCTGGTGGCCGCGCTGCTCGCCGCCGTGCCCGAAGGCGCGGTGCATGTGCTGCGCGACCCGACGCGCGGCGGGCTGGCGACGACGCTGAACGAGATCGCCCGCCAGTCGGGCGTCGGGATGCGGCTCGACGAGGCGGCCATTCCCGTGCTGCCGCAGGTGGCGGCGGCCTGCGAGCTGCTCGGGCTGGACCCGCTGTACATCGCCAACGAAGGCAAGCTGGTCGCCTTCGTCGCGCCCGAGGCGGCCGATGCGGCGCTGGCCGCGCTGCAGGCCCATCCGCTGGGCCGGCACGCGGCACGCATCGGCGAGGCGGTGGCCGATGCGCACCGCTTCGTCCGGATGAACACCGCGGTCGGCGGCCAGCGCGTGGTCGACTGGCTCAGCGGCGAGCCGCTGCCGCGCATCTGCTGATCGCCGCAACCGCCGCTGCCCACGGCGCGGCGGTCCACTGCCAGGCGACGCCTCGAGTCTAGGGGAAACCCTATTGTTTCAGACCGCTAAAACACTACCCTAATCGTCAGGGTGCTGATTGTAAGCATTCAACCCCGACGCAGGAGACCCGACGTGAACGCAAAGCCATCTGAACTCCCGGTGCTGGTCGCCGGCGGCGGCATCGGCGGCCTGGCCGCGGCGCTGGCGCTGACGCGCCGCGGCCTTGCGGTCAAGGTGCTCGAACAGGCGCCGCAGCTCGGCGAGATCGGCGCCGGCATCCAGCTCGGCCCCAACGCCTTCGCGGCTTTCGACGCGCTGGGCGTCGGCCCACTGGCGCGCAGCCGCGCGGTCTACACCGACTGCATGGTGATGCACGATGCGATCGACGAGTACGAGGTCGGCCGCATCCCCACCGGCGAGGCCTTCCGCCAGCGCTTCGGCAACCCCTATGCGGTGATCCACCGCGCCGACGTTCACCGGTCGCTGCTCGAAGGCGCGCAGGCCTCCGACCGCATCCAGGTGCTGACCTCGACCACGGCGCAGCGCGTGGAACAGGACGAGCGGGGCGTCACGGTGATCGACCAGCAGGGCCGCGCCCACCGCGGCATCGCGCTGATCGGCGCCGATGGCGTGAAGTCGGCGGTGCGCCGCCAGTATGTCGGCGACGACGCCCGCGTCTCCGGCCATGTCGTCTACCGCGCGGTGGTCGACAAGAAGGACTTCCCGGCCGACCTGCAATGGAACGCAGCCAGCATCTGGGTCGGCCCGAACTGCCACCTGGTGCATTACCCGCTGCGCGGCGGCGAGCAGTACAACGTGGTCGTCACCTTCCACAGCCGCGACAAGGAAGAGTGGAGCGTGCGCGAAGGCAGCCGCGACGAAGTGCAGAGCTACTTCGACGGCATCTGCGCCAAGGCCCGCCAGCTGATCGACCTGCCCAAGGACTGGAAGCGCTGGGCCACCGCCGACCGCGAGCCGATCGGCCAATGGACCTTCGGCCGCGCGACGCTGCTCGGCGACGCCGCGCACCCGACGCTGCAGTACCTGGCCCAGGGCGCCTGCATGGCGCTGGAGGACGCGGTGACGCTGGGCGAGGCGCTGCGCGTGCACGACAACGATTTCGCGAAGGCCTTCGAGCACTACCAGCGCTCGCGCATCGCCCGCACCGCGCGCATCGTGCTGTCGGCGCGCGAGATGGGCCGCATCTTCCACGCCAAGGGCGTCGAACGCCTGGTGCGCAACGAACTGTGGAAGGGCCGCTCGCAAGAGCGCTTCTACGACGCGATGGAGTGGCTGTACGGCTGGACCGTCGACCACTGCCTGGCCGCCTGAGCCCGTGAGGAACGACACCATGAACGAACTCGGACGCCTCGAAGACCTGCCCGCCGACTACCGCGAGGCGCTGTCCCGGCAGAACCTGGTGCCGCTGTGGCCCAGCCTGCGCGCGGTGCTGCCGCCGGGCAAGCCGCAGCCGCGCACCCGCGCCACCCACTGGCCTTACGAGGCGCTGCGGCCGCTGTTGCTGCAGGCCGGCGAGCTGACGCCGATCGAGAAGGCCGAGCGCCGCGTGCTGGTGCTGGCCAACCCCGGCCACGGCCTCGAGAAGATGCAGGCCAGCGCCGCGATGTACCTGGGCATGCAGCTGCTGCTGCCCGGCGAATGGGCGCCCTCGCACCGCCACACGCCGAATGCGGTGCGCATGGTCGTCGAGGGCGAAGGCGCCTGGACCACGGTCGACGGCGAGAAGTGCACCATGCAGCGCGGCGACCTGATCCTGACGCCCACCGGCTTGTGGCACGAGCATGGCCACGACGGCACCGAGCCGGTGGTCTGGCTCGACGTGCTCGACCTGCCGCTGGTCTACTACATGGAAGCCAGCTACCACGTCGACGGCCAGCGCCAGACCCAGCACCCCGGCCGCGGCGACCGCGCCTATGCCCGCGGCGGCGTGGTGCCGATGCCGGTGTTCGAGCGCTCGCGCAAGGCCTACCCGATGCTGCGCTACCCCTGGGCCGACGCCCGCGCCGCGCTCGAATCGCTGGCCGCCGACCAGCCGGCACTCGACGCGGTGCAGGTGCGCTACGTCAACCCCGAGACCGGCGCCGACGCACAGAACATCCTCGGCTACAGCGCATTGATGCTGCGCCCGGGCCAGACGCTGGCGCTGCCCGCGCGCAGCCCGGCCGCGGTGTTCCACCTGATCGAAGGCGCGGCCTCGGTCCAGGTCGAGGACCAGCGCTTCCGCCTCGCCGCGGCCGACACCTGCTGCGCCCCGGGCTACACCGCGGTGACGCTGGCCAACGCGTCGGCCGACCGCCCCGCTTTCCTGTTCATCGCCGACGAGACGCCGCTGCACCAGAAGCTGGGCGTCTTCGAGACCCGCGCCTGAACCCCGTCCTTCTTCGCATCGAGCCCACCCTCATGACCGCCTACCTCTGGACCCCGCCGCCCGTCCACTCGCTGCCGGTGCGCGGCACCGACCAGCGCCTGCCCGTCAACCGCCTGTTCTTCGTCGGCCGCAACTACCACGCCCATGCGGTCGAGATGGGCCGGCCCGTCGACAAGAGCGTCGAGCGGCCGTTCTACTTCACCAAGTCGCCCTCGACGCTGGTCGAATCCGGCGCGACGGTGCCCTACCCCAGCGAGACGAAGAACTATCACCACGAGATGGAACTGGTGGTCGCGATCGGCAAGCCGGGCTTTCGCGTCCAGCCGTCCGACGCCGCGGCGCTGGTCTACGGCTACGCCTGCGGCCTGGACATGACGCGCCGCGACCTGCAGCTCGTCGCCCGCGACAAGGGCCGGCCCTGGGACCTGGGCAAGGACGTCGAGCAGTCGTCGGTGGTCTCCGAGATCGTGCCGATGCCGGGCAAGATCCTCGACCACGGTGCGCTGTCGCTGACCGTCAACGGCCAGCCGCGCCAGTCGTCCGACCTGGACAAGCTGATCTGGAACATCCCCGAGCTGATCGCCGACCTGTCGCTGTTCTACCACCTGCAGCCCGGCGACCTGATCTTCACCGGCACGCCCGAAGGCGTCGGCGCGCTGCAGAGCGGCGACCGCATCGACGGCCGCATCGAGGGCGTCGGCGAGATCGTGCTGCACGTCGGCGCCGCCGAGTGAGCCAGCGCGCGATCCGGAATCAAGTCTCGACCTTCCTGCGCGACGCCACGCAGATCGACCCGGTCGACCCGGCCACCGCCGGCCTGCCGGGCAGCTATGCGCTGGTCGGCGTGATGGTCGGCGCGCTGCTCGCCGGCTCGGTCGGCGACATCCTCGGCCGCCGCAAGGTGATGCTGGCGTCCAACGCCTGGTTCTCGGTCGGCATGGCGCTGACCGCGATGGCCACCACCACCACCGCGTTCGGCTGGCTGCGCTGCTGGCCATCGTCGCGGTCGTCGGGCTCGGCACCAGCGGCACCCCCAGACACTGATCTACGGCTGGCAGCGGCGCCGGCCCCGGCCATGCGGCACGCGGCCTGACCCGACGGCCGGCGCGCGATGGCGCCATCGGTCGGCCGCCTCGCCGATGTTGCGATGCAGCAAAAAATGGCTTGCATAAAGGAAAACCCTTGGTAAACTGGCGATGCTGCGGTGCAGCAATCTTTCTGTCCCGCCCAAACCAGGAGTGAGTCCATGATCAACACCAGCCAATTCACCGATGCCGGCAAGGCCTCCGTCGACACCCTGTTCGCGCTGAGCGAGCAGGCGCTGCGGGGCGTCGAGCAACTCACCGCGCTGAACCTGCAGGCCGCGAAGACCGTCCTGGCCGAGCTGGCGCAGGACGCCATGGCCGCGGCGTCGACCACCAGCCCCGACCAGTTCGTCAAGCTGCAGACCGCGGCGGCCCAGGCCGTCGTCCCGAAGGCGACCGCCTACCTGCGCCAGGTGCAGGAAATCGTCGCGGCCACTGCCGAGGCCCAGCGTGCCACGGTCGAGGCCCGGATCGCCGAGTTCCAGTCCAGCTTCCTCGAAGCCGTCGACGGCGCCGTCAAGAACGCGCCCGGTTCGGAGGGCGCTGTGGCGCTGGTGAAGCAGGCGATCGCCGCCGCGAACACCACCTACGAAGGTGTGAACAAGGCGTCGAAGCAAGTGGCCGACGTCGTGGCGGTGAACTTCACGAAGCTGTCCGCGGCCGCCTGAAGGCCCTGACACCCGCCGGGCCGGGCGCCGCCTGGCCCGGCGGGTGCTCAGAACCGCGCCGAGACCGTCGCGCCGAGCAGCGGCGCCGGTTCGACGCCGACCTTGCGCAAGAGCTGGCCCGAGGCGTCCTCGACGCGCAATTCACCGGCCGTGACCATGCCGGCATAGAGCAAGAGCCTCAGGCTCGGGCCGAAGCTGTGCGTCGAGCGCAGGAAGACCGGCACACCCCGCTCCTCGCCGACGCCGTTGGCCACCGGGCCGGTCTGGCTGAGCCGGAAGCGTGTCGTGCGCCAGGCCGCGCCGACGCCGACGTTCCAGCCATCGCCGACGCGGTAGTCGAGTTCCAGCCCGGCCGGACCGGTGGGCCCTGCCGGCAAGGGATTCACCAGGCGCCAGCGTTCTGACAGCTTCCAGTCGACGACCAGCAGCGGGAAGACACTCGTCTCCTCGAGCCGGCTGAAGGCGGCCAGGCCGATGCCGAGCTGGTTGCCGTCGGCGAAGTACCGCGTCGCGGTGGCGATCGCGCCCCAGGTCAGCGATTCGCCGGTGTCGGCCCCGTTCTCGTGGATCCAGTCGGCCGAGGGCGTCAGGCCGAAGCTCCAGCCGTCGCTTCGGGTGTACGACAGCGGCGCCGCCAGGCCATAGCGCTTGACCGAGCCCCAGGGCGCGACGGCGCCGAATGCGGCGGGATCGGCAAACGAGTAGTCGGTGTAGTCGTAGTTGAAGACGACGCCGGCGCGCCGGCCGCCACCCAGGTCGCCGAGCAGGCCGGCGCGCAGGACCGTGCTCCAGGCGCTGTAGTGGCCGCCTCCGTCGAGGTCACCCTGGCCCAGGTAGACCGGCGTCACCGACCCGAACGACGACCAGCCCTTGCCCTGTGCCTGCGCCGCGCCGGCGGCCGCCAGCGCCAGCAGTGCCATCGCGACGACGCGACGAGAACCTTCCATCCGCATGAAATCTCCCACGATGAATCGCTGCGGTCGTCGCCGTGCCCGGGGCTCGGCGACGCGTCAGGCCGATTGTCGCGTGAGTTCTGCCACGTCGAAGCCGGGCCACCCGACGCGTCCGCTGCCGCCGGCCCGGCGCGGCCCGGATCGTCTCGACGACGCGCACGACCCGGTCAGTACAAGCGGATGGCCATGTCGAAATGCCAGCTCCGGCGGATCTCGATCACGTCGAACTCGCGGGCCAGCGCCGGCGGGAATGCCGGGTAGGGCAGCTGGCTCTGCACGACGCGCCGTATCGCGTCGTCGATTTCCGCCGCACCGCTGGACCTGACGAAGCTCACCGACTCCACCGATCCATCGCTGCGGATCGCCACCGTCACGAGCGGATCGGTGTGCGGCCGCTTCACTGCATCGCGGACCATGTCGAAGGTCATGTTCAGCTGGATCTTCCGGGCCCAGGCCTCGGCGTAGAGGATCAGTTCGGCATTGGCATCGGCGCGACCGAACAGCCGGGCCCGACGCGCGCCGCTGGAGCTGGGGGCCGGCCCGGCGGGCTGGCCCGCAGCCGCCGATGCCGCATCGCGCCGGGCGGCTTCTTCATCCAGCTGTCGTCCGATCGCGCGCAGCACTGCTTCCCGCCGGGCGGCCTCCGCTTTCGCGGCCTCCTGCCGGGCGGCCTCCTGCCGAACTGCCTCTTGCCGGGCGGCCTCCTGCCGGGCGGCCTCCTGCCGGACTGCCTCCTGCCGGACTGCCTCCTGCCGGACTGCCTCCTGCCGGACTGCCTCCTGCCGGGCGGCCTCCTGCCGGGCGGCCTCCTGCCGGGCGGCCTCCTGCCGGAC
>JAEUOY010000035.1 GCA_016790515.1 Burkholderiaceae bacterium | reverse complement strand
CCGATGCTCTTGCCGCGCACGTCGTGCGCGCCGCGGTTGCCCGCTTCCATGATGCCGGGGCCGCCGCCGGTGACGACGTAGATCGGCGTCTCGTGCTGGCGCGAGCGGCGCGTCACGAGCGCGGCGAAGCGGCGCGCTTCCTCGTAGTAGCGGCTCATCGCGACGGCGATCTCGGCGCGCTTCACGGTGGCGGCGGCGCCGCCGGCGCGCGCATCGTCGAGCTGCGCCTGCGCCGTCTCGGGCGGCATGATGCGTGCGCTGCCGAAGATGACGATCGTGTTCTCGATGCCCTGCTCGCGCTGCACGAGCTCGGGCTTGAGCAGTTCGAGCTGCATGCGCACCGGCCGCAGGTCTTCGCGCAGCAGGAACGCGGTGTCGGTGAAGGCCAGCCGGTAGGCGCTTTCGGGCCCGGCGTAGCGCGACGAAGGCGGCTCCTCGGCGACGGCAGCTTCTTCCTGCGCGGTGGGGAAGTTGCGGCTGGGCAGGCGCGGGTTCTTGGCGTCCATCGAAGAGGCGGCCGCCGACGGTGCGGCCGAGGCATGCGCGCGAGGCAGGGCGCGAAGCATAGTCGGCGCCCGCGCCGGTTTGGGCAAGAAAAAAGCCCGCCTTCGCAGGCGGGCTCGTTCGCTGGACGGGGCGGGGCTCGTCGTGGGCGCCGGCTCGGCCTATTGGCGCCGTGGCCGCGCTTCAGCAGGCCCGGCCGTTCACTTGGCCGGCGCTGCTTCGGCCTTGCGTTCGGCGGCGGTCTTGCTGGCCACCACCGGCAGGCCGCGCAACTGGTTCAGCGCCTGCACGAGCGGGAAGTCCTCGGCGCTGCCGAACTCGGGCAGCGGCTTGGGCGGCTGGTTGCTGCGCGCCTGCTCGGCTTCGAGGCGGGCGCGGGCGGCTTCGCGTTCGCGTTGGCGGGCGCTGTCCTTGTCGCCCTCGGCGGCGGCGGCGCTGGCGGCCGAACCTGCGGCGGTGGCGGCAGCGCTCAGGTGGCGCTCGAGGTCGGCTTCGCGCACGCGCAGCGCGGCGAACACGTTGCCCTCGGCGGTTTCGTCGAGGAAGATGTCCGGCACGATGCCGCGCGCCTGGATGCCGCGGCCGCTGGGGGTGTAGTAGCGGGCAGTGGTGATCTTCAGTGCCGTCTCGGCCGACAGCGGGCGCACCGTCTGCACCGAGCCCTTGCCGAAGGTCTGCGCACCCATGATGGTGGCGCGCTTGTGGTCCTGCAGCGCGCCGGCGACGATCTCGCTGGCCGAGGCCGAGCCTTCGTTGACCAGCACCACCAGCGGCACCGTCTTCAGCGCAGCCGGCAGCTTGCGCAGCGGATCGCTGCTGCCGCGGCGCACGTAGTACTCGGGCGAGGCCTTGAAGGTGGCGCGCGATTCGGCGATCTGGCCGTTGGTCGAGACCACCGTCACGTCGGCCGGCAGGAAGGCCGCCGACAGCGCCACCGCGCCTTCGAGCAGGCCGCCGGGATCGTTGCGCAGGTCGAGCACCAGACCCTTCAGGTTCGGATCGGCCTTGTACAACTCGTCCAACTTGCGGACGAAGTCGTCGATCGTGCGGTCCTGGAACTGGCTGACGCGGATCCAGCCGTAGCCCGGCTCGATCAGCCTGGCGCGCACGCTCTGCACGCGGATTTCCTCGCGCGTGATCGTCACCGGGAAGCTGCGGCTCTCGTCCTTGCGGAAAACGGTGAGCTGCACCTTGGTGTTGGGCTCGCCGCGCATCTTCTTGACCGCCTGGTCCATCGTCAGCCCCTTGACCGGGGTGTCGTCGATGCGGGTGATCAGGTCGCCCGACTTGATGCCGGCGCGGAATGCCGGTGAACCTTCGATCGGCGAGACGACCTTGACCAGGCCGTCTTCCATGCCGATCTCGATGCCGACGCCGACGAACTTGCCGGTGGTGCCCTCGCGGAATTCCTTCAGCGTCTTCTTGTCGAAGTAGACCGAATGCGGGTCGAGCCCCGCGACCATGCCGGAAATCGCGTCGGAGATCAGCTTCTTCTCGTCGACCGGCTCGACGTAGTCGCTCTTGACCATGCCGAACACCGCGGCGAGCTGCTGCAGTTCTTCCAGTGGCAGCGGCGCCAGCGAGTTGCGCGCGAAGGACTGCAGCGTCATCGTGGTCAGCGCGCCGGCGATGGCGCCCGCCGCCAACAGACCCGCCACCTTGAACTTGCCCGTCATGAAAGCCTGCCTTGGAGGCATCGCGCCTCGCCAACGAATCGAACCGATCGGTCAGTATAAGACCGCACTTATGCCTGTGAGCGGGGCCTGGCGTGAAAGTTGCACTCGATGACGGGGCGAATCGAGGTCATTTCCGGAATCTCAGACGCCCAGCCGGTCGGCCAGCGCGTCCAGCCGGCTCACCTCGTGCTGCGCCGTGCCGCGCGGCCGGCGGCCGGACAGCGCGTCGCTGCGCTGCACCCAGGCCGCCTGCAGGCCGGCGTCGAGCGCGCCGTCGACGTCCAGTGCCGGGTCGTCGCCGACGTGCAAGGTGTTCGCCGGCAGCGCGCCGGCGCGCCGGCAGGCTTCGGCGAAGGCCGCCGGCGCCGGCTTGCCGACGCCGAGCTCGCTGGCGCTGACCGCGGCACGGAAGTACGCCGCCAGGCCGGGCACGCGGCGCACGTCGGCATTGCCGTTGGACAGCGCCACCAGCGGCCAGCGCGCGGCCAGCCGGGCCAGCGCGGGCAGCACGTCGTCGTACAGGGCGACGCGCTGGCGCTCCTCGAAGAAGACCTCGAACGCCGGCTCGGCCAGCGCCGGGTCGTCGCCGGCGGCGAGCAGCGCGCGGCGCACGGTCTCGCGGCGCAGCGCGCTCAGGTCGTGGGCCCAGTCGGGCCGCTCGCGGGCGACTTCGCTGCGCAGCGCGCGCAGCGTGGCGTCGTCGCGGGCAGCGTGGGTGGCCGAGGCCTGCCGGGCCAGCCACTGCCACATCAGCGCGTCGGCGCGGGCGATCGTCGGGCCTACCGGCCACAAGGTGTCGTCGAGGTCGAGGGTCAGGGCGAGCAGGGGCATCGGCCACGATGGTAGGGCCCGTGGCTTGCTAAGCTGCGGGCATGGACAAGAAGCAAGCCGAACTGACCGCCCGCAACTTCCCCACCGCACTGGAGGACGCCGAGGTCGCGCGGCCGCCGTCGCGCTACGGCGGCCCGGAGAGCGCGTTCCGGCTGGCCTTCACCGACACCGACTTCCTGCTGCGCGAGGAACTGCGGCCGGTGCGCATGCAGCTCGAGCTGCTGAAGCCCGAGATGGTGCAGCAGGAACAGGGCATCGAGTCGACGATCGTGATCTTCGGCAGCGCCCGCATCGCCAGCCCCGAGGACGCGGCCAGGCGCCTGGCCCAGGCGCGCGAGCACGGCGATGCCCCGGCGATCGCCCGCGCCGAGACCGCGGTCGAGATGAGCCGCTACTACGACGCCGCCCGCCGCTTCGCGGCGGTGGTGACCGAGCGCTCGCGTGTGCACGCGACGCCGATCTACGTCGTCACCGGCGGCGGCCCCGGCATCATGGAAGCCGGCAACCGCGGCGCGCACGAGGTCGGCGGCAAGAGCATCGGGCTGAACATCGTGCTGCCGCACGAGCAGGAGCCCAACCCCTACATCACGCCCGAGCTGTGCTTCCAGTTCCACTACTTCGCGCTGCGCAAGATGCACTTCGTGATGCGCAGCATCGCGCTGGTGTGCTTCCCCGGCGGCTTCGGCACGCTCGACGAGCTGTTCGAGACGATGACGCTGGTCCAGACCGGCAAGAGCCGCCAGCGGCCGATCCTGCTGTTCGGCCGGGCGTTCTGGGAGAAGCTGGTGAACTTCCAGCACCTGGTCGACACCGGCATGATCAGCGCCGGCGACCTGGGGCTGTTCCACTACGTCGAAACCGCCGAGGAGGCCTGGGACAGGCTGGCCGAGCATTACGGCTTCGACGGCAGCGAGCCGGGCCGCGAAGAGACCGCCGGGTCGGTCTGAGCGATGGCCGGCAAGGTCAGCCTGATCGGCGCGCCGACCGACATCGGCGCCGGCAGCCGCGGCGCCAGCATGGGCCCCGAGGCGATGCGCGTGGCCGGCCTGCAGGCGGCGCTGGAAGGCCATGGCCTCGAGGTGGCCGACCGCGGCAACCTGAGCGGCCCTGCCAATCCCTGGCTGCCGCCGGTCGACGGCTACCGGCACCTGGCCGAGGTGGTGGTCTGGAACCAGACCGTGCACGACGCGGTGCTGGCCGAGCTGCGGCTCGGCCGGCTGCCGATCCTGCTGGGCGGCGACCACTGCCTGGGCGTCGGCTCGATCAGTGCGGTGGCGCGGTTCTGCCGCGAGGCCGGCCGCAAGCTGCGCGTGCTGTGGCTGGACGCCCATGCCGACTTCAACACCAGCGTGCTGACGCCCAGCGGCAACCTGCACGGCATGCCGGTGGCCTGCTTGTGCGGCCACGGGCCGCAGGCGCTGATCGGGATCGGCGGCACGGTGCCGGCGATCCATCCGAAGTCGCTGCGGCAGATCGGCATCCGCAGCGTCGACCCGGGCGAGAAGCGCTTCGTGCACCAGGTCGGTCTCGAGGTGTTCGACATGCGCTACATCGACGAGATGGGCATGCGCCATGCGATGGAGCTGGCACTGGCCACGCTGGACGCCCAGACCCACCTGCACGTGAGCTTCGACGTCGACTTCCTCGACCCGGCGATCGCGCCGGGCGTCGGCACCACGGTGCCGGGCGGACCGACCTACCGCGAGGCCCAGCTGTGCATGGAGATGATCGCCGACAGCGGCCGCCTGGCCAGCCTGGACGTGATGGAACTGAACCCCGCCTTCGACGAACGCAACAAGACCGCCGTGCTGGTGGTTGACCTGATCGAGAGCCTGTTCGGCAAGAGCACGCTGATGCGGGCCTGACGGCGCGTGAGCGGCCGCCGGGCGCCGCTGCCGGACCCTGTGCCGGGCCAGGTCCGGCGCCAGGGCACGGGGGGGCCGGTCGACAGGATGCTCGCGATGGCCGGCGCAGGCCTCGGCACGGCGGCCCGCCACCTGCGGGTTGACCCTGGGCGCGGATCAGGACCGGGCAGGCAAGCTTGGCCCCCGCGATCGCCGCGCGACGATCGCCCCCAAACCAGGAGGCCCGACATGCTTGCCACCACCCGGTCCGCCATCGTCACGTGCCTGTGGGCGCTGGCCACCGCCGCGCAGGCCGGCAGCAGCGCCTACGCGCGACTCGACGGCTTCACGGTCGTGCTCGAGGACCTGAACCCCGGCGACGGCGTCGCGCCGTCGATCGAGTTCCTGTTCGACGAGGGCCACCCGCAGCTGTACGTGCGCTCGCACTCGTCGCAGCCCGACGGCGAAGTCGGCGGCGGTGCGAAGACGGTCCATGGCTCCGGGCCCTTCGGCGCGACCACGGCCGACATCACCAGCCAACGCGGTGCCGCGATCGCCGCGCTCGTCAATGCGACCGGATCGCTGGCATCGATGTCGCTGGCGGTCGAGGGCTCGGCGCTGGACCCGTGGGCCGCCGGCGTGCGCGACTACGTGGCCGAGTACCACGCCTCGGTGCAGGCGCCCCACCTGGACATCTGGGGCGATTTCCGGCTGGCGCCCGGCACGCGCGTGACGATCGCGGCCGTCGGCGACGTCGGGGTCGCGGTAGCCCCGGGCCATGCGGCCGACCTGCAGGACGCCAGCGCCTATGCGCAGGTGTGGATGCGCGTGATGTCGCCCGCCTTCGGCGACCCGTACTTCCAGTTCAGCACCGCCGGCTGCGCCTTGGGCGCGTCGCTGAGCGGCGCGGCGGGCGACGGCGATCCGCCGGGCTGCGGCAGTTTCGACGGCCCGAGCCGCAGCGTTGACGCGATCGGGTTGAGCGTGAGCTTCGCCAACCCGTCCGACGCCGCGCTGAGCGGCCACTTCTTCGCACTCGCGCAGGCCTCGGGCAGCATGTCGGTCAACCCGTCGCCGGTGCCCGAGCCGGCCACGGCCTGGCTGTGGCTGGCCGGTGCCGCCGGCCTGCTGGCGCAGCGCCGGCGCCGCGCACGCTGAGCGGCGCACCCGTTCGGGGTACCCCCGGTCGGCCATCCCGCCCGACGCCGGCCGTCGCCGCGCATCGACCGACACGGGCCGCGCAGCGGCCTTGACCAGGCGCAAGGCCGGCGCGCCCGCCGCCCGAAGAACGCCCGGCAGGAGGTGTTCGTCCATGTCTGCGAACGGGACGCGTGGCCGGTCGTGCCTGGCAGCGACCGTCGGGTCGTCGGTCCTGGCGGCCGCCCGGGGCACGGTGAACCGCCAGCTCGGCGCCGAGCTGGACTGCAGGCTGCGCGCGGCGCCGGCCCTTGACCTGGCACCTGGGTGCCGGGTTTATGCTCTGCCGGTGATGCCCACCTTCCATGCCCCCGCGCGCGCCGTGCGCGCCCCGAACCGACCGCAGGCCGGCGCCCACCGCGAGGCCGCGTCTTGGTGAGCCGCCGCGCCTTCGTGCTGGGCACCGCGGCCGCCGCCGGTGCGCGGGTGGTGGGCTGGGGGCTGATGCCGCCGCGCCAGCGTCTGACCGGCAGCCGGTCGCTGCCGGTGGCGGGCGGCCAGCAGGCCTTCAATGGCTGGCTGAAGATCGCCGACGACGACAGCGTCACGGTGATGGTGCCCAAGAGCGAGATGGGCCAAGGCGTGCTGACCTCGCTGGCGATGCTGCTGGCCGACGAGCTCGACGCCGACTGGGCCCGCGTGCGCACCGAGCACCCGCCGATCGACGCGATCTACAACAACATCGCCACCATCGCCGACGGCCTGCCCTTCCACCCCGACGACCACGGCTGGCTCCAGCGCAGCGCCACCCGGATGACCGCCAAGGCGATGCGCGAGATCGGGCTGATGGCCACCGGCGGCTCGTCCAGCGTGAAGGACCTGTGGCTGCCGATGCGCGAGGCCGGCGCCAGCGCGAGGGCGATGCTGGTGGCCGCGGCGGCGCAGCGCTGGGGCGTGCCGGCCGGCGATTGCCGGGTGGCCGCCGGCGTCGTCAGCCATGCCTCCTCGGGCCGCAGCGCCCGCTTCGGCGAACTGGCCGGGCGCGCCGCGCAGCAGCCGCTGCCGGGCAGCGTGGCGCTGAAGACGGCGGCCGAGTTCAAGCTCATCGGCCGCGACCGGCCCCGCCTCGAGGCGGCCGCCAAGCACGACGGCAGCGCGCGCTTCGGCATCGACACCGTGCTGCCGGACCAGCACTACGCCAGCGTCGTGATGTGCCCGACGCTGGGCGGCAGCGTGACCGGCTTCGACGCCGGGCCGGCGCGGCGGCTGCCCGGCGTGCGGCAGGTGATCGCGGTGCCGGGCCTGCGCGGCGGCAGCGGCGGCATCGCGGCGATCGCCGACACGCCCTGGCATGCGATGCAGGCGGCCAAGGCGGTGGTGGTGCAGTGGGACCCCGGGCCGGCCGCCGGCCTGTCCAGCGCCACGCTGCGCGAGCGGCTGACCCAGGCATTGGACGACGGTGACGGCTTCGGCTACTACCGCCACGGCGATGCGGCGGCGGCGATGCGCGGCGCGGCCAGGTCGATCAGCGCCGAGTACCACGCGCCGCTGCTGGCCCATGCGGCGCTGGAGCCGATGAACTGCACGGTGCAGTTCATGCCCGACGCCAGGGACGGCCCCAAGGCCCGGGTCTGGGCGCCGACCCAGGTGCCCGGGCTGGCGCGCTGGGCCGCCGCCCGCGCGCTGGGCCTCGACAGCGAGCAGGTGGCGATCGAGGTCACGCTGCTGGGCGGCGGCTTCGGCCGCCGGCTGGAAGTCGATTTCGTCGCCCAGGCCGCCCACGTCGCGCGCGCGATGCCCGGCGTGCCGGTGCAGACCTTCTGGAGCCGCGAGCAGGACTTCGGCCACGACTTCTACCGCCCGCCCTGCGTCGCGCGCTACCGCGCCGGCTTCGACGCGCAGGGCCGGCTGGTGGCCTGGACGGCGGCCTCGGCGGGCCCGGCCATCGTCCAGCAGTTCCTGAAGCGCCAGTTCGGCCTGCCCGGCGCCGGCCCCGACAAGACCACCGCCGAAGGGGCCTTCGACCAGCCCTACGAATGGCCCGCCGCGCGGGTGAGCCACCGCATCGTCGAACTGCCGGTGCCGGTGGGCTTCTGGCGCTCGGTCGGCCACTCGCACCAGGCCTTCTTCAAGGAGAGCTTCGTCGACGAGGCGGCGCACGCGGTGGGGCAGGACCCGCTGGCGTTCCGGCTGGCGCTGCTGAAGAACCACCCGCGCCACGCGGCGGTGCTCGAGCGGGCTGCCGCCAAGGCCGGCTGGGGCCGGCCGCCGGCCGCCGTCGCCGATGGCGCCCCGGTCGCCCGCGGCCTGGCGCTGCACCAGTCCTTCGGCAGCATCGTCGCCCAGGTCGCCGAGGTCTCGCTGGACCCGGCCGAGCCGCGGCGCATCCGCGTGCACCGCATCGTCGCGGCGATCGACTGCGGGCTGGCGGTCAACCCCAACGGCATCCGCCAGCAGATGGACAGCGCGGTGGTCTTCGGCCTGACCGCGGCGCTGCACGGCGAGATCACGCTGGAGAACGGCCAGGTCCAGCAGACCAACTTCCACCAGCAGCCGCTGCTGCGCGGCAGCGAGTGCCCGCTGATCGAGACCGAGATCATCGCCAGCACCGAGCCGCCCGAAGGCGTCGGCGAGCCCGGCACGCCGCCGGTCGCGCCGGCGGTGGCCAATGCGCTGTTCGCACTGACCGGCCAGCGCCTGCGCAGCCTGCCGCTGAAACTGGCCTGAGCGAGACCCCGCGATGACGACGACGATCCGCATCAACGACCGGCCGCTGCAGGTCGCGGCCGAGCCCGACACCCCGCTGCTGTGGGTGCTGCGCGGCGAACTGCAGCTGACCGGCACCAAGTTCGGCTGCGGCATCGCGCAGTGCGGCGCCTGCACCGTGCACCTGGATGGCCGGCCTGCGCGTTCCTGCGTGACGCCGCTGTCGGCGGTCGGCGAGCGGCCGGTGACGACGATCGAAGGCCTGCGGGGCCGCGAGATCGACGCGCTGCGCGCCGCCTGGACCGCGCTCGACGTGGTGC